>NZ_BBOX01000240.1 GCF_001553455.1 Streptomyces hygroscopicus subsp. hygroscopicus
GAGCCGCTGTACGTGGGCGAGCCCGGCTGGGACGTGGGGCGCCGGACCCTGACCGGTGCGCCCCAGCGGCTGGCCGACAGCCTGCGCGCGTACGCCGCGATGGGGGTGGACCAGATCCAGGTGCGGTTCCGCTGCCGGGACCACGCCGAACTGACCGACCAGATGGCGGCCTTCGCCGCCGATGTCGCCCCGCACCTCGATGACCGGCTCGATGACCGGCTCGATGACCGGCTCGATGACCGGCTCGACGACCGGCTCGACGACCGGCCCGATGACCGGTCCGATGACTAGGGAGAACGGAATGGGCAAGCTGGACGGGCGCGTCGTCATCATCACCGGGGCGGCACGCGGGCAGGGGGAACAGGAAGCACGGCTGTTCGTGGCGGAGGGCGCCCGGGTGCTCCTCGGCGACATCCTGGACGAGCGGGGCGAGGCGCTGGCGAAGGAGCTGGGGGAGAGCGCCCGGTTCGTGCACCTGGACGTGGGCCGGGAGGACGACTGGACCGCCGCCGTCGCGGCCGCCAAGGACGCCTTCGGCGCGGTGGACGGCCTGGTCAACAATGCCGGAATCCTCCGCTTCAACGAGCTGACCAGCACCCCGCTGGCGGAGTACCTGGCGGTGGTCCAGGTCAACCAGGTCGGCACGTTCCTGGGGATGCGGACGGTCGCGCCGGAGCTGGCGGCGGCGGGCGGCGGGACGATCGTGAACACCGCCTCGTACGTCGCCCTGTCCGGCATGGCCTTCCTCACCTCCTACGCCGCGACGAAGGCGGCGGTGGTGGGGATGACGCGGGTGGCCGCGATGGAGCTCGCGGACAAGGGCATCCGGGTCAACGCGATGTGCCCGGGGGCGATCGACACCCCGATGACCAACCCGGCCCAGCTCGACCCGGCCGCCGACGCCGCGGAGGCGTCGGCGGCGGTCGACGAGCTCTACCGCAAGCTGGTGCCGCTGGGCCGGATCGGCCGTCCGGAGGAGGTGGCGCGGCTGGCCCTCTTCCTGTCGTCGGAGGACTCGTCGTATGTGACGGGCCAGCCGTTCGTCGTCGACGGCGGCTGGCTGACCGGCGTCTCGGTCTTCTAGCCGACCAGGGGCCGGTGGCGGTCCCCGGCCCTTGACGGTCCGTGCCCGCGGTGCCAGAGTCAATCAAAATCTGACGGCGCGTCAGATAGACGCAGACGTCGGATAGACCATCGTCTGAGGCGGTGAACCTCCATGGAATTCGGACTCTTCGTGCAGGGATACGTCCCCGAGAGCCGGCGCCGAACCGACCCCGAGGCCGAGCACCACGCGCTCGTCGAGGAGACCGAGTACGTCATCCAGGCCGACCGGTCCGGCTTCAAGTACGCATGGGCCTCCGAGCACCACTTCCTGGACGAGTACTCCCACCTCTCCGCGAACGACGTCTTCCTCGGCTATCTCGCCCACGCCACCGAGCGCATCCACCTCGGCTCCGGCATCTTCAACCCGCTGCCGCAGGTCAACCACCCCGTCAAGGTCGCCGAGAAGGTCGCGATGCTCGACCACCTCTCGGGCGGCCGGTTCGAGTTCGGCTCCGGCCGGGGCGCGGGCAGCCACGAGATCCTCGGCTTCCTGCCGGGCGTGACCGACATGAACGCCACCAAGGAGATCTGGGAAGAGACCATCGCCGAGTTCCCCAGGATGTGGCTGCAGGACGAGTACCAGGGCTTCACCGGACGGCACTGGTCGCTGCCGCCGCGCAAGGTGCTGCCCAAGCCGTACGGGGGCTCCCACCCGGCGATGTGGTACGCCGCCGGATCACCGCCCTCGTACGCGATGGCCGGCAGGAAGGGCCTCGGTGTGCTCGGCTTCTCCATCCAGAAGGTCTCCGACATGGAGTGGGTGCTGGACTCCTACAAGAACGCCATCGAGGAGGCCGAACCGGTCGGCGGCTTCGTCAACGACAACGTGATGGTCACCTCCACCGCGATCTGCGCGGAGACCCACGCCAAGGCCGTCGAGATCGCGGTCGGCGGCGGCCTCAACTACCTCCAGTCGCTGCTCTTCCGCTACCACGACACCTTCCCCCGCCCGGAGGGGATCCCGGAGTGGCCCGAGCTGCTGCCGGAGTACACCGAGGAGATCATCGAACTGCTCATCGCCGAGGAGCTGATGATCTGCGGCGACCCGGACGAGGTCTTCCGCCAGTGCAAGCGGTGGGAGCAGGCCGGGGCCGACCAGCTGTCGTTCGGGCTGCCGATCGGGATCGGCTACGAGGACACCATGAACACGATCAAGCTCATCGGCGAGCACGTCATCCCGAAGATCGACACCGACCCGGTGCACCGTACGAGCCGCTTCCGGCACACCGTGACCCAGTAGCGGCGGACACGAGAAGGGAGCCCTCCCGTGCTCGACCACCTGATCAAGGGCGCCACCGTGGCGGACGGCACCGGCGCGCCCGCGTACGTCGCCGACGTCGGCCTCCGGGACGGCCGGATCGTGACCGTCGCCGAGCCCGGGACCGTCACCGAACCGGCGCGGTCCGCCCAGGACGCCACCGGGCTGGTCCTCGCGCCCGGGTTCGTCGACCCGCACACCCACTACGACGCCCAGCTGTTCTGGGACCCGTACGCCACCCCCTCCATGAACCACGGCGTGACCACCGTCGTGGGCGGCAACTGCGGTTTCACCCTCGCCCCGCTCAACCCCGACCGCCCCGGCGACGCCGACTACACCCGGCGGATGATGAGCCGGGTCGAGGGGATGTCGCTGGTGGCGCTGGAACAGGGGGCGCCGTGGAACTGGCAC
This sequence comes from Streptomyces hygroscopicus subsp. hygroscopicus, assembly GCF_001553455.1. Classification (GTDB taxonomy): domain Bacteria; phylum Actinomycetota; class Actinomycetes; order Streptomycetales; family Streptomycetaceae; genus Streptomyces; species Streptomyces hygroscopicus. The sequence goes on from NZ_BBOX01000240.1 coordinate 2,774, forward strand.
GGCTTCGGCGAGTACCTGGACGCGCTGGAGGGCCGGATCGCCGTCAACGCGGGCTTCATGGTGGGGCACTGCGCGCTGCGCCGCCATGTGATGGGCGAGGACGCGATCGGCGGACAGCCCAGCCCGGCGCAGCTGGCGGAGATGCTGCGGCTCTGCCACGAGGCGATGGACGCGGGGGCGTGGGGGCTGTCCACCACCCAGTCCTCGACCCACGCGGACGGGGACGGACAGCCGGTCGCCTCCCGCCACGCGCGGCCGGAGGAACTCCTGGCCCTGTCCCGGGCCGTGGGCGAGCACGAGGGGACGCAGATCGAGGCGATCGTGGCGGGCTGTCTCGACCGGTTCACCGACGCGGAGATCGAACTGCTGGTGGAGATGACCGCGGCGGCCGGCCGCCCGCTCAACTGGAACGTCCTGACCATCGACTCGGCCGTCCCCGAGCGGGTGCCGCGCCAGCTCGAGGCCGGCGAGCGGGCCCGTGCGGCGGGCGGCAGGATCGTCGCGCTCACCATGCCGATCCTCACCCCCATGAACATGTCGCTCGGCACCTTCTGCGCGCTGAACCTCATTCCGGGCTGGGGCGACGTCCTGGGGCTGCCCGTACCGGAGCGGATCGCCAGGCTCCGCGACCCGGCCGTACGGGAGGAGATGCTGCGCCGCGCCGCCGGCCCCGAGGCCGGGGTCTTCCGGCGGCTCACCGACTTCCAGCGCTACGTCATCGGCGACACCTACAGCGCGGCCAACGCCGGGCTGACCGGCCGGGTCGTCCGCGACATCGCCGCCGAGCGCGGGCAGGACGCCCTCCACTGCCTGGTGGAGATCTGCGCCGCCGACGACCTGCGCACCGTGCTGTGGCCCATGCCGACCGACAACGACCCGGCCAGCTGGGAGCTGCGCCGCCAGACCTGGGAGCACGAGGACGTCCTGCTCGGCGGCTCCGACGCGGGCGCCCACCTGGACCGGATGTGCGGCGCCCCGTACACCACCCGCTTCATCGGCGACTGCCTGCGCGGCCGGAAGCTGGTCGGCCTGGAGCGGGCGGTGCGGATGCTGACCGACGATCCGGCGCGGCTGCTCGGGCTCCGCGAGCGCGGCCGGATCGCCGAGGGCTACCACGCCGACCTGGTCCTCTTCGACCCCGAACGGATCGACGCGGGCCAGGCCCGGCTGGTCCACGACCTCCCCGGCGACAGCCCCCGGCTGGACTCGCGGGCGACGGGGATCGTGAGCGTCCGGGTGGGCGGCACCGAGACCGTCCGGGACGACGAGATCACCGGCGCGATACCGGGCCGGGTACTGCGGTCGGGCCGCGACACGGAGACGGTGAGCACGCGGGGCTGAGCGGACGGCGCCGGGGGCACACGGGGACCGAGGGCGGGCCGTCGGGGCCCGTGGCGTGCACCTGTGCTGCTCTGGCTCGCCTCGCGCTCCCAGTTCCCGTAGAAATTCCCGTGCGGGAGCCGCACTGATGGGTGGGATCGCCGGGTCAACTCCGCTGTCGGCTTTCGGATGGGCTTCGTCGTCCAGCGGAGCGGGGATATCGGGTCGCCCCACTCGTCGGGCTCGGCCAACGGCGGCAGCGCGGGCCGCAGCCCTGGGCCCGGCTTGGTCGCTTCCTTCCGGCCTCCGCCCGATCGGCGAGCCTGCCTCAACAGACACCGGCCAAACCCCAGTTCAGTCGCCGGCGAGACACCGGGCCCTCCCGGGCCCCGGCCGCACGGGCGACGAACCTGATCCCGCCCTGCTGCACGCGCACGGCGCTGCGCCCGGCTGCTCGCCTACTGCGATGCCGTGCGCCCGAAGTCTGCAGCTTGATGTGCGCTCGACGTCGTCACCTGGACGCCCACCTGTGCTCGCCGTCGCCCAGGGACGCCAACGGAACACTAGAACCCTGCCTGGGCGGTTGGGCCTTCGGTGCTCCGACGCGTGGTGACCTCTCACTTCGAGGCGATAAACTTGCGGTACCAAGGCCCCATTCCAATGCCACCTGTGGCGATGACTTTTCGCGCGGCACAGACACCGCAGATGACCGTCCACCATCTCTCCTCCACCAGGGCTGCGACACTGATTGCCATGGAGAACCACTCGTTCAAGAGGTGGCCGCATCGGCCGACGTGCGTCGCCGCACTTGGGGCAGGACTGGCCGTGCTCACAGTCTCTCTCGCCATCGGATGCAGCGAGGGCGCGACCTCGGCCGGGACCGGGAATCGGTTCGTACAGGGGGATGACGGAATCGGGACCGTCCACGCTCAGGAAGAACGACCGAAGGCCCCGAGTCTGGAAGGTTCACGGCTAGGAGGTGGTTCGTTAACCCTATCCGACTATCGAGGCAAGGTAGTCGTCATAAACATCTGGGGATCTTGGTGCTCTCCTTGTCGTGCTGAAGTCCCAAATCTCTTGAAGGTCGCAGGTGAACTGAAGGATGAGGTGCAGTTCGTTGGAATCAATACACAGGACATCAGCCAAGCACCCGCGCTTGCATTCGAGAGAAACTTCAGAATTACCTATCCGAGTTGGTATGACCCAATCGGTAAGAAGATCCTTCAATTCCCCCAGGGGAGCTTGAACCCGAAATTCATCCCTTCTACTGTCGTTATCGACAAGAAGGGGCGGATTGCTGCTCGCGCCTTGAAGGCGGTCACCGAAGAAGACTTGCGAAAGATGATTGACCCTCTGCTGAAGGAACACTAGCCAAGAGGCCTGGCTCCGGCCACCCCCCCTGGTCCTGGCCAATGTGTTGCGGACTGGTATGAATGTCCAGCTGTATATTCCAGGGCGCAATAGAGTGGATCGACCAGAGTCACCTGAACCTGGCCGATCCACCCTGTTGATTTAGATTTTAGCGCAAGAGCTCTCGAGCGAGAGGTCCGCTGCTACGATGTGACGGTATACACGTCGGAGCAAAAGAGAGATGAATCCCCTTTGCCCACGCAAGCCCAGAACGTGTATTTCTTACCCTCGGGCAGATTTCCGCCGACCTTGGCTGTGTACGGAGCGGTGTGTCCGCCCGTGCTCGCCTTGCGAACGGGGCTGGTGCCCAGGTAAGCCTCGATTCGATACCCGTCTGACAGAGCGTCCTGTGCCACCAAAGTGTCGCCGTTTGCCTGCCACTCCGTGTGGCCGGCAATGCGGTTATTGATGTACACGTCTATGGAGCTGGGCCCGTGCACGAAACCAATGCTATCCGCCGCAGAAGCGGCGCTTGCGCCTATCGTCATTGCCCCACCTGTCATAATGGCGGTGGCGGCGAATAAAGCCGAGATGCGCTTACGAACGGCAGTCTTCATTCACGCTCCCTGATGCGGGAAATTGGTGACACAGAAAACCGTAAACCGGCAGAAGATTCGACCGTGAGTGGGAAATCGGACATCGAGATTGCGCAAAATGAGGTAAAAGTCCATTTTTGGAGGCTTTTGGGTGCGAAATAATAACTTGACACCTTAGGGTTGGCCAGATATGTGAGCCGGAGTGCTCCCCGAGAGACGGCCAGGTCAGGCCGGTCTCGCCGGGTAAGCGTGAGGGTTCGCTCCGCGACGTAACGAGGGGTTGCAAGGCCTGTGAAATTTAGCGTGCCACCTCTTTGGCGGAATGGCCGGAAGACTTTCGCGATAGTGCAGTTGCTCTCGGAATCCTGGGGAGGCGTGGCCCTCATTGTTGTTTCGGGCTTCTCGGGACCTCGGGTAGGATCCAGCGGGCACCCGGCGAGAGGCAGGAAACGCCATCGCCAGGGAGAGGGTTCGCATCATGTGCCGAGGCATGAGGTATCGCACTCGTCACCTCCGGGTAAGCACGTGAGTATGTCGACTCGTTCCGTGCAGTTCGTTGACGGGCTGGGAGTGGACGCTGCTTTCTGGCCGGCCTGGGCAAGGGTTATCTTTGCGCGCCAAATGATTTCATCAGCTACGCACGACTCGGTCGGGGCATGGCGTAGCTGGTCGAAGAGGACGGAATCGCGAGGTCGACGCCGCTCTGCGGGTGAGTGAGCGGTCGGTGGAGCGGTGGCGCCGGGCCTGGCGCGAGCGCGACGCCGGGGTCCTGTCGCTGGGCTCTCCGGGGCGGTCCTGGCTCAGCGAAACGCAGATCGCCAGGCTGGAGCGAGAGTTGGAGCGTGGCCCGCTGGTTCACGGCTGGGCGGACCAGGGGTGGACGCTGGCACGGATCAGGACGTTGATCGGTCGGCTGTTCCACGTCTCCTGCACCGTCCAGGGCACGTGGCGGTTGCTGAAGTGGCATGGCTGGAGCTGGCAGCAGCCGGCCAGGTGTGCCATCGAGCGGGACGAAGATGCGGTCGAGGTTTGGAAGAAGGAGATCTGGCCGCGAGTAAGAGCACCGCGGCGGAGTGCGGCGCCTGGATCGTCTTCGAGGGATGCCGGTCTCCTCGAGCTCGACAGCGAGCTGGGTGGGCACCTCGGGCGGGGCCTCGACGGGGATCAAGAAGAACTCGGGTTTCGGTAACTGCTGCAGTGGCCAGCTCACGGGAGGATACTCTTCCGACGGACTGTCCCGCGGCAACCATAGGCCCGGGCGACTCATGCCGGGCATCCGGTCCCGACATCACGCATTTAAGTTCAGTAGCCAGTTTTGTGCGTTGGGTTCATCTTATCTCTAGCGATAATCAGAGGCGAATGTCCCGTTGCATGCTGCTGCTGGTGGTTATATGAAGGTGTGGAATGTTGCGTGGCCCCGTGCTCAAAAACCGGTAGTGAAATTAGAGGACCATGTTTGGGTTGCTTGAATTACATAGCTCCACATGCCCGTAACCAGCAGTAGGCCGGTGACGACCAGTATTCCACCGCCGAGGCGCATGACCCAGAGGTAATGCCTTTTGAACCAGGAGAAAGCTGTGAGGGTGCGGCGAAGCGCGACTGCCGCAACCAGGAAGGGGACGCCCAGGCCCAGGCAGTACGCCGTACCGAGGATCGCCCCCCGCGCCGCGCTGGCCTCCGTGAAGGCCAATGAGTTGACGGCCGCAAGCGTAGGCCCCGAACACGGCGTCCACCCAATGCCGAACAGGGCACCCAGGACTGGGGCGCCAATGAGGCCACTGGCCGGGTGGATGTGAAACCTGAATTCCCTCAACCCGAAACGGAAGACTCCGGCGAAGAGCAGCCCGGCAAAGATCGTGAAAGCTCCGAGTATCCGTGAAATGACCTCGGCGTGCTCCAGAAGATTGCTGCCGAAATACCCGAAGAGTGCTCCACCGGAGACAAAAACAGCGGTGAAGCCCAGAACGAACAGGGCTGCGCCTGCAAGCACTCGTCCTCGTTTCGCTTGCTTCAGGTCTGCGCCTCCTAACCCCGTGACGTACCCCAGATAGCCGGGCACCAACGGAAGTACGCAGGGCGAAAAGAAAGAGACGAGGCCGCCCAGAACTGCGATCGGGAGAGCGGCGATCAATGAGCCGCTCATGACCGTGTCGTTGATCACTTCACTGCCGCCGGATTCATCGGTACCTTCTCTTTCCGCTGTTGCCAATCGTCGCCAAGGGATGCCGCATGGAGTAGCCGCGGAGGCGGGACCGAGCGAAGCCGCGCCTCGCGCGCTCCCGCGGGCACAGCATGTCACGGACTGTATGAGGGGAAGACACACACCCCTGATGTACGGGTAGGCGCTGCGAGACTCCGGGTGCCCGTTGCTGCTCAGGCTTCGCTCTGACAAGGTGCGCGTGCGATCTGGTCTTTCTGTCCGGCGCTCTCGACCGTGCTCTGCTGTGAGCCCGGGGCAGGCTCCCCGGGGCCCGGACGCCCGAGGCGGAGGCGGTGGCAACGGCAGAACCCCCAACGGCGGAGCGACCGAGTCGGGAGAGCGCAGACGTCCAACCCTGAGGCCGAACTCGTCTGACCGACAGGAGCGACAGAAACGTGCCCATCCCGATCTGCCTGCTGGGCGGCGCCGGTATCGACGACCGGACCGCCCATGGCCACGACCAGGACCGGTTCGTGGAAATCGGTTCCCTCAGCAAGGTGTTCACCGGAACCGTCCTGACCCAGTTGGCGAAGGAAGGGGATGTCGGTCTCGACACTCCGCTGGAGGAGTGCCTTGAGGAGGTGCCCGCCGGGACGGGCATCACCCTCCGCCACCTCGCTGAGCACACCTCGGGCCTGCCGCGCCTGCCTGTCGGCCCCACCGGTCCGCCCGATGACCCGTACGTCACCTTCAGCGACCAGGCCCTGCGCTCCTCGCTGCGCGAGCTGGACCGGGTGGCCACGGGGCGGCTGGGACAGGAGGAGTACTCCAACCTCGGGTACGCCGTGCTCGGGCACGCCCTCACCGTCGTCACGGGACGCTCGTACCAGCGACTCGTGGACGATCACGTCCTCTCGCCCCTGGGACTGGGCGCTGGCGCGGTGACCGCGCTGCCGCCGCGGGAGCGACGCCTCGTCCCGCACGGCCTGTTCGGTCGCCCTCGCCCTCTGTGGACGCTGACCGGACCGATCCTGCCGGCCGGCGGTCTGTGGTCCACCTGCCGGACCCTCTCCCGGGCCGTGGTCGGACTGCTCGTCGAGCGACGGCTGGGCCCGCCCGCGCCCAGCTGGCGGCGCGGCTCCTCGACCACGTGGCACGACGGCGCCACGCGCGGCTCGTCCGTTGTGGCCGCCGCGCACGACGACGGCCGCTGGATCGTCCTGCACCGCCTGGGCGACGCGGCCGGCACCGCCAGTCTTGCCAGGAAAACGCTCCTCGCGGCTCCCGCGCCGCGCGGCGGGGCGTGATCACCGCCGCGAGGAGAGAGCCACTGGGGACGTCATGAGGATCGCCTGGTTCATTTCTCAGCCTGACGAGGCATTTCGGTGCATACGGTGAGCGCGACGGGCCGTTGCGCACCGCGATCGGCATGGGCGCCGTGCTGGTGACCGCCGCGCTGTTCTGGTGCGCACTGCACACCGACCGGCCCGCTGCTGTGGCCGCCGTCGGCCTCACATGCGCTCTGAGCGGGTGCGGAAACGGCCAGTCAAAGGCGTGTTGCTACGCGGATCAGGTCGGCGACTGCGCGAAGTCGGCTCTGCGACGGCCAAGCGATCACGGTGGTCACGGGCGGGGCATCCAGGACCGGCACGGCGGCGAGATCCCCGCTCAGGCCGGTGCCGGCGGACTCGGGGATGATCACGGTGGTGCGGCCGAGCGCGATCAGCTGGAAGAGCTGTGTCAGGTTCCGTACCTCCGGCCCCGGTCCCTCCGGGTAGCTCCCGCCGTGGTCCGGCCAGCGTGCCATCGGGAGTTCCGGCAGCGCGGTGACCTCGGCCACCCGGATCTGGGAGCGGCCGGCGAGGCGGTGGGAGGCGGGCAGGATCGCCACCTGTCCCTCGGTGCACAGCATTTCGGTGTCGAGTCCGGCCGTCGAATCGAAGGGCAGGTGCAGCAGAGCCACATCGGCTTGCCCGTTCCGCAGCAGTTCCTGTTGCTGATGCGCTTCGCAGAGCAGCAGATCGACGGTGGCCGCGTTGGGCTCCGCGCGGTACGCGTCGAGCAGTTTGGCCAGCAACTCGCCGGCGGTGCCGGATTTGACGGCGAGGACGAGGCGGGAGCGGCTGTGCGCGGCCTGCCGGGTACGCCGCTCGGCCGCGGCTACCGCGCTGAGGATCGAGCGTGCCTCGGACAACAGGACGGCTCCGGCCTCGGTGAGCGTGACCCTGCGGCTGGTGCGCTCCAGCAGCGTGACCGCGAGCTGTCGTTCGAGCCGGGCGATGGCGCGGGACAGCGGCGGCTGGGCTATCTCCAGACGCTGGGCGGCCTTGCCGAAGTGCAGTTCCTCGGCGACGGCGACGAAGTACCGCAACTCGCGTATCTCCATGTATGCAAGGTAACCGTGACGAGGACCGATTGATACCGTCCGGGTATCGCTGCACTGCCGAGATGGTGTTGGTGCCCGGCCGAGGCGCGGCCATGCTCGATGTCATGAGTGAGAAGACGATTGCGCTGGTCACCGGCGCGAACAAGGGCATCGGGTACGAGATCGCGGCCGGGCTGGCTGCGTTGGGTTGGAGCGTCGGCGTCGGCGCCCGGGACGAGCAGCGCAGGACGGACGCCGTGGCGAAACTGCGCGCGGCAGGCGCCGACGCGTTCGGCGTGCCCCTGGACGTGACCGACGACGAGAGCGTGACCGCCGCCGCGCGGTTGATCGATGAGCGGGCGGGACGCCTCGACGTGCTGGTCAACAACGCCGGCGTCGCGGGCGGCTGGCCGGAGCAGCCTTCGACCATCGACCTGGAGACCGTGCGGCGGCTGGTGGAGACCAACGTCATCGGCGTCATCCGGGTCACCAACGCGATGCTGCCGCTGCTGCGCCGCTCGGCGCACCCGCGGATCGTCAACCAGTCCAGCCATGTCGGCTCTCTGTCGCTGCAGACCACGCCCGGCGCCGACCTCGGAGGGATCAGCGGGGCCTACGCGCCCACGAAGACCTTCCTCAACGCCGTCACCATCCAGTACGCCAAGGAGCTGAGCGGCACCAACATTTTGATCAACAACGCCTGCCCCGGCTACGTGGCCACCGACCTCAACGGGTTCGCCGGCACGCAGACCCCTGAGCAGGGCGCGGCCATCGCCGTCAGGCTGGCGGCTCTCCCCGACAACGGCCCCACCGGTCAGATGTTCGACGACGGTGGAGTCGTGCCCTGGTGACGTCCCCTCAAGGGCCGCCCGGCCGGGCCGGCCTGGCCCCTGATGGGGCGTTCCGTGGACGTGGTGGAGCTGATGCTTCGCACCCGGCACACGCCGACGAACCCGCGGGCTCTGGCGGTACTGGCGTACTGGCCACCCGCGCGTCGGCGCATGCCCGCCGCGTCGGCGACGGCCCGCGCGCCGAGGCGGCACGGGCGCTCGGGTTGGCGGCCTGCGCGCCGGAGGGGGCACGGGTGCCCGGGTTGGCGGCCTGCGCACCGGGGCGGCACGGGGGCTCGGGTGTGGCCGCCCACGGCATCGGTCGGCCCCCCTCACCGGCGTTCGCCGCGGTCGCGCTGCTGCTCGGGCGCCTGGCCCACACGACCGGCTGGCCGTCCCGCAGGGCGGTTCCCGGGCCGGGCCGTCGCCGCCGTCATGGCCGCGCGACTCGAACGGCTCGGCGGCCGGGGGGATGCACACCGGCGTCGGGAGCGAACGGGCCCGCCGACAACCGCCAGGAGGTGGCGCAAGAGCGAGGCCAGTCGAGGCTAGCTGTCGAACGCCCCGCCCTCGACGCCCCGGAGGAACGCGCGCCACCCCTCACCGGTGAAGTGGAGGGACGGCCCGCCAGGGTTCTTGCTGTCCCGCACGGCGCGGCCGCCGTTGGACGTGACCGCGATTTCCACGCAGTTTCCCTCTTGCCCGGAGTACGACGACGTCCGATAAGGGCCTATCACCTCAGGGTTCACTTCGCGTCTTCCTCACTGCTCCGCAGTACGCGCCGGATCAGTCGTGCGCTTTCCTCCGGCCCCAGCGCGGCCGATCGTAGTAGGTCGAACGCATTGGCGTAAGCGACGAGGTCCTGAGGGTCCTCCAGGATCGAGGTGCCTCGGAGGTTCTCCATGGTGACCGCCTCGACGGACGGATCCGAATCGAAGCTGAAGGACGAGAAAGCGGAGGTCGTCCCGGCAAGTACTCCGGCTGAGAACGGAAGGACCTGGACCGTGACGTTCTGCCTCTTGCCCACCTCGAGGATGGCGGACAGCTGCTCGCGGTGGATCTCGTCGTTCAACAGCGGATGCAGGATCACGGGTTCCCAGAGAATGACCGCGTACGACGTTCCTCCGGGCTCGATCTGTACCTGCCGCGCCAGGCGCACCTTGACCAATTGCGCGACCCGCTCCGGATCGACATAGTTGGGTCCCGCCGTAATGCTTGCCTCGGCGTAGGCGGAGGTTTGCAAGAGGCCGGGAATGAGCACGGGCTGCCACTCCCGAATGTAGGTCGCGTCATCCTCCAAGGCGATGTGGTCAAGATAGTCCGGCCGCAGATGCGCCGCGTGCTCAAGCCACCAACCGCGCTTCTTGGACCCCTTCGCCAACTCCTCGAGCCGGGCCCGTACTTCCGGGTCTTTCACGCCGTAGGCATCCAGCAGCAGGCGCACGTCGATGACGCGGGCGCTCACATGGCCGGACTCGATTCGGCTGATCTTGGCCGCAGACGAGGCGATCACTTCGGCGGAGTCCTGCTGGTCGAGTTTGGCGGCCTGTCGGTACCGCTTGAGTGCTGCGCCGAGCCGCCTGCTCCGCACCGTCGGCCGTCCCCCTGCGGGCATTGATCCTCCCTCTCCTCGGGCACCACCAGCCTCCCGATGGCGCCGGTCACCACTGTACGGCCGCCTCCTCCCACAGAGAGTAGCCGAATTGCAAGCATGCATCAGTACTGCTTGCGAACGTCGTGCTTGCTCCATAACATTCGGTGCGTGCTCAATCACGGAGCGCACCGCATGACGCACAGTCAGGGGGTAGGTCTGCCATGCCCAATGCCGTTACGGACGGGTCGCGACGGGACACCTTCCGGATCGCCAAGCACATAAGGAACGTGCCGGGAGCGCGGGCGAGGGTGGGCAAGAGCCTCGCGGACTGGGGCGTGAGCGGCGGCCTCGCCGACGACGTGATACTGGCGGCCGGAGAGCTGGTGTCGAACGCCATCAAGCACTGCGGCGTGACGTTCGCCCAGATCGAGATCAGCGTCTCGGTGCAGGGGCAGGAGATCGTCCTCGAGGTGACGGACCCGGACGGGGACAGGCTCCCCCGACTCCGCATCGCCGACATCGACGCGGAAGGCGGCCGTGGCCTCTTTGTCATCGAGCAGTTGGCGAACGCGTGGGGCCACACCCCCCGCCGGTGCGGCAAATGCGTCTGGGCGCGGTTCGGCATCGCGGGGAAGCCGTCCGCCTCGGCCGACCCATGGCGGACGTAGCCGAGCGAGCGTCAAGGCAGGACCATGCCGGGGCGGGTAGACCGTGCGTCAGCGGTTCACACCGACTCAAGGGGGCCATGTGGGCGCGGTTGTAGGAAGTTCGGCGGCGGTCGGGACGGTTGTGCCAAGGGTTGTCGAGCTGGAGATCACCGGAGCCTGCCAGCTCCAGTGCACCCACTGCTTCGCCGACTCGGGACCGAACGGCAGGCATGGCCTGCTGACGGCCGGCGACTGGCAGCGTGTGATCAGCGACGCGGCGGGGCTGGGCGTGCGCGAGGTGCAGTTCATCGGCGGAGAACCGACCACACACCCGGCATGGACCGAGTTGGTGGACCACGCGCTGAGCCTCGGCCTCCGGGCCGAGGTCTACAGCAATCTCTTTCACGTCAAACCCGAGTGGTGGGGCTTGCTCGCCCGTGAAGGCGTGAAGCTGGCCACCAGCTACTACAGCGACCGCGTCAAGGAACATGACGCCATCACGACTCGTCCGGGCAGCTATGAGCGGACTCGGGCCAACATCGCTGAGGCGGTACGACGTGACATCCCGCTCCGCGTCGGCATCGTTCACGTACTGCCCGGGCAGCGGGTGACCGAGGCACGACGCGAGCTGGAAGCGCTTGGAGTGACGAAGATCCGCACCGACCGGATCCGGCGTCTCGGCCGGGCCTCCCTGCCCGGGGCCGCCGAGACGGACACTGCGGAACTGTGCGGGCGCTGCGGTCGCGGACAGGTCGCCGTTCTGCCCACGGGTGAGGTGACCCCGTGCGTGATGGCACGAGGGCTGCCCACGGGAAACGTACAGGTACGGGGACTGGCCGCCATCCTGGCCGGGGAGGCGTGGGCCGAGGCGGTGGGCTCGATTCCGGCCCGGACCGACAACAACCCGTGTGATCCTGACTGCAAACCCGCGTCGGACAGTGGTGACTGCTCGCCTGCGGAACAGACCGCGTGCGACCCGAAATATGACGAGTGAGGCCGCCCATGGACTGGAAACCGCATGCCGAACGGCTCGCGGCCGAGGTGACCCCACCCCTGTCGAGGTGGCGGAACGCGGTCGCCGCCACGCCTCGGCACGTGTTCGTGCCCCGCTGGTGGGAGCGGGCGGGCGGAGACACATGGGTGCTGCGCGACGGGCGGTCGGACGAGTCGGCGTGGCTGCGCGCGGCCTATACGGACACATCGCTGGTGACCCGCGTCGGCCCGCTGCACGCCGACCATGCGCGCTCCGACGACCGGCCGACCGGGCTCCCCACGTCATCGAGCACCATGACCGGGCTGGTCGTGCGGATGCTGCGCCACGGGCTGCTGTACGACGGCGCGGATCTCGGGCTGATCGGCACGGGCACCGGGGCCAGCACCGCTCTCGCGGCGCACCGGCTCGGGGCCGCGCACGTCACGGCCATGGACGTGGACCCCTACCTGACCGAGGCCGCGACGGCGCGCCTCGCCTCGCTCGGCATGTTTCCCCGGGTGATCACCTGCGACGCCACGGGACCACTCCCGGAAGACTTCGACCGCATCGTGTCCATGGTGGCGCTGTCGCACCTCGCCGGCGTGGTGGCGGCGCTGCGTCCCGGCGGACGGCTGGTGACCACGCTCGCCCGTATGAACGTGATCATCACGGCCGACAAGGACGTGGACGGCAGCGCCCACGGGGTTGTCGAGTGGGACCGGGCCGGGTTCATGAGCGCCCGTAGGGGCGCCGACTACCCGCCGGGCGCGGGTGAGCTGTTCGCGGCCATACGGGACCGTGAGGGCGAGGAGGTGACCGAGGGCCGCTATCCGGTGCTCAACGTCGCCGAGGCGTGGGATGTGCAGGCCATGCTGGAACTCGCCGTGCCCGGAGTCGAGACCTTCCACGAGGAGCGCGGCGGGGAACGCATGGCGTGGCTCGTGCATCCGGACGGCTCATGGGCCCGCGCCTCGGCGACATGGATCGACCCGCCCATGGTCCACCAGGGCGGCCCTCGGCGCCTGTGGACGGCGCTGGAACGCATCCGGCACCGGCTCAACGCCGAGGGCGGGCTGCCCGTTTACGGCAGTCGCGTGCAGATCACCCCCGACGGTGTGTGCCACTTCTCCCGCGGCAAGTGGTCGGCCACCTACGGCTCCTAGGACTGAGCACCCAGCCACCTACCGCTCCCAGGACTGAGCCCCCAGCCAGATCGGGTTCGTCATCGCCGCCATCGGCCCCGGTACGCCCGAGGCGCCGCCGTCCGCCGGGGCGCGGCGGATCTCGGCGCGTACGTAGGCCGCGTAGGACGCCGTCGTACGCCATTCGGCCGTGACCGACCCGGAGTCGGGGACCGCCGTGCCGTACAGCTGGCCCTGGTCGGTGATGAACCGGACCGAGCAGCCGGGGCCCACGCCGGAGACCTTCAGGCGGACCGTGACCTGCTCCGTGCGGCCGACCCGGAGGCGCTCGCCGATGCCCGCGTGCTGACCGCGTCCGCCCAGCGCCTCGAAGGTGAGGTCGATCCTGGAGGACTCGGCGATCCAGCACCGGCCGGCCCGGATGCCCTCCTGGAGGGCGGTGCGGGAGAGGTCGTCGGCGAGCACCACCGTCTGCGGCAGGCCCACGGCCTGGGGTTCGCGGTGGGCGTCGCTGTGGCCGACGGCGGGGAGCCAGCGGCCGTCGCCGCGGGCGGCGGCGACCAGGGTGTTGTCCCACTCGGAGACCGTGATCTCGTCGTCCGGGGTGAAGTCGGCGTTCCACACCTCCACCGCGTCGGCCTCGTTGAAGCCGAACTTCCAGTTGCAGCCGACACAGGTGCCGTGCGGATGCGCCGGGATCACCAGGCCGCCGGCCTGCCGGATCTTGCGGGCGAACTGGCCGAAGCGGTTGTCCCGGGCGCGGTAGCGCCAGTCGATGAAGACGCCGGGGTCGGTGCCGAGGGCGACCACGTGGCCGTTGCGCGTGGTGATCTCCTCACCGGTGAGGATCAGCAGGTCATCGCCCCACAGGCCGTCGAACGCGCCATGCGCGGAGGTGGTGTTGTGCTCGGTGGTGGTGATGAAGTCCAGCCCCGCGGCACGGGCGGCGGCGACCAGCTCGGCCGGGGTGCGCTTGCCGTCGGAGTGCACGGTGTGCAGATGCGAGTCGCCCCGGTACCAGGCGCGGCCCCGGCCCTTGGCCCGCTGCGGCGGATGGACCGGCTTGCGGGGGGTGCCGGGCGCGCCGTACCGCAGGGTGACGGTGACCCGGTAGTCCAGGCCCTGCGGGGCGACCGTGTACGGCCCCAGCACCACATGCCAGGTGCCCGCCTTCACCGGCCCCGCCAGATAGCCGGGCGTCGCCTCCTCGGCGCTGATGGCGAACTCCGTACGGGCCCCGCCCGACCAGCCGCGGAAGCCGCGCCCGCCCAGCTCCGTGCCGCGCTCGTCGAAGATGCCGATATCGCAGGCGTTGCCCTGCGTGCCGGCCGGGACGGCCGGCTTGTCGTAGGCGTACGACACGGCGATCTCACGCACCCCGTCCGGCACCTCGACCGGCACGTAGACGAAGTCCGGAGCGCCGGTGGGCAGATGGCCGGTGAGGGTCTTCGTCTGCTCCCGGCCGTCGGCCGGGCCGGCCGCTTCGGCCTGGGTGAAGGTCATGGGATCGAGTGTCAGCACACCGGCCGCGCCCGCAAGCGCGGAGAGCCTGAGTACGTCGCGTCGCTGCATGAGGTGCCCCCCAGAGTCGAGAGTGCCGTCCGACACCCGCGTGACACCGTTGTACGCGTGGGTGACACGCACGGAAAGCCCTGTGGATAACTCCATGGCGGCGAGAGAACGTACGAAAGACCGCGCGGGAACGTACGGATCCGCACCGCTCTCCGGGCGGGACGCCGCGGAGTGCGCGGAAGGCCGTCGACGCCCCCTGTCCGTACCCGCCCCCCTGCGACGCCCCGTGTCCGTACCCGCCCCCTGCGACACGCCGTATTCCCGGGCCAGGCCCTCACCCGTCGTGATCAGACCCACAAAACCCGCAGGCCCGGCCCGTCTGGCGGTGTCACACACCGCTCGTATCCTCGGAGGATGACCACGAGCGCGCAGGGAAACGAACCGGACGCCCCGACTGGCTCCGCCGCACCCACGGCCAACGCGATGCGCCGTGCGCTGGGGCGCGCCCGCGCCGGGGTGGCGCTGGACACGGCCGAGGCGGCGGTGCTGCTCCAGGCCCGTGGTGACGACCTGAAGGATCTGATGGCCTCCGCCGCCCGGGTCCGCGACGCGGGGCTGGAGGCAGCGGGCCGCCCCGGGGTCATCACCTACTCGCGCAGCGTCTTCATCCCGCTCACCCGGCTGTGCCGGGACAAGTGCCACTACTGCACCTTCGCGACCGTCCCCGGCAAGCTGCGCCGCGCGGGTCACGGGATGTTCATGTCGCCGGACGAGGTCCTCGCCATCGCCCGCCGGGGCGCCGAAATGGGCTGCAAGGAAGCGCTGATCACCCTCGGCGACCGCCCCGAGGACCGCTGGCCCGAGGCGCGCGCATGGCTGGAGGCCGAGGGGTACGACGACACCATCGCGTACGTCCGGGCCATGGCGATCCGCATCCTGGAGGAGACCGGCCTGCTGCCCCACCTCAACCCCGGCGCCCTCACCTGGACCGACTTCCAGCGGCTCAAGCCGGTCGCCCCCTCCATGGGCATGATGCTGGAGACCACCGCCGAGCGGTTGTGGAGCGAGCCCGGCGGCCCCCACTACGGCTCGCCCGACAAGGAGCCGGCGGTGCGGCTGCGCGTCCTGGAGGACGCCGGGCGCAGCTCCGTGCCCTTCACCAGCGGGCTGCTGATCGGGATCGGCGAGACCCGTGAGGAGCGGGCGGAATCGCTGTTCGCGCTGCGCCGCGTCGCCCGCTCGTACCACGGCATCCAGGAGGTCATCATCCAGAACTTCCGCGCCAAGCCGGACACCGCCATGCGGGGGATGCCGGACGCGGAGCTGGACGACCTGGTCGCCACCGTCGCCGTCGCCCGCCACATCCTGGGCCCGTCCGCCTGCATCCAGGCGCCGCCCAACCTGGTCGACGCGGAGTACGAGCAGCTCATCGCCGCCGGTATCGACGACTGGGGCGGCGTCTCCCCGCTCACCCCGGACCACGTCAACCCCGAGCGCCCCTGGCCCCAGGTGGACGAGCTGGCCGAGCGCTCCGCCGCGGCCGGCTTCCGGCTGCGCGAACGGCTCGCGGTCTACCCCGAGTACATCCGGCGCGGCGAGCCCTGGCTGGACCCCCGGCTGCTGCCGCACGTGACCGCCCTGGCCGACCCCGAGACCGGTCTGGCCCGGGAGGAGGCGATCCCCACCGGGCTGCCGTGGCAGGAGCCGGAGGAGGCGTTCAGCGCCTCCGGACGCACCGATCTGCACCGCACCATCGACACCGAGGGCCGCACCGGCGACCGCCGCGAGGACTTCGACGAGGTCTACGGGGACTGGGAGGCGCTGCGCGAGGCCGCGGCCCCGGGGATGGCCCCGTCCCGTGTCGACGCCGACGTCAAGGCCGCGCTCTCGCGGGCCGCCGAGGACCCCACGCGGCTGACCGACCCCGAGGCGCTGGCCCTGCTGCACGCCGACGGCCCGGCGCTGGACGCCCTGTGCCGCATCGCCGACGATCTGCGCCGGGCGACGGTCGGGGACGACGTCACCTACATCGTCACGCGGAACATCAACTTCACCAACGTCTGCTACACCGGCTGCCGCTTCTGCGCCTTCGCCCAGCGCCGTACGGACGCCGACGCCTACACCCTCTCCCTGGACCAGGTCGCCGACCGCGCCCAGCAGGCGTGGGACGTGGGCGCGGTGGAGGTCTGCATGCAGGGCGGCATCCACCCCGATCTGCCCGGCACCGCGTACTTCGACATCGCACGCGCCGTCAAGGAGCGCGTGCCCGGCATGCACGTCCACGCCTTCTCCCCGATGGAGGTCGTCAACGGCGCGACCCGTACCGGGATGTCCATCCGGGAATGGCTGGAAGCGGCGCGCGAGGCGGGTCTCGACTCCATCCCCGGCACGGCGGCCGAGATCCTGGACGACGAGGTGCGCTGGGTCCTCACCAAGGGCAAGCTGCCGACGGCCACCTGGATCGAGGTCGTCAAAACGGCGCATGAGCTGGGCATCCGGTCCTCGTCCACGATGATGTACGGCCATGTGGACCAGCCCCGCCACTGGCTGGCCCATCTGCGGCTGCTCGCCGAGATCCAGCAGGAGACGGGCGGCTTCACCGAATTCGTCACCCTCCCCTTCATCCACACCAACGCCCCCGTCTACCTGGCCGGTATCGCCCGCCCCGGCCCCACCACCCGCGACAACCGCGCCGTCACGGCCATGGCGCGGATCCTGCTCCACCCCCATATCCCCAACATCCAGACCAGCTGGGTGAAGCTGGGCACGGAGGGCGCCGCCGAGATGCTCCGCTCCGGCGCCAACGACCTGGGCGGCACCCTGATGGAGGAGACCATCTCGCGAATGGCGGGCTCCTCCTACGGCTCCTACCGCTCCATCCAGGACCTCGTGGGCATCGCCGAGCTGGCCGGCCGCCCCGCCCGCCCCCGCACTACCACCTACGGCCCCGTCGCCGAGGACCGCCAGGCCGCCGCCCTCGCCTCGGACGGCCACCTGCCGGAGCTGCTCCCGGTACTGGGGGACTGACCCCGCCGCGGGCGCCCGGCCCTGGGCGTTCGCGCGCCGCCACGCCGCCATGGGGAAGCCCCGCACCTGGTCGCGGAGCCAGGCGCGGGCCGGGTCGCCGTCGTACCGGTGATGCCGACGCCAGGTCACGGGGGCCCATGGCGGCGCGGCATCCGGCGGTGCCGGGGCCGGTCCGGCGGTTCCCCTGCCCGAGATCCTGAGCGTGCCGCCCCGGTCGTCGCTCTGCGCGCCCCGCTCGCGGCGCTGCGCGCGCCTCTGGACCACGGACCGGACCGGAGCGGCGCTGCGCACACCGCTCGCCGTTGTGCCCGCTCGCGGCGCTGCGCGCGCCCCTGGCCCCGGGCGGGGGCGCTCGGACGACGCATTCGCACACACCCGGCATGCGATGCGGCCATGCGCAATTTCGGAATGCGACCGTCCGCTGTCTTCCCCGTGATGACGCCTTCACATTCGGCGGTGACCCAGAGCCGATCATTAGGTGTCCATTACAGTTCCAAGGCAGTCCAGGGCCATGTGCAGCAGCGGAGAAGAGGGGCATAGGTCGTGACCGCAACCGCCAGTGCGGCGACCGGCGTATGGGGCCGCGCCGAACAGCAGGACTTCCGCAGCCGGGTGCGTGGCTGTCTGCTCGGCGGGGCCATCGGGGACGCGCTGGGGGCGGCCGTCGAGTTCGCCTCGCTGGACGAGATCAGGGCGGCACACGGCCCCGAGGGCGTGACGGACTTCCTGCCCGCCTATGGCGGACGCGGACGGGTCACCGACGACACCCAGATGACGCTGTTCACCGTGGACGGACTGATCCGGGCGCAGGTGCGCCGCGACACCGGGGCCTGGCATCCGCCCACCGACATCCACTCCGCGCACCGCCGCTGGTACTCCACCCAGCGCGACTGGGGCCCCGATGAGCGCCGTAAGGACGCCGGCTGGCTGGCCCGCGAGGAGTGGCTGTACGCCCAGCGTTCCCCGGGCCGGGCCTGTATCACCGCGCTCGCCGACGAGACCATGGGCACCCTGGAGGCGCCCAAGAACCCCGATTCCAAGGGGTGCGGCGCCGTGATGCGCTCGGCGCCCTTCGGACTGCTGGTGGGCTGGGAGCCGCAGCTGGTCTTCCAGCTGGCCATCGAGTGCGCGGCCCAGACCCATGGCCACCCCACCGGCTATCTGTCGGCCGGGGCCTTCGCCCTCATCGTGCACGCCCTGGCGCGCGGCGAGGCGCTGGACGGGGCCGTCCAGCGCGCCCTCGCCCATCTGGCCGCCCGCCCGGGGCACGAGGAGACCACCAACGCGCTCCGGCAGGCCCTCGGCGCCGTACGACAGGGCCTGCCGACCCCCGAGCGCGTCGCGTCCCTGGGCGAGGGCTGGACCGGTGAGGAGGCCCTGGCAGTGGGCCTGTACTGCGCCCTGGTCGCCGAGGACGTCCGCCACGGGCTGCTGCTCGCCGTCAACCACGGCGGGGACAGCGACTCCACGGCGGCCATCTGCGGCAATCTGCTGGGCGTGCTGCACGGCGAGACCGCGCTGCCGCCCGCCTGGCTGGCCGAGGTCGAGGGGCGCGGCACGATCCTGGAACTGGCCGACGACTTCGCCATGGAGATGACCCAGGGCCCCGCCCTCCACGGCCCCGGCGGCTCCTCCCCGGCCTGGCTCACCCGCTACCCGCGGGCATAGACCCGCCACTACCGGCGGACGTAGGCC
>NZ_BBOX01000241.1 GCF_001553455.1 Streptomyces hygroscopicus subsp. hygroscopicus
GGGGTCCGCCACTACCGGCGGGCATGAGTCCGCTCCGGCCGCCGCTCCGCCGCGCCCGCACCGGTGGCGGCCACCCGCCGTACGGAACCGGTCCCCTCCCATGGCCGCCTTACGGCGCGCGGGGCGGGGACGGGAGGGAAGGGCTGCCCGGACCGGCCGAGACGCCTGACCTCGGCCCCGGCGTCTCATGCGCTTCGGCCCGCCCGGAGCACCCGACCGTAAGGTAGGCCCGTGAACGCCGCCGCCGTCATACGTGACGCCACCCACGCCGACCTGGGCGCCATAGCCGCGATCTTCGGTCACTACGTCACCCAAACCGTCGCGACCTTCGAGGAGATCCCGCCCACCGCCGACGACTGGGAGCACCGGCTGGTGGAGCTGACCGGCCGGGGGCTGCCGTTCCTGGTCGCCGAGGTCCCCGGGGACGACGGCCTTACGGTCGCCGGATACGCCTACGCCGGACCCTGGCGCCCCAAGCCCGCGTACCGCCACACCGTCGAGGACAGCATCTACCTCGCCTCCGGACGCACCGGCGCCGGGCTCGGAGCCGCGCTGCTCGGCACCCTGCTCACCCGCTGCGCCACGGCGGGCGTACGGCAGGTGGTCGCCGTCATCGCCGACACCGGCAGCGACGCCTCGGTCGCCCTGCACCGGCGCTTCGGCTTCACCCCGGCGGGCCGACTGGCCGGGGTCGGGCACAAGCACGGACGCTGGATCGACACCCACCTCATGCAGCGCGATCTGACGACCGGACCGGCGGCCCACGGCGAGCGGTGACGCGGGACGGGCAACGGCGACGGGGGACGGCGACGGGGCGCCGCGTCGCGGCCGGGGCCCCAAGGCGACGGGGCCGGGAACCGCGAACCGATCCGGGAACCGCAACGGGAACCGCAACCGGGGCCGGGCACCGCAACGGCGACACGCGCACCGCGACGGGGCCGGAAAACAGCGGACCCCGGCCGCCGGTCACCCCGCGCCGGGCGGGGACCGGCGGCCCGGGTCGTGGCCGCCGCGGGCGGAAGGCGTCAGTCCGCGGCGCCCGCGACCGACGTGCGGCCGGCCGCGTCCTGCCCCGGCGCCGACAGCGCGGCACCGGCCGAACCCGGCCCGTCGTCATCCGAGTTGAGCGAGGCCAGGATGGCGTCGCGCTCCGGGGTGTCCTCCGGCTTGAGGTAGCCGATCATGATGAAGAGCACGAGCGAGACGGCGAGCGGTACCGAGATCTGGTACTCGAGGTTGACGCCCCCGTCCACCGCGTCGTTGATCGGGTAGTTGACCAGGTAGAAGGCGATCAGCCCCATGGCCCAGCTGACCAGCGCCGCCGTCGGACCGGACCTGCGGAAGGCGCGCAGCATGCCCAGGATCAGCGGGATCGCGATCGGCCCCATCAGCCCGGCGACCCACTTGATCACCACGGTGATGATGTCGCCGAAGAAGGGGGAGTTGACCTGGGTGGCGATGGCCATGGACAGGGCCAGGAACAGCAGGGTGGTGTAGCGGGCGGCGAGCAGTCCGGTGCGGGTGGACCATGCCCGGACGGACCTGAAGAGCGCGGGCATGATGTCCCGGGTCACCACGGCCGCGATCGCGTTGGCGTCCGAGGAGCACATCGCCATGGTGTGCGAGAAGAAGCCGACGATGACCAGGCCCAGCAGACCGTGCGGCAGCAGGTGTTGGGCCATGTCGGCGTAGGAGTCGGCGGGCTTGTCCGCCTTGATGATCAGCGGTGCGACCCACATGGGGAAGAACAGCACCAGCGGCCAGACGAACCACAGAACGGCCGAAAGCCGGGCCGAGCGCTTGGCGGAGTGGGCGCTGTCGGTCGCCATGTAGCGCTGCGCCTGGTTCCACATGCCGCCGTTGTACTCGAAGGTCTTGATGAACAGGTAGGCGAGCAGGAAGGTCAGGGTGTACGGGCCGACGGTCGGCTGGTGGTGGCTGCTGGGGAGGTCGTCCCAGACAGTCCAGAAGGTGCTGAAGCCGTCCAGTTCGTGGAGCACGGCGACCAGCATCGCGATGCCCGCCACGAACTGGATGATGAACTGGCCGAGTTCGGTCAGCGCGTCGGCCCACAGACCGCCGACCGTGCAGTAGACGGCGGTGACCGCACCGGTGATGAGGATGCCCTGGTTGAGCGAGACGCCGGTGAAGACGGACAGCAGGGTGGCGATGGCGGCCCATTTGGCGCCCACGTCGACGATCTTCAACAGCACCCCGGACCAGGCCAGCGCCTGCTGGGTGGGGACGTTGTAGCGGCTCTTGAGGTATTCGAGCGGTGAGGCCACCTTGAGCCTGCTGCGCACCCGGTTGAGGCGCGGCGCGAAGAGGTGCGCGCCGATCGCGATGCCGATGGCGATCGGGAAGGACCAGGTGACGTAGGAGGTGATGCCGTATTGGTAGGAGATGGCCGCGTATCCGGTGAACATCACCGCGCTGTACCCGGACATGTGGTGCGAGATCCCGGACAGCCACCACGGCATCTTGCCGCCGGCGGTGAAGAAGTCGCTGACGTTGTCCACACGCTTGTGGGACCAGAGGCCGATGGCGACCATGACGCCGAAGTAGCTGATCAGTACGACCCAGTCGAGACTGTTCATGTCCCCTCCAGGGGTCCGCCATATGAACGGGAGCGCACTTCGCCGGCGACGTGTCCCAGGGGCGGTTCCCCCGAGCGGGAGCGGGGTACTTCCGGGATTGAACCGCTCCCACGAGTGACCGGTCAAGGGTTCCATGGGTCACGAGTGTGAACGGAAGTCAGAAAGAAAAACTTTTTTACTCTTTCTTGGCCTGACGGGCCGTTGTCGCGCACGGGCCCGTGAACCCACGATGAGCGGGCACTTCGTCAGACGCACGCCCACCGATCGATGGGTCGTAACGGGAGCGGGATCCCGAAAGGCCGGACAGGAGTCGCGCTAACGCATCAGTTCACCGGCGTTCACCAGCAGCGACTGCCCGGTGATCGACCGGGCCCGGTCGGAGGCCAGGAACACCGCGGCCTCCGCCACATCCCCGTCCGTCGCCAGGTCGGGCAGCGCCATCCGGTCCGTGAGCCGGCTGAGCACCTCCGCCTCGCTCACGCCCTCGGTCTGCGCGGTGAAGGTCACGTACGCCCGCGCCGGCGGCCCCCACATCCAGCCCGGCTGCACCGTGTTGACCCGTATCCGGTGCGGACCCAGCTCCCGCGCGAGCGCGTACATGGCGGAGGTCAGCGCGCCCTTGGAGGCGGCGTACGCGGTCTGGCGCACCTCGTTGGGGGCGGCGGACGACGACTGGGTGCCGATCATCACGACCGAGCCGCCGTTCCGCTTGAGGGCGGGCAGACAGGCCCGGGTCATCCGGAGCGTCCCGAACAGATTGATGTCCACGACCTGGGCCCAGGACGTGAAGTCCGCGTCCTCCAGCCCCCCGAAGTGGCTGTCCAGCGCGGCCACGTGGACGACGGCGTCGATCCGGCCGAAACGGTCGAGGGCGAGCGCGGCGAGCGCCTCGCACTGCGCCTCGTCCGCGATGTCGGTGGCCCGCCAGGCGGTGACCTCACCGCCTGGATCGGCCTCCTCCGCCACCTTGGGCAGCCGCTCCTCGGTCCGCGCCCCCATCACCACGCGGGCCCCGTCGCGGACGCAAGCGGCCACGACCCGGGCCCCCAGGCCGGGGCCGACCCCGGAGACGACGACGGTCTTCCCGTGCAGCATGGTGGCACCCCTCCCGTTTCTGGCGTCGCGTCAGATTAGGCGGGTCGCCGTCAGAAGACCAGAGCGCGCCCCCTGCCGCGGGGGCCCTACCGCAGGGCTTTGGCCAGTCGGCCCAGCCCCTCGGTGATCTCCTCCGGGGTGTGCGTGACGAAGGACAGCCGCATCGTCGCCGGGTCCGGCCGGTCCGCGAAGAAGGGGGCGCCGGGCACGAAGGCCACGTCGCAGCGCACCGCCGCCCGCAGCCGCTCCGTCGCGTCGTGGCCCTCCGGCAGCGACGCCCACACGAACATGCCGCCCTCCGGCTCGTTCCAGCGCGAACCCTCCGGAAGGGCCTCGGGCAGCCCCGCCAGCAGCGCGTCACGGCGCTCCCGGTAGGCGTGGCGCACCCGGTTCAGATGGGCGTCGAGGTCCGCGTCGGCCAGATAGCGCGCGGCGGCCATCTGGGCCACGGTCGGGCTGTGCAGATCCGCCGCCTGCTTGGCGACCACACAGGCGCGGCGCAGGGCGGACGGGGCGCGCAGCCAGCCCAGCCGCAGCCCCGGCGCCATGATCTTGGAGAAGCTGCTCAGCAGCACCGTACGGTCGGCGGCCCGCGCCCCGGCGGCTATCCAGGGGACCGGCGAGCCCGCGAACCGCAGTTCCCCGTACGGATCGTCCTCGACGATCCACATCCCGTGCCGCTCGGCCACCTCCGCCACCGCCTCCCGCCGCTCGGCGGGGAGGGTGCGGCCGGTGGGGTTCTGGAAGGTGGGGATGGTGTAGAGCAGCTTCGGCCGCTCCCGCGCGACGACCGTCTCGAGCGCCGCCGGGTCGAGCCCCTCGTCGTCGCTGGGCACCGGCACGACCCGGACCCCCGCGAAGGCGAAGCACTGCAACGCGGCCAGATAGGTCGGGTTCTCGACGGCCACCACGTCGCCCGGCTCCAGCAGCGCCGTGGCCAGGAGGCTGAGCCCCTGCTGCGAACCGGTGGTGACGATCAGGTCGTCGGCCCCGGTCGGCAGCCCGCGCCCGGTCAGCCGGGCGGCGGTGGCGGCGCGCAGCGCGGGGTGGCCCTCGGTGGTCGAGTACTGGAGGGCCTCGTGGGGCGACTCGGCCAGCACCCGCTCGAAGGCGGCGGCGATGGCGTCGCTGTCGAAGAGGCTCGCGGCGGGCAGCCCGCCCGCGAAGGAGATGACCTCGGGGCGGGCGGTGAGCGCGAGGATGTCACGTACCGGCGAGCCCTCGATGGAGGTGGCACGGGCGGCAAGGGACGGGACATCGGCGCGCATGGGACTCCTCGGCTCGGCGACTGTGCTCGGCAGCCTACGGCGAATCGTGTGGGGTGCAATCACTTGGTCCACGATGCGGTCCGGGATCCGGCCCGTGCTCCCGTGGCCGTCCGATTCCGCTCACCCGGCGCGCCCGACCCCTCCCCAACTGACGCCACGTCAGCTAAACCTGGGGGACATGACGAGCGACGCGTACGCGGAACTGGCCTCCGTCGGCCCGTACGGGGTGCGCCCGGGGCATGCCCTGATCACGATGGTCGAGCCGCATCCCGGCCATGAGTACGCCTACAACCGCTGGTACGAGGACGACCACTTCATCGCGGGCGCGATGGCCATGCCCTGGATCTACGCGGGCCGCCGCTGGGTGGCCACCCGTGAGCTGCAACTGCTGCGCTATCCGGAGGAGTCGGCGATCGCCCGGCCGGTGACCGCCGGCTGCTACCTCTCGGTCTACTGGCTCACCGAGGGCCGCTACGCGGACCATATGCGGTGGACGGTCGCGATCAACAGACGGCTGGGCCGGGACGGGCGGGTCTACCAGGGCCGTACGCACGTCTTCACGGCCTTCCAGGACCACGAGGCCACCGTCTACCGGGACGGGGCGGCCGGACCGCGCGACCACCACGCGCTGGACCACCCCTACGCCGGACTGGCGCTGGAGGTGATCGAGGCCGGGAGCCCGCGGCGGCGGGCGGAACTCCTCGCCTGGCTCCGAACCAGGCATCTGCCGCGCCGGCTCGCGGGCTCGCCCGCCGCGATGGTCACGGTCTTCCGGCCGACCCCGCTGCCCTCGGACCGGATGTCGTACGTGCGGCAGGTCGAGGGGGTCGACACCCGGCTGACCCTGCTCTGGTTCCTCCAGTCCGATCCCCGGGAATGCTGGGACCGCTGTTTCACCGGTCTCGACGGTGAGGTGGCCGATGCCGGGCTCGGCCGGGTGGCATTCATGGCGCCGTTCATTCCGACGATTCCCGGTACGGACCACTACGTGAATGAACTCCGCTGAAAATCCGCTGAAACTCCGTTGAAGCCTGCCACCGGAAATCCCCGGAAAATGCCGTGAGCCCTCTCGGCGGGGACGGCGGCCGGTCGAGAGGGCTCGGGCACAGACGTGCGGCTCTGCGTCACCGACCGCGCTGCCGCGGCCGGGTGTCACGGCAATCAGTCGAGGTCGAAGGCGCCACGGCTGACGTCGGACACAAAGGCGGACCACGATGCGGGGGCGAAGCTGAGCGTCGGTCCGTGGGGGTCCTTGGAGTCGCGTACGGCGATCTCGCTGATGACCGGGGAGGAGATTTCCACGCAAGCGCCGTTTCCGGCCGAGTACGAGGATTTCACCCACATGCTCGTCTTTCCCTGCTGAATGGACACAATTGCTCCGATGCTTTTTGTTGATGAGAACACCCCCGTTTGGAGGCGCCACCGACGTTACTCGGCAACATCGTCCGGAAAGCGGGCCATTCACTCGACCGGATGGCATATCCCCGTGGCCCCTTCCGCGGCGCTGTGCGGAGGTGTAGCCTCCGCCCTTCGCCCTGTGCACCGGAGCATTCCCGCCCCCGTCAGCCCGCCGCGTCCGCCGCGCCCGCCTCGTGCCGGCGGGCGTGCTCCTGGGCCACCTCGGTGATGAACTGGCGGCTCTGGTCCGCGTTCAGCGCCTGGGCCCGCAGATGCTCGTACATCATGCTGTAGCTCTGCACATCGCTGAGCTTCTCCAGATACAGATCGCTGGTCACGCCCTCGAGATAGACGACGCTGGTATCCGACTCGTCGGAGAACTCCAGGATGGTGAACTGGCCGCTCATTCCCGGATGCGACCCCATGTCGAACGGCAGCGCCTGCACCGTCACATGCGGCTCGTGGCTCATCCGGACCAGATAGTCCAGCTGATCGCTCATGATCTTCGAATTGCCGACCACCCGCCGCATCGCCGCCTCGTCCACGACCGCCCACAGCCGCAGCGGGGACAGCGGATCGGTGATCCGCTCCTGGCGCCTGAGCCGGACCTGGACCCGCTGGGCGATCTGGTCCTGCGGTGCCTCCGGCAGGGCGCCTGTGATCACCGCCTCCGCGTACTCGGGCGTCTGCAAGAGGCCCGGGAGCACCTGGGGTTCATAGACCCGCAGGGACGCCGCGTCCGTCTCGAAGCCGATGTAGACGCTGTACGGCACATCGCCGAACGCGTTCCACCAGCCCTGCTGGCGCGACTCCTTCGCCATTTGCATCAGGGAATCGACCAGCGCCTTGTCCTCCACCTTGTACGTGCGGCACAGGTCGCGCACATCGCGCTGGCTGATGCTGCGGCGCCCGTTCTCCAGTCGGCTGATCTTCGACTGGGAGACCATCAGCTCCTCCGCCACCTCCTCCGCCGTCATGCCCTTCTCCTGGCGGAGCCTGCGCAGTTCCTGGCCCAACCGGCGTCGCCGGACAGTGGGGCCGACGTTCGATGTCACGGGACGTGCACCTCCGGCTTCGTACTGCTGATTCCTGCTGTTCAGCAGCCTGCCACTACCGGACGGGACCGCGCTGGGAAATGGCCGCACAAAGGCGGTGGCACAACGGTGGACGAACGCGCGGCGCGGGGCGGCGGGACGGCCGGTCGTCCAAGAGGCCGTCCCACCACCCCGCGCGCTTCAGCGGCTCCCGAACCGGGTCGATGGGGACTGCGGTGCGGTCGGTGGAGCGTCGGTGGTGCTCGCTGCCCGGAGCCGGACGCCGGGGCCCCGTCCGGACGGTGCCGGGAACGGTGTCCGCCGCCCCGCTGACGGGCTGCTGGTGCGTTCGACGGGCTGGTGGTGCGGTGGTGGTGCGAAGGTGCCCCGAAAGGGCGTCAGCGCGCTCCGACGCGGGCCATGCCCCCGCGGCGGGACGGCTGGGCCGGAACTCCGGCCGCGGGCTCCGCCGCGGCGCGCGTGCCCGCCTGTCGGCCTCCGGCCGGTGCGCGCCGCGGCTGCGCCGCGACACCGTTCTGCACGTCCATCACGGCGTGCGCCACGAGACCGCCCATCGGGTCGTGCCGGATCAGATCCCGGAGCCTGGAGCGCGAGGAGCGCCCCTCGTTCCCGGGATACAGGTGCTTGCCGAGCCCGACCGCGTGGGCCAGGGCGGCGAGCGCGGCGGTCCGCGGGTCCGGCGGTACGCCGGTGCGGATCGCGCTGTCCAGCCGGGCCCTGATCTCCCGGCTGATCGCCGTGTCCGTCGCCTGGTAGCGCGTCGTCGGCAGTACGCCACACATCTGGCCCTCCACGGCATGCACCATGCCGCAGCGCTCCAGGTGCGTGAGGTACGTCTGGCGCAGCCCCAGCCGGGGCCCGCCGATCCAGTGGACCGCGCGCACCGGGCTGCCGCGGCGGCGCAGCAGTTCCAGCGCGGAGTCCAGCGTCGGATCTCCGGTCGGCCGTGGCAGCACCACGGCGATACGATCCCCGTCAGGGGCTATCCGTCCGGCCAGGGCCAGCTCTACTAGCTGTGCCCCGGCGAGACCGAGGTCGAGCGACTGCGGCTGCGCCGTGGTACCCGTGGTCGGGTCCAAAGCGAGCAGCAGAAGCTCCTCCGGAATTGTTCTGCGGCTCCTGCCCATCCATGCCTCCCCGCGTGGATGAATGACAGGGTGACCCCTCTCACATTGGTCTGTCGAGAGTGCCTGGGGGGTTTGGGTGGGAACCGGTAGGTATGTCGTTCCCGTCTAGCAGGTGGGCGGGCACCTGAGGACGCTCTCCGGCTGTGGCGTTGTGCGATCGCGTGCCGGACACACAGGACACTGGTAGAGGTTGGGCTGCGGGACGTGACGCCATGGGGCGTAGGGCGTCCCGTGACACAGATCGAGGAGGCATCGGTGGCGGGCGAGTCCCCCGGCAGGTCGGATCAGCAGCAGTCGTCGGGGGAGACGGCTAGGGGAGAAAGCGATCCGCGGCTCGCGGTCTCGCGCGATGCGGAGGCGGCCAAGGGCTCGACGGCGGTCGCCGTCGTGTCCGATGACCTCCCGTCGGGCTCCGATGAGCCCGAGCCGGCTCCCGGCGGGTTCGAGGCGGAGTCCGGGGCGAGGGCCGAGGCGGAGCCGGAAGCGGAAGCGGCGGCATCGGCGGCCGATCAGGGTGACGCGGATGTTTCGGGTGTTCGCGATGGTGAACGCGGCGAAGATTCCGGGGCGTCGAAGGCGGCGGCCGAGCCGAAGGGCGCGGCCGAGAAGGAGCGCGGCGCATCCGGCGCGTCGGGTGCGTCACCCAAGGGGAAGACGTCCGAGCCCGGCGCGGAGGCGGAAGCGGACGCCGGTGAGGCCGCGGACACCGGTCGGGCGAGGGCTGACGAGCAGAAGGCCGACGCAGCGAAGACTGACGCGGCGAAGGCGGGTGACGACAAGGCCGACGCAGCGAAGGCCGAGGGCGTGTCAGGGGCCGAGGACGGCAAGGACGCCGACCAGCCGTCGGTCGATCAGCGGACGGCCGTCTTCCGTACGGTGAGGCCGGGAGCGTCCGGCGGTGGCGAGCCCGAGCGCACGGCCGAGAAGAAGGACGAGTCCAAGGAGAAGGACGACCGCAAGGACAAGGACGAGCCCAAGAAGGAAAAGGGCGAGCCCAAGAAGGAGGAGGACGGGAAGGGCGAGCCCAAGGGCGCGTCCGGGGAGGCCGACGCGGACGACGACTCCTCCGGCAAACCGGCCGACCGTCCGACGGCCGACTTCGGAGTGCTCCCGGAGAAGTCCGGCAAGGGGGACGAGAAGGCCGTCGACCGGCCGACCACCGCCTTCAAGGCGCTCGGCACCCCGGCCGACACGGCCGACGAGCAGACGTCCGGCGCGAAGGCGTCCGGCACCAAGGCGACCGGCGCGAAGGCGTCCGGCGCGGCGTCCGTCCGGGAGTCGGACAACGAGCGGACCAGCAAGTTCGTACCGCTGCGGTCGCCCGAGGACCCGGCCCCGCCGAGGCCCTCCGCCGCGCCCACCGGGTCCGCCGCGTCGACCGCGTCCACCGGGTCCGCCGTGTCGACCGCGTCCACTGCGTCCACCGAGTCTGCCACGCCGCCGCCCTCCGCCGCCCCGGCGGGGGTTCCCGAGGCCGAGCGGACCAGGCAGCAGCCGCTGCCGCCGCTGACGCCGGACGGCAAGCAGCCCGCACCGCTCGATCTGCTGGCGCAGCTGACCAACACGCCGCCCAAGCCGGAGACGCCGATCCGGACGGTGGTCCGCCGGGTCAAGATCTGGACGCCGCTGGTCGTGCTGCTCGTGATCATCCTGGGCGTCGTCCAGGCGCTGCGGCCGCTGCCGGACCCGGAGCTGAAGCTCACCTCGAACGCCACCTACCGCTTCGGCGGCAGTGCGCTCTCGGTGCCCTGGCCCGACCAGGGGCAGTCCGCCGCCGAGGTGGAGGGCGTGGGCTCGCTGGGCACCTCCGGGAAGCAGAAGCCGGTGCCGATCGCGAGTGTCACCAAGGTCATGACGGCCTATGTGGTGCTCAAGGACCATCCGCTGAAGGCCGGCGCGGAGGGCCCCAAGATCAAGATCGACGCGCAGGCGGCCGCGGAGGCGAAGTCTCGCGACGAGTCCCGGGCGACGGTCAAGGAGGGGCAGACCTTCACCCAGCACCAGCTGCTCCAGCTGCTGCTGATCAACTCCAGCAACAACATCGCCCGGCTGCTCGCCCGCTGGGACGCGGGGTCGCTGGAGGCGTTCATCAAGAAGATGAACGACGCGGCCGAGAGCCTGGGGATGGACCACACCACCTACACCGACCCCAGCGGTCTGAAGGAGTCCACCAAGTCCACCGCGGCCGACCAGCTGAAGCTGGCGAAGGCGGCGATGCAGTCCGAGGCGTTCCGGGCCGTCGTGGCGACGCCCAACACCGATATCCCGGGGCTCGACAAGCGGATCTACAACAACAACAACCTGCTGGTGAAGCCGGGTGTGATCGGCATCAAGACCGGTTCGTCCACCCCGGCCGGCGGTGCGCTGATGTGGGCCGCCGTGCGGACGATCGACGGCAAGAAGCAGCGGATCCTCGGCGTCGTCCTCGAACAGCGGGCGACCACCACGCTCGACGCCAGCCTCCAGCTCGCCCAGACCAACAGCTACAAGATCATCACCGCCCTCCAGGACGCCCTCACCTCGGCCACCGTCATCAAGAAGGGCGACGTCGTCGGCCAGGTCGACGACGGGCTCGGCGGCACCACGCCGGTCGTCGCCACCAAGGATCTGAAGGCGGTCGGCTGGTCCGGGCTGACGGTCGACATCAAGATCGGCGACGGCGGTGAGAAGGTGCCGCACTCCGCCAAGGCGGGCACGGTCGTCGGCGAGGTGACCGTGGGCACGGGCCCCGGACAGCTCAAGGCGCCGGTGGCCCTTCAGGATGATCTGTCCGAGCCGTCGTTCGGCGCGAAACTGACCCGTATCAGCTGACGAAGCGGCCCCGGCGCAAAACGCCGCCGGGGCCTGACACGGCCCGGGGGCGCCCGCGCGTGCTAGCGTCGCGTGCGTCCCCGGCCTGGACCCGCCGCATGCGAACCGGAGCGACCCGGCACAGGGTTGAGGACGATGGGGCAGACCTCGGGGGAAGACGGGGAGAGCCGCAGTGACCACCGTGGATCCGACACGGGCCGATGAAAGCGGGGGCTCGGAGGAGAGCACCACCGCACGAATACGCGTACCCGCACAGCGCTGGCCGGGCTCGGCGGACGCGGAGCGGGAGGGGGACCGGGCCACGTCCGGCGGGCTGTTCCGGCGCGCCTGGCAGGGCCTGCACCACCCCGTTCCCGCCACACTGGCCGCCGCCGCGCTGCTGCATCTGCTGTGGGTGGCGCTGCTCGCGAACAGCGGCGGTGACCTCGCCGCGCAGGACGCCTGGGCGGAGTTCGCCCTCCAGCACCCGGACTCGGCGTACAACCTGGCCTGGTACGGCGGGATGCACCCGGTCTCCTACAGCGTCATCTCGCCCTATCTGATGGCGGTCCTCGGGGTCCGCTCGACGATGGTGATCGCGGGGACGCTGTCCGCCGGGCTGCTCGCGCTGCTGCTGGTGCGCAGCCGTGCCGTGCGGCGCCCGATGTGGCCCGCCCTCTACGGTGCGTTCGCGCTGACCTGCAACGCCATCTCGGGCCGGGTGACCTTCGGGCTCGGCGCGATGTTCGGGCTGGCGGCGGTGGCCGTGATCTTCGCCTGGCCGCGGCGGTGGCGGTCCCGGCACTGGCACCACAAGACCGGGCGGTTCGTGCTGGCCGCCGTGCTGGCGGCGCTGTCGACCATGTCCAGCCCGGTGGCCGGGCTGTTCGTGGGCATCGTGGCCGCCGGTCTGTGGCTGACCAAGCGGCGCCCCGCCGCGTACGCGCTCGGGGTCACGCCCGCGCTGGTGGTCGGCCTGTCGGCGTGGCTGTTCCCGTTCTCGGGTGAGCAGCCGATGTCCCTCGGGTCGGTGATCCTGCCGTTCATCACCGGTGCGGCGGTGCTGCTGTGCGCGCCGCGCGAGTGGTCGACGGTGCGGGTCGGGGCCGGGCTCTACTGCCTCGGGGTGGTGCTCACCTGGGTGATCCCCTCCCAGATCGGCACCAATATCTCCCGTCTCGGCATGATCTTCGGCGGGGTGGTGCTGATCGCCGTGCTGACCGGGGTGCGCAGGCCCGCGCGCTCCGAGCTGCGCTCGACCGCGGGCCGCCGCTGGACCGTCCTGGTGCTGGCGCTGGCGACCGTCACGGTGTGGCAGGGCGTCAAGACCGGCGACGACGTCGTCCACACCACGCCCTCGGCCTCCTGGGCCCGTGAGCTGGCGCCGCTGGTGGACCGGCTCAAGCGGGAGAACGCCGACCGGGGCCGGGTCGAGGTGGTCCCGGTGCGCAGTCACCGCGAGTCCTCCGCGCTGGCCCCGTACGTCAACCTGGCGCGCGGCTGGAACCGCCAGCGCGACCTGGACCGGAACCCGATCTTCTACGGCGAGGACACCCTCACCCCGGCCACCTACCACGAGTGGCTCAAGCGCTGGGCGGTGCACTACGTGGTGCTGCCCAAGGACGACCCGGACACCGCGGCGGAGCGGGAGGCCGAGCTGCTCGGCACCGGGCTGCCGTATCTGCGCCAGGTGTGGGCGGACGCCAACTGGAAGCTGTACGAGGTCAAGGATCCGACGCAGATCGCCGACCCGCCGGCCACCGTGCAGCGCGCGGGCGCCGATCAGCTGGTGCTGAAGGTCCGCTCCAAGGGCCCGGTGCTGATCCGCATCCCGTACTCGCCGTGGCTGGGCCTGGTGGACGCGGACGGGGACAGCGTCCGGGCCCCGAAGCCGGAGGGCGACGACAGTCTCCCGGTCAACCGGGAGGGCTGCCTCACCAAGCAGACCGAGGACGCCGAGGAGGGCCAGCCGAAGGACGAGTGGACGGTGCTGCACGCCCCCCGGCCCGGCATCTACCGGATAACGGGCAAGTACCAGCTGCCGCGCGGCACGCCCTGCCCGGACGAGATGGCGCCCTGAGCCCGGTCAGCCGCAGACCGTCGACAGCCAGGGCTGGTCGGGGTCGCCGCGCAGGCGCCGGCGGACCTTCTCCAGGCTGCGCAGCAGCCCGTCCGGCCGCTCGGTGGTGTCGCTGAGGTAGGTCAGCGCGGCTCGCTGGAAGGCGAGCCGCATCCGCGTGGGCATGGCGTCGGAGGCGTCCAGGCACAGGGACGCCGAGTCCCGGAGGGCCGTCGCGATCCTCCGGTCCACGGCGTCGTCGCCCTGGGCGTCCAGCGGCACGTCGCGGTTGGCGAAGAACGGGTGGGCGCTGCGGCCGGCGGTCTTCCTCCCCCAGGCCCGCTGGGCGTCGGCCGAGGCCAGGTAGCGCATCAGTTCCCGCGCCCGCGGGGTGTCCCGGAACACGGCGGCGAAGTCCCCCGACACCTCCCGGGCGGTGGACCGCCGGTCCGCCCGGGGAAGCAGCCCGGCGGAGAAGACGAAGTCCGCGTCGGCGGGCCGGGGGTAGCCGCCGCGGATGAACGACCCCTGGTGCTCCAGCGCACACGGTGGGTCCGGAGCGAACAGCCCGGCGCCCGCCGTGCGGAAGTCGGTGGTCAGCGCGGCCCGCGCGGTGTCCTTCCCGAAGAGCGACCCCCAGCTCCGCCACGCCCGCTCGACCCGGGGGTCGGTCCACGGCAGTCCGCCGGTCGCCCACTCCTGGTAGACGGACCGGCCCTGCTGCTGGAGCAGCAGATCCTCGATCCAGTCGGTGCCCGGCCAGCCGGAGGTCGCGTCGCCGCCCATGCCGACGCACCACCGGCGCCCGTCGGCGGCGAGGGCGGGCAGGGTGCTCGCGGGGCGGTGGCGGTCGAACCACACGATGCTCTTCAGATCGGCCTTCACCGCGATGCCGTAGACCGGCCCGCCGGCCCGCAGCCGGGGTGTCCACAGCCCGCCGTAGGCCGTGCCGCGCCCGGCGGGGACCACCCCGTCCAGCTCGGCCAGCAGCCCCTGGCGCGCGTAGGCCGCCAGCTCGCCCGAGCTGGGCAGTACGGCGATGTCGGGCGGGGTGCCGGAGTCCACCTCCGAGGACAGCACCTCGCGCAGCGCGGTGGTGCCCTGGTAGTCGACGTGGATGCCGTGGTCGCGGGTGAAGGCGTCCAGCAGCTCGCGGAACGCGCGGCCCTCGGCGCCGGTCCAGGTGGCCAGCACGGTGACGCCGCCGCGCGACTGCCGTACGCCCGTGTCGCCCGCGGTGAGCGCGCACAGCACCACCAGCCACAGCCCGAGGACGGCGGCGGTCGCCTGCCGGGAGCGGGTCGCGGCGCTCATCGGGGCTGGAACCTGTACTCGTCGATACGCGGCTGGAGACCGGCCACGATCAGCGCCGCGAGCGCGGTGCCGCCCACGGGTATCCAGCCGACCGCGCCGGCCCGCCAGTGCGTGTCCCGCATGGTGTCCGCCACCTCCTTCGCCGTTCCGCCGCTGTCGGAGCCGATGTCGTCCGCGCTCAGGGTGGTCCGCGCCGACTCCAGCCGGTCCTGGGTCTGGTACGTGAAGACGGCCAGCGGCACCACGGCGACCAGCAGCGCGGTCGCCGTCGCCAGCCAGGGGTTGACCAGGCGGCGGAAGTGGTGCCGCAGGAAGTACTGGGTGTGGCCGAGCAGCCCCGCCAGGGTGAGGAACAGCACCGGCACCAGCAGCCAGGCACATGACAACAGCCAGCCGAAGGAGGTCTGCTCCTCAAGGACGTGCAGCTGCCTGGCCTGCACCGCCCGCAGCCGCCCCAGGATGTCGCCGTCGCTCCGCTCCAGCATGGTGCGGGCGTAGGAGAGGTAGGCGGCCCGCAGATTCGCGTTGTCCCGGTTCACATATGCCTGCTCGATGATGTCGCTGTAGGAGGAGACCAGGCCCGCGACGGTGAGCAGCGACCGGCGGGCCGGCTCGCCCCCGGTGGTGCTCTTCACCGCCTGGGCGAGGCTCTGGCCGGCTGTGGACAGCCTCGTGCGGTAGTTCTCGCCGAGCCCCTCCACATCGGTGGTGGAGCCGTTGAGGCTGCCCTCGGCCTCGCGGTAGGAGCCCCGCAGGGCCTCCGTGGCGGCGGCGACCTGGAGTATCGCCGGAGTGGACCGGTCGGTCACCGCCGCGGAGTTGCGGCTGACGCCGTAGTAGGCGGCCAGCAGCGTGCTCACCGCCAGCGCCGTGACCACGAGCAGGGCGGCCAGCCGGCGCACCAGGAAGGCACGGGTGCCGCTCATCCGGCACCGCCCGGCTCGGCGCGCAGCGGAGCGTCGCACTGCTGGCAGAACCCGGCGGTGGCCGGCGACCGGCGCCCACAGGCCGCGCAGATGACATCAGCGGCGGGCGGCGCGGCGGGCTCCGGGTGCTCCGGGCCCGCGAAGCGGACGCTCTCCTCCGACACGATGATCGCCGAGTTGAGGTCGAGCGGCCGGATGGGCTCGCGGATCCGCACCTCGCCGGTGGCGGCGTCGGCGATGTGGACCAGTCCGCTCAGCCGGGCCAGCATCTTCTCGCTGCCCAGCTGATGGGCGAGCTGGACGGCCCGCCCCCACAGGCGGCGGGCCCCGTCCCGGTCGCCCGCCTCGTACGCGTCACAGCCCGCCGTGATGGTATGGCCCAGCTCGGAGTCGGCGTCGTAATGGGCCAGCCGGGGGTCGATCCGGGACGACAGCACCACATCGTCCGTCCACTGGACCAGCACCGACTCCGGCTCGGGCGGCCGCAGCGCGGTGTCGCCCTCCACCGTCAGGTCCACGGCGGCCAGCTCGACGTCCTCGCCCGTCGGATCACCCCGCGGATCGGCCACCACACACACCTGGTACTCGCGGATCTCGTCCCCCCACGCCTTGCCGCTCCACTCCCAGGTGCGCTCATCGGGACGGACGCCCTCGTCGGTCAGGTCCACCCGGGTGGGGTGCACCTGCTTGACGAAGCCGACCCGGCCGCCCGCCCGGGCACGGATCCGGATCCGCACCCCGGCCAGCGCCTTGGCCATCGAGGTGGAGACCATCTCCTCGAACTCGGCGGCCAGCGCGGAGTCCTCCAGGACCGCGTCGGCCCTGCCGTGCAGCCGGCGCACGATCTCCTTCAGCTCGGTGGCGTCCCAGCCGTCGCCGATACCGCGTGCGTCACAGGTGAAGTGCGGCGCGCAGGCGTCCAGCACCCGGTCCAGATAGCCGGGCGGGTCGTGTTCGTTACGGCCGTCGGTGAGCAGCAGGGTGTGCCGGATCGCGGCGGGCTGCCGGACGTGGAGCCGGCGGGCGAGATCCAGCCAGGAGCCGATCGCGGTGCCGCCGATCGCGGGCAGCCGGGCCGCGACCCGGGCGGCGGCGGCCTTGGTGTCGGGCCCCGCGACCGCCATGCCGCCGGTGAACGGATAGACGACCTGGGCCTGTTCGGTGCCCTCGACGATGGCGAAGCGGGTGCCGTCGCGGAGCACACCGACGGCCGTGGCGGTGGCCCGCCGCGCCGCCGCGATCTTCGTCGGCGGCCAGCTCATCGACATCGAGCAGTCGATGACGATGACCTCCGACGCGGCGGTACGGGCCGCCGCCGGGCCCAGCCCCCGGGCCCGCACACTGACGATGGCGTGCATCTCGGTGCGGCCCGCGGAGGCCGGCAGGTACTTGTTCTGGTGCACCCGCAGGGTGAGGGCCGGGGGCTCGTCCGCGCCCCGCGGTCCGTCGTGCCTTCTGTGGTCCTCGCTCATCTGATCCCCCTGTCAGACGCGGGTCATCGGCCTGATGGCTGTCAGACGCGGGTCATCGGCCTGATGGCGTTCGCGCGGTCGACCAGCGCCCCGAGCGCCTCGGGGCTGTCCGCCTGCCGGGCCAGCCGCCGCAGGGTCCGCTCCAGCTCCGCGCGCAGCGCGACCAGTTCCTTTCTGGCGGCTCGGCTCGCCTCCGGGGCGCTCCAGCCTCCGCCGGCCACCGCTGGGAGGCGGCCCCTGGCGACGGCCGACCGCGCCCGGGCCCTCTCCCGCGCGGCGGCGCCGCGCCCCTTCCGCTCTGACGCCGGACGACCCCAGCGCCGCGGGCGCCGGGGCGCCCCTTGTCGTCCAGGGGGCTGCCGGGCTTGCCCAGCGGGCTCACCAGGGGGCTGCCGGGCTTGCCCAGCGGGCTCAGCCACCGGCCCGGCCGCCCCGGGCCGCCGCTCCGCCCAGTCCAGCGTCACCTCCAGCGTCTCCGCGAGCAGCCGGTCGCGGGCCGGGCCGGACTCCCGGCCCTCGTCCAGGTACAGCCGCGGCAGCCGGGCCCGCACCTCGGCCAGGTCCTCGGCCGTCGGCAGGGCGTCGGGGTGCCCCAGCCGGCCCGACAGCACCCGCACGATGGCGATCCGCGCCGCGTCGTAGTGGCGGGAGACCTTC
>NZ_BBOX01000242.1 GCF_001553455.1 Streptomyces hygroscopicus subsp. hygroscopicus
CCGAGGATGTCCACCGCGCCGCCCCGGTCGCCCGCGGCGAGCCGGAGCCGGGCCAGCCCGAAGGCGGCGCTGCCCTGGGAGCGGTTGCGCTGCCACACCGCCTCGTAGAACCGCTGGGCCAACGCGTGGTCGCCCAGGTGCTCGGCGCAGTAGCCCAGCGCCAGCTTGGGCGCGTACTCCCCGGGCAGGGTGCTGTAGACCTCGTCGAACTCCCGCCGGGCGGCGGCCACCGCGCCGTCCGCGAGCCGCAGCAGGGCGCGGTGCCAGGACAGCCGCCAGTCGTACGGGGCGGCGGAGCCGGTCAGCTGCACGGCGATCGCCAGCTCCCGTGCCGCCGCGTCCCGTTCGCCCAGCTCCAGGCAGGCGCGGCAGGTGCGCAGCCGGATCTCGGCGGAGGGGCGGGGGAAGGCGTGCAGCTGCTCGATCAGCCGGCGCGGACCGCTGTCGGTCGGGACGCCCAGCAGCGCCGCGCCCGGATCGGCCGGGTCCGGGAACGGCACCGGCAGGCCGAGCGGCACCTGCTCGGGACGGGGCAGCCCGGACGCCAGCAGCGGGCGCGGATCCCCCTCCAGCCAGCGCTCCAGACCCGGGATCCGGCCCAGTGAGGAGTCCAGCAGCGCCGAGGTCGGGGCGAAGAGCGTGGACGGCTCCGGCTGCTCCCGGCCCAGCCGCAGCGAGTGGATCTCCCGCAGCACGCCCCACAGCTGCTCGGACATCTCCGCCGCCGACCCGAACCGCCGCTCCGGGTCGTCCGCGGTGGCGCGGGCCAGCACCCGGCGGTAGGACTCGGCGCCCAGGCCCGGCGGCCGCTGGGCCTGCCGGGTGGCCTGGTCCGAGAGCTCCTCGAGGGTCCTGCCGACCCCGAAGAGGTCATGGCGCTCGGTGAGGGCCGAGGCGCCCCGGGCCAGCACCTCCGGGGCGGCGAACGCCTCGGTGATCACGGGCGGCCCGCCGTCCCGCTGGCCCAGCCGCCACACCGCGCCGAGGTCGATCACCTTGATCCGGTCCTCGTAGTGCATCACGTTGCTCGGCTTGAGGTCGCAGTAGAGCAGCTTCTCGCCGTGCAGATAGCCCACCGCGCGCAGCACCAGACAGCCGTAGGCCAGGATGTGCTCGTACAGCCGGGGCCCGTCGTACGGCGTCACCGCGTCCGCGATGTGGTCCTTGATCTGGGCGAGCGTCATCCCGCCGACGAACTCCATCACGATGTAGCCCGTCAGCGCGCCGTCGTCCCGGGGGTCGGGCTGGGTGACGTAGTTGATGATCCGGACGATGCCGGGGTGGTCGAGCATGGTCAGATAGCGGCGCTCCTCGACCGCCGTCCGCAGCGCCGCCTCGTCCTCGTTGTTGATCAGGCCCTTGATGGCGACGGGCTGGTCGTCGAGCTGGGTGTCCTCGGCGAGATAGACCCAGCCGAGCCCGCCGTACCCGACACAGCCGACCACCCGGTACTGATCGCCCAGCAGATCCCCGGGACGCAGCCGCGGGGTGAAGTCGAACGGATGGCGGCAGCGCGGGCAGTAGCCCCTGGAGAGCGCGGGCTGTCCGGCGTAGGGCGCGCCCACGATCGCCTCGCACCCCTCCCAGCCGCAGGTCTGGCCGCGCGAGGGGGGATGCGGATCGTCCATCACCAGGTCGCGCAGCGAGGGCAGTTCGACCCGGGGCAGGGCCAGCGGGTCCTCGCCCGCCGGCCGCACCGTGAACTTCCGTGCCACATCGCGGCGACGGGCGCGGGCCGTGGCCGCGGTGGACCCGGACCCCAGATCGCCGGCCCGGGCGGGTGGGGGTGGGGGAGCCGGGGCCGGGACCAGGGCCGTGGCCGGGGCCGGGGCTGGGGCCGGGGCGGTGGGCAGGGCCCTGCGGCCGCACTCGGAGCAGAACCCCCGGGCGTTGATCCGGCCCAGTCCCTCGCCCCGGCAGTCGGGGCGCTCGCAGACCGCCCCAGCCGCTGCCCCAGCCGCCGCCCCGCCCGTTCCGTCCGTCCTGCCTGTGCTGCCTGTTCTGCCTGCTGTCCTGCCTGTGCTTTCCGTCATGGCGCCTCCCCCTGCGGCGGTGTGTGCACGGCGGCCACGAACCGGTCCACGGCGCGGCGCGCCTCCGGCAGATCACAGGGCACCTCGGCCAGCAGCCGCACCGCGGCGCGGTGCAGCGGGACCAGCTCCGCCCGCTCGGCTTCGGCCTTGGCCCCGA
Organism: Streptomyces hygroscopicus subsp. hygroscopicus; assembly: GCF_001553455.1. GTDB lineage: Bacteria > Actinomycetota > Actinomycetes > Streptomycetales > Streptomycetaceae > Streptomyces > Streptomyces hygroscopicus. Next base: position 2,191 of record NZ_BBOX01000242.1, read on the forward strand.
GCATCGCGGTGTAGGACACCAGCTGCCACTTCAGTTCCTGGATCTCCGGCTGCTGGGCGTCGATCACCCGCAGCGTCTCCTCGGCCCGCTCGGTGACCATCCGGACCGAGTGCTCGAACGCGGCGAGCTTGGCGACGACGCGGTGGGAGCCGAGCTCGGGGTCGGAGCGCAGCCGGGTCAGATTGATCCGTAAGGCGGTGGCGTCCTCGGCGTCCGACGGGAACGAGCGGCGCGCCCCGCGCTCGGCCGCCTCGTGCTCGCGGTCGGCGGCCAGGGCCACCCGCCCGGCGAGCTCCTCCAGCCAGGTGTCGATCCGCGCCGCCTCGGGGCGGAACAGCCGCTCGGCCAGGCGCAGCGCGGGGGAGTGGGGGTCGCGGAAGACCAGCATCAGCCGGCTGCCCCGGTCGGCGAGCAGCTTCATGAACCGGACCAGCGCCTCCGGGCCGCGGGCGCGGTCCACGCCGACGGCCACGATGGTGAGCGGCACGGCGTTGGCCCGGACCCGGCTGAGCGGGGAGGTGTCGCCGGGCGAACGCAGATCCATCCGGTCCGCGACCCGCAGCGCGACCTCGGTGTCGGTGCGCCGGGTGACGTCGATGGCCAGGTCCACACTGCCCAGCGGCGGGACGGTGCCGTGCGGCGCGGCGGAGAGCGCCTCGTCCGGACCGCCCCCCGACAGTTCGCGGTCGGCGAGCGTGATGGCGCGGCTGAGCGCCTCGTACCGCACGCGGTCGCCGGACTCGATGACCACGGTCTCCACGTCCACGATGCCCGCCCGCCCGGTCAGGGGCTCCCGGCGCAGCCATACGGCGAGCCGCTGGGCGAAGCCGACGTCCTGGACGCCGGCGGTCAGCCGGGAGACCAGCGGCCGGTCCACCCCGGGGGCGCCCCTCACCCAGCGGTGGACCACCGGCAGATGGCGCAGGATCGTCTCGACCGGGATCATGTACGACACGCTGAGCCGCTCGGCGGAGGGGACGCCCGGGGGGTCGTCGTACCGGCTGACGACCATGCCGATGACATGCCGGGTCGCCTCGTCCTCCACCCCGGCGCCGCTGAAGCCCTTACGGACCACATCCCGGCGCGACGCGGGGTCCAGCCCCACCCACTCCGCCCGCGGGCCGACCCGCCCGGCGGTCCTCGCGCGCAGGTAGTGGCCGTTGTCGAGGCCCTCGGGGAAGCCGCCCATCCACACCGGCCGGCCGAGCACCGGGGGCAGCCGGTACAGCGGCGCGGCGTGCTCGGCGGGCTGCGGGCGGCCCAGCCGCAGCAGCGCCACATCGCCGCATCCGTCGGAGCGCTGGGGCACCCAGCAGCCGTCGGCGACGCGGGCGGGCACGGGCTCGGTGTCGGGCACCTCGACCAGGTCGACCAGGACCTCGGTGGCGGGCACCGGGAGCCCGTCGTCGGGGATCACATGGGCGCACGTGAGCACCGTCTCGCTGCCCAGAAGGATTCCGGCGCCCAGGACGTCACCGGCCGAACTACGGATCCTTACCCGCCAAGTCCCCCCGCTGGAGGTCTCATCGGCGGTGATGCCCATTTCCGCCCCCATGCGGCCAGAGCATACGCCCGAGAGGTACGGAAGTGCCCCGTCCGTCCGATGGGTCACAGGAACGGGTGAGAGGCGTGCCGGGGCTGGGGGCGGGGTGCCGGGGGCGCGGACGGCGTGCCGGGGGCGTGGGC
>NZ_BBOX01000243.1 GCF_001553455.1 Streptomyces hygroscopicus subsp. hygroscopicus
GAGCAGGCGGGGCAGGGGGTGGAGGGCTCGGCGCCATCGCCGGGCCCGGGTCCGTGGAAGCGGGGCCGGGCGGCGGCTTCCGACCTCCGGGGCAGGGTCCATCCGGACTGCGGGCCGGTGGGGCGGGCCTCCCTCCCGGTACCCCCCTGAAAAACGCTTGATATGACGCAACTAATGTGTCAAACGTTTGCCAGGGGTACCCCACCACCCCCGAAGTCCGGAGCCGCCTTCACCGGCCCGGCGGCCGGCGGCCGCCGCCACGGTGGCGGGGCCGGACGCGGGCGCGCCGGGCCGACGCCCCTCTCCCAGGGCAGACACCCCGCTCACCACCGGGCGGATGCGAAGGCCGCCACGGCGGACCGGGCCGCGTGGCTCGCGGTTGCCGCGGTACGGCGTGAGGCGTCCAGTGGGAACGTCCCGCACCGTCCCCGCCCCTACCGGGCCACGGGCGCGACCAGGACCGCCTCGCTGGTGTGCGCCGTCAGGAAGGACCGGCCGCGGACGGCCCGGGTCTCCAGGGGGATGCGGTGGGTGCCCGGGGCCAGGACGGTGTCGAAGAGGGCGCGCGTACGGGGCCGGGACAGGCGGTCGAGGCGGTGGGCCACCAGTCGCACCCGGCAGGCGGACGCGACCTCGACCTCCGCCTCGGCGCCTCCCGCCACCGCCGTCAGCCGCAGCAGGCGGCGGTGGCGGTCAGGGGTGCGGTCCAGGGCCTGTTCGACCTGGGCGACGAGCAGGGGGACGATCGGGGCGAGCACGGTGACGCACACCGCCTCGGAGCGGGCCGCCGCGAGGGCGCCCAGGACCGCGTCGCGCTTGTCCGGGCCGATCGTCCGGCCGAACACCACCGCACCGTATTTGCGCAGCTCGTCCGCGTGGGCGTGCACCGCGTCCAGGGTGATCTCGGCGCTGATGCCGATCCGGCGCAGCGCGGCGGCGAGCCTGGCGAGGAGGGCGGCGCGCGGCCCGATGAGCAGCGCCCTCGGACCGGCCGGAAGCTCGGGCGCGGGTGCGCCGTCGGCGGGCAGCAGCCGCTCCAGCGCGGCCCGGTACTCCTCGCCGCGGAAGCGGTAGGGGCCGATGTCGTGGTAGCCGTCGCGCTCGGCGTCCGGGGTGCGGCCGGTCTGCCGGCCGAAGTCGCGCCAGACGACGTCCGGACCGTCCCGTTCGATGACGGCGGTGACGGCCCCGCACGCGAGCCCCGCACACTCCGGACAGCCGTAGATGACGCGTCGGCTCCCCTCCAGCGGCGTCTCCGCCTCCGGCAGCAGCGTCCGGACCTGCTCGGCGAAGTCGGAGGGCCCGAGGTCGAGGGCGAGCGGCGAGACCGCGTCGAGGTCGGCGAGGCGCACCAGCAGAGGGCTGCCGTCCACCGCGAAGTCCAGGAAGTCGCGGTGGGCCTGGTACGCGCCATCGGCCAGCACACCGCCCGCGCGCATCGCCGGCACCAGCCCGAAGGTCACGTACTGGGAGGTCATGTCCCGAGTATTCCCGGTTCGGGGCGGTATGAGGGGGAAACGGCGGTGCGCCGGGCGGCCCGGGGCGCCCCTTCCGCCGTGGAGACGTGCCCCGCCCGGCTCCCCCGGCACACCGGGACACCGGCACACCGGGACGCCGGGCGGGCGCCGCCCGGACCGAGGGGTCCGGGCGGCGGGACGACGGCGGGGCCCCTGCCGGGGCGGCTAACGGGCCTCGGCCACGGGGGCGCGGTGCCCCGGCCCGGCCGCGCCGTCCTCGTTTTCCGACGGGGTGTCGGAGGCGGCGGGGGGTTCGGAGGCGGACGGGCTCGCCGGGCCGATACGGATCTCGAACTCGCCGTCGTACCTCTCGTGGCCGGCGATGACCGCCATCTCGACGGCCTCCTCGCCCTTCTCGCCCCGGACGATCAGCGGGTCCCGGCGCAGATCCTTCAGCAGCGCCCAGCACAGCCCCACCATCACCAGGGTGAAGGGGGCCGCCACGAGGATCGTCAGATTCTGCAGGCCGGTGAGGGCATCGCCGCCGCCACCGCCGATCAGCAGCATCACGGCCGCCACCGCGCCCGTGACCACGCCCCAGAAGACGACGACGAACCGGGTCGGCTCGAAGGCGCCCTTCTGCGAGAGCGTGCCCATCACGATGGACGCCGCGTCGGCGCCGGACACGAAGAAGATGCCGACGAGGATCATCACCAGCACGCTCATCACACCGGCGACCGGGTACTGGTCCAGCACCCCGAACAGCTGCCCCTCGGGGGTGGATTCCTCCCCCAGCCGACCCGCGGCCTGGAGCTTCATGGACGAACCGCCGAAGATGGCGAACCAGATCAGGCTGACGGTGCTGGGGACCAGGATCACACCGCCCACGAACTGCCGGATGGTACGGCCGCGGCTGATCCGGGCGATGAACATGCCCACGAACGGCGTCCAGGAGATCCACCAGGCCCAGTAGAAGACCGTCCAGCTGCTCAGCCAGTCCGCGACCGACGCGCCGCCGGTGGCCTCGGTGCGGCCCACCAGCTGCGGCAGATCACCGAGGTAGGAGCCGATCGAGGTCGGCAGCAGATCGAGGATGATGATGGTCGGGCCGGCCACGAACACGAAGACCGCGAGGAACAGCGCCAGCACCATGTTGATGTTGGACAGCCACTGGATGCCCTTGGCGACACCCGACACGGCGGAGGCGATGAAGGCGGCCGTCAGGACGGCGATGACGGCGACCAGCAGCCCCGTGCCCACATCGCTCTTCCAGCCCAGCACCTCCACACCGCTGCCGATCTGGAGCGCGCCGAGGCCGAGCGAGGCGGCGGAGCCGAAGAGCGTGGCGAAGATGGCCAGGATGTCGATGACCCGGCCGCCCCAGCCATTGGCGTTCTTCGAGCCGATGAGCGGGGTGAAGACCGCGCTGATCGTCTGCCGTCGGCCGCGCCGGAAGGTGCTGTACGCGATGGCCAGGCCGACCACCGCGTAGATGGCCCAGGGGTGCAGCGTCCAATGGAAGAGCGTGGTGGACATCGCGGTCTGCATCTTCTCGGCCGCGGTGCCGGGGTGGGTCCCGGGCGGCGGGTCCACGAAATGGGCCAGCGGCTCGCTGACGCCGTAGAACATCAGACCGATGCCCATGCCCGCGCTGAACATCATCGCGACCCATGAGACGGTGCGGAACTCGGGCTCCTCGCCCTCCTTTCCGAGCGTGATCTTGCCGTATCGGCTCATCGCCAGCCAGAGCGCGAAGATCACAAAGCCCGAGGCAGCCAGGACGAAGGCCCATCCGCCGTTGTGGATGAGCCCGGAGAGCATGCTGTCGGAGACGCTCTCCAGGGTGTCGGTGGCGACGGCCCCCCAGACGACGAAGGCCAGCGTGAGCGCGGCGGAGACGCCGAAGACCACGCGGTCCGTCCGGGGGGTCCGATGGGGCCCGGCGGGGTGGGGTCCGGGAAGATCTACGAGGACCGGGGGAACGCCGCTGACGTCCCCCGAGTTCGTTCCTGTCTGCGGCACGCAAAAAACCTTTCACTGGGTTTAGCTGATGGGTTTTCGGCTACCCAGGACGTGGTGACGCATGCCGGTCGGTACCGGGCCGGTCATGTGGCCTGCCCGCAGCGCCCGGATCAGCAGGTGTCCACCGGCTGACCTGCGGCGATGTGATACGTGGCACGGCCGTCCAGCAGCAGCGGCACCAGCGCGCGGGCCGACTGGCGCAGCGGTACGAGGACGCCTTCGCCGCCCCGGAGCGGACGTACCCGCACTCCGTGCAGGGCGAGTTCGTCCCGCACCGCGCGGTACCGCGCGGCGTCCAGCCGGTAGCCGCACGGCGGGTCCCGCAACACGGCGTCCTCCTCCGGCGGTTCGTTGTCCGCGCCCCCGAGGTGGATCGGGCCCCGGTCCGCGTATCCGGCCCGCCGCGCCGCCGTCGTGGCCGCCTCGATCCGGCCGCGCCGCTCGGCGATGAAGTCGAACGCGCCCTCCAGCCCCGCCCGTTGGGCGTCCACCCGGCGGCGGTTGTTGACGGCCGGGTCGGCCTTCTCGGCGTCGGTGAGCGGATCGACCCGGGTCTCGGCCAGCAGCCCGATGGCGTTCTTGACCCCCACGGTGTTCCGCAGGATCCGCTCCTGGCCGTCGCCCGCGACCTGTTTGACCGGCTCCCCGGTCCCGGGGTCGGTCCAGATGCCGTAGACACCGGTGGTGTGGCCCGCCGCCTCGGCACTCGGACGCATATAGGAGTCCGACAGCGTCCGCGCCTCCTGGTGCACCCGGTCCGGGGTGTTGAGATTGCGCGGCCACAGCGCCAGCAGGTCCTTCACGTAGTACGGGGCGGTCGCCCCGTACTCGTGCAGGTCGTAGACGGTGTCCGGGCGCCAGTCGCGGATGACGCCCGCCATCGCGCGGGACTCGGCGGTGGTGAGCGCGATGTGGTCGCGGTTGATGTCCACGCCGTCGGAGTTGCCGCGGGTGTCGGCGGCGCGGCCGTCGGGGTTGGCGGTCGGGACGACGAGGACCTGGGTGCGCTCCAGGAAGCGCCGTGTGCGCCGGTCCTCGGCGTAGCCGAGGTCGCGGACGGTGGACAGACACGCCTCGCGGCCGGAGGGCTCGTCGCCGTGCTGGGAGCAGATCAGCAACAGGACGTTGCCCCGCGCGGCTTCGGCCGGATCGGCGGGTGCGCCCGGTGCGCCGATCCGCACCAGCCGCAGCGGCCGCCCCTGCGCGGTGGTGCCGATCCGGTCGACGGCGACGCGCGGGGCGGCCTTGTCGACGGCCGCGAGGAAGTCCGCCTCCTCGTCCTGGGTGGTCCACCGGGCGCCATGGCTGATCTCGAACCCCGTCCGCGGCGGACGCTGCTCGGCCCGCGCGGGCGTGCCGAGGAACGACCCGGTCAGCAGCGCGCCGATGGCGCCGCAGGCGGCGCCGCGGATGAGGGGTGACCGCGAGAACACGTGGGACCTCCTTGGGGTGGCGGAGCACGGACGGGGGGCGGGGCGGCAGGGTGCGCTGGTCCGGGTCAGCGGCCGGTCGGTGGCGGGCGGTCGGTGACGGGTGGTCAGTGACGGGCTGGTCAGTAGCGGGTGGGCTCGGACGGCAGCGGGGTCCGGTGGTGCGGGGCCCGTACGCCCTTCAGCGGCGAGGTGGCCACCGTGCGCGTGGGGGCGGCCGCGGCCTTCGGGGCGCCGCCGACCAGCGGCAGGCGGGCCGAGGTGCGGGGCAGGTCCAGGGTCAGCCGCGGGGGGGGGGG
>NZ_BBOX01000244.1 GCF_001553455.1 Streptomyces hygroscopicus subsp. hygroscopicus
GGCCGAGGTGCGGGGCAGGTCCAGGGTCAGCCGCGGGGTGGTGGACGGCGGTTCGAGAAGGCCCGCGTCGGTGCCCGCGATGATCAGGCCGAGGCGGTGGCCGGCCGGGACGACATGGTCGGTCGCCGCGAGGTCGAGGGTGATGGTGTACGCCTTGCCCGGGGTCAGCGGGCGGCCCTTGCCGTCGGCCGCGGCGTGGCCGAGGTCGGCCCAGCCGCGGCTGAAGACCGTGTAGTCGACGCTCGCCAGGTCCGCGGCGGTCTCCTTGAAGCAGGCGCTGTCGCCCGTCGTGCTGCTGCCCCAGCAGCTGCGCCGGTCGAGGGTGGTGATCCCCTCGCCGGCCGCCGTGTAGTCCCGGATGGTGGCCGGGCCGAGGTCGACCAGGACCGCGGAGAGATGGGCGCTGGTGGTGGAGGGCGTGGCGGTGACGGTGACCGTGCCGGAGCCGGACAGCCGCAGGTCCTTCGTCAGCGGGCCGGTGGTGAAGCCCGCCTTGCCGGGCGTCGAGGTGTCGATCGCCGCGGACCAGTCGGCCTCGCTCAGCGCGGGGTCGTCGGTGAAGGTCTCGGTCGCGCCGGGCTCGGCCCGCTCGGTGCCGAGCACTCCCACCCCGGCCGTGGCGCCGCCGCGCGGGCGCAGGGTGGTCTGCCGGGTGCCGGACGGGGGCCAGACGCGGTCGGTGGACCACTGGTCGGGGGCGCGCTCGACATCGGCCATCGGCTCGCGCTCGATGCCGTTGTCGAGGCCGAGGAGGTAGTGGTCGAACCAGCGGTGCAGGGTGCGCACCCACTCCTCGCGCCGGAAGTCGAACGGGTCGACGTGTCCGGTCTGGGAGAGCCAGATCTTGCGCTCGACGCCCGCGTCGGCGAGCGCGTTCCACCACTGTCCGAGGTGCTTGGTGCGGACGTTGAGGTCCTGCGCCCCGTGGACGGCGAAGACGCTGGCCCGCACCTTGCCGGCGTCCGGTACGTAATTGCGGGCGCTCCACAGACCGGTCCAGTCGCCGCTGCGCGGGGCGCCCTCGACCAGACGCCGCTGTACGGCGGCGCAGCGGGCGTGCGCGTCATCGCTCTCGACGGCGTCCGCGAGTCCGTCCGGGCCGGAGTCGAAGAGCGCGGCGCCCTTGGCGAAGTAGTAGTCGTACCAGGAGGAGATGGCGCCGATGGGCACGATGGTCTTGAGGCCCTTGACACCGGTGGCGGCGACGCCGCCCGCGATGGTGCCGTCGTAGCTCTTGCCGATCATTCCGGTGGCGCCGTTGGACCAGCTCGCCCTGACCGTCCGGGTGCCGGTGCGGGTGGTGTACGCGGTCGCCCGGCCGTTCAGCCAGTCGACGACGGCCTTGGCGGACTGGATGTCGGAGCGGCCGCCGATGTCCGCACAGCCGTCGGAGCGGTTGGTTCCGGCGAGGTCGACCAGGACGGTGGCGTAGCCGCGCGGCACGAAGTAGTTGTCGTAGAAGAGCGGGAAGCGGACCGGGTTCCCGGCGGCGTCATAGGTCTTGGTCTGGCTCTCGTTGCCGCGTCCGCAGCACGAGTAGTAGGGGCTCGCGTCCATGATGACGGGGACGCGGTGGCCCTGTCGCGCGGGTTCGCGCGGCCGCACGATGTCGACGGCGACCCGGTCGGTGCGCCCGTCCGTGTCGCCGTCGACCCTCGTGTCCACCCATACGGACTCCCGGATGGCGTTCTCGTAGGAGTAGACGGGTCTGCTCTCCGGTCCGTTCTCTCCGGTGGAGGCCGTGGACGCGGCGGAAGCGGGCGAGACGGCGGAAGCGGCGTGGGCGGCCGGGACGCCGAGCGGTGGCAGCAGCGACATGGCGACGGCGAGCAGCGCGGTGACCGCCGACAGCGAGAGCGTGGTCCAGTGGATGCGGGAGGTACGCCTCTGTAGCAGCACGGCCCGGACGGTAGCGCGAGTCAACTCCTGTACAGAAGAGGGCGATGCGTGTCGGAGTGCGTCCGGGTCGATGCGCGTTGCGGCCGGATGTCGATTGGATGTCGGATGGTGTGAGGGACGCGGAGTGTGTGGCGGGAGTACATAGGCTCGCGAGTGATCGTTCTCCCCTACGAGTTGGAGGACTCGTGCGTCACCACAGACTTCTCGTCCCGGGCGCGGCCGCGGCCTGCCTGCTGCTGGCGGTCCCGGCGTCGGCGGCCGACGCCACGCCGGGCGCCCCCGGCATCGGGGACTCCTACTACCCCTCGTACGGCAACGGCGGGTACGACGTCTCGCATTACGACCTTCGGCTGAAGTACCAGCCGACGACGGACCGGCTGGAGGGCACGGCGACGATCCTGGCCGACGCCCGGCAGAACCTGTCCCGGTTCAACCTGGACTTCGCGCTCGATGTGAGCGAGGTGCTGGTGGGCGGCAAGAAGGCCGCGTTCGCCGCGACCGGCGACCATGAACTGGAGGTCACCCCGGCCGCGCCGCTCACCTCCGGCCGCCCGTTCACCGTGGTCGTGCGCTACAGCGGTACGCCCTCGAAGGTCGTGGCGGGCGGTTTCACCTCCTGGCTGCGCACCCCGGACGGCGGCGTCGCGGCGAATGAGCCGGAGTCGGCCTGGTGGTGGTTCCCGAGCAATGACCACCCGCTCGACAAGGCGACGTACGACGTGTCGGTGGCGGTGCCGGACGGGACGCAGGCGATCAGCAACGGCACCCTCCAGTCGACCAGCTCCAAGCTGGGCTGGACCCGCTACAACTGGCGCTCCAGCAAGCCGCAGGCCCCGTACCTGGCCACGCTGGCGGTCGGCAAGTTCGACATCACGACGGACACGACCGCGAACGGCCTGCCGGTGATCAACGCCTACAGCAAGGACCTCGGGGGCAACGCGGGGGCGGCGCGGGCGAGCGTGGAGCGGTCGGCGGAGATCGTGGACTGGGAGTCCACGGTCTTCGGCCCGTACCCCTTCGACGCGCTGGGCGGCTATGTGCCCAATGTGCCCACGGGGTACGCGCTGGAGACCCAGACCCGGCCGTTCTACAGCCCGAAGCAGTTCGCCAAGGGCGCGAACACCTCGGTGGTCGTGCATGAGCTGGCCCACCAGTGGTTCGGCGACAGCGTCTCGCTGAAGGACTGGCGCGACATCTGGATCAACGAGGGCTTCGCCACCTACGCGCAGTGGCTGTGGTCGGAGAAGGAGGGCGAGGGCACCGCACAGGAACTGGCGGACTACACCTACGCCTCCCACCCGGCCGACGACCCCTTCTGGACGGTCGAGCCGGGCGACCCGGGGCCGGAGAACCAGTTCCACAACGCGGTCTACGACCGGGGCGCGCTGGCCCTCCAGGCGCTGCGGAACGAGATCGGCGACGAGGACTTCTTCGCGATCCTCAAGGGCTGGCCGACGGCGCACCGGTACGGGAACGCCTCGGTCAAGGACTTCGTGGCCTACGCGGAGAAGGTGTCGGGCAAGCCGCTGGCCTCGCTCTTCGACACCTGGCTGTTCACCCCGTCGAAGCCGGCCGCCTCGCAGGCGCGGGCCGCGGAGCTGAGCCCGGCCAAGGCTCCGGTGCGGCCGAAGTCGTGGCAGCGGATCCAGGACACGCACAGCGCCCACCGGCACTAATCCTCCCGGGCCCCGGCCGGGTGGTCCCCCACCCCGGGCCGGGGCCTCGCGCGTACCCGGGTGCGGCGCCGCGCCGTCCATGGCGCCGCGGGACTGTCCACGGCACCGCTGGGGCGCCCTCGCGCGGCCCGGACCGCCCACGGCGCTGCTGGGGCACCCCCGCGCGGCCCGGCGCGGGCCCGGCGTCGGCCGTGGCAGGCCGGAAGGCCGGTCAAAGACGGGGAAGCCCAGGCCACGAGGCCGGTCACGGCGGGGACAGGCCGGGATACGCGGCCGGGCACAGCCGAGGAAGTCCAGGCACAAAGCCGCCCGGCACGGCGGCGGAGACCAGGCACGAAGCCGCCGGTCACGGCCCCGGAAGACCCGGCACGAAGCCGCCGGTCACGGCCGTCCGGCACGGGCTCGGCGCCGGGCCTGGTACGCGAGGGGGAGATAGCGCAGCCGCTCGGGCAGCAGCGGAACCACCACCCGGACGCCCCTCCCGAACCACCGCAGCCGCCGCTCCTGCCCCCGGGTCCACACCAGCCCGATCGCCTCCCGCGCGTCCGGCGGCATCAGCCCCACGGTGAGGAACGCGCGGAACCGGGTGAACAGCGGGCGCAGCAGTGGCCACAGCAGACGCGGCGGCAGCGGGCCCGGCGGAGGCACGGACGCGTCGGGCGCGGCCAGCTCCCGGGCGACGACGGTCGGCTCCAGCCGTTCCCGCACCATCGCGCGGTAGTAGGGCCAGAACTCCTCGACGGACCCCGGCATGTCGCGGTCGTCGATGCCCAGCACCCGCCCGATCCGCAGCCACTCCGCGTACAGCTGCCGCTCCTCGTCCTCGGTGAAGGGACGGGTCCCCAGATAGCGCTGGGCCCGCAGATAGACCGGGTAGCCGGTGGCGTGCACCCAGGCGTAGACGGGCGGGTCGAGCGCCCGGTAAGGGCGGCCGTGCGCGTCCACGCCCCGGATGGACGCGTGGAGCGTACGCAGCCGGCGGCCCTCCGCCTCGGCCTCCGCCCCGCCGTACACCCACAGCTGCACCGAGCGCAGCGAGCGCTCCCCGCGCCCCCAGGGGTCGGTACGGAAGACGGAGTGCTGGTCCACGCCCGCCCCGACGGCGGGATGCGCCACCTGCATGGTCATCGCGGCCGGCAGGGCGAGCACGCTGCGCAGCTCCCCCGCGATCGCCCACAGGATGCCGCCCGCAGGGGGCGGACCGTGGCCTTCGGCGGTGTGGCGGGGGCTCTGCGTGCTCATGGGACCAGCGGTGGCGCGATTACTCCTCTCCTGTCCCAGTGTGCGCGCTCGCGCCGTTGAGGAGCGGGCGCAGGGTGAGCGAGTAGTCGTAGGGCCGGTCGGCCTTCACCCGGTACTGGTCGCGGACCGGGTTGGGGGTGTCGCCCACGCCGGTGACCGCGTGGTCACGATGTGCGCTGGGCGTCCCTCACCGACCGCGGCGGTGCCGGACTGCTGGTCTCCGGAGACCTGGAGGCGGGGGCGAGCGCGTACGACGAGCGACGGCTGGAACACCCTGCACGCCGCGATGCCACAGCAACGCGGAAGGTTTCACAGTAGTGATGCGACAGCAATACTGATGGACCCGAGCGGGCAAGCAGCACGGCGGAACAGGACGACGCGGAGAGCGAGGCACGGCCGATGACCACCCCCGGCACCGAGGAACCCACCCTCACCGTCGACGAACTGGCGGCCCGCGCCGGGGTGACCGTGCGCACCATCCGCTTCTACAGCACCCGCGGGCTGCTGCCGCCACCGGTGATCGGCCCGCGCCGGGTCGGCCACTACGGCCCCGAGCACCTCTCCCGGCTCGCGCTGATCGAACAGTTGCAGCGCCACGGCATGACCCTGTCCGCCATAGAGCGCTATCTGAGCCAGTTGCCGCAGGATCTGAGCGAGGACGATCTGGCGATCCACCGGGCCCTGGTCGCCTCCTGGGGCCCGGACGCCCGCGAGGAGGCCACCCGAGAGCAGCTGGACCGGCGGGCCGGACGGGAGCTCGCGGAGGAGGACATCGACCGGCTGGCCGCGCTGGACGCGCTGGAGCGCACCGACGACCCGGACCGCTTCCGGATCGATCCCAAGGTGCTCCACCTGGGGCTGCGGCTGCTGGACGTGCCGATCGAGCTGGAGACGATACGCACGGCCCATGCGGTCGTGCTGGAGCACACCCGCTCGGCGGCGCGGGAGCTCAGCCGGTTGTTCCGGGACGAGGTGTGGGGGCCCGAGCGCGATCACGAGTCCGGCAGCGGGCCGGAGCGGATGCGGGCGAAGAAGTCGCTGTCGGCCCATATGCAGCCGCTGGTGGTGGAGGCGCTGGTGATCGCGTTCCAGCGGTCGATGAAGCACGAGCTACGGGCCTGGTACGGGCAGGACGCCGACTGAGCGGCCCGGGCCGGAGGGACGGAAGGCCCGGCCCGGACCCACCCGGCCCGGACCCACGGCGTCCCGGCGCGTGCTGGCGGGCCGGGACGGACGGCCCGCCAGCCCCCGGGCCCCGTACGCCGCCCGCTAGTCCGCGAAGCGCTCTCCGCGCTCCGCCTTCTCCAGCAGCAGCGCGGGCGGGGCGAACCGCTCCCCGTAGGCCGCCTCCAGTTCCCGGGCGCGGGCCACGAAACCGGCCACGCCGCCCTCGTATCCGTTGATGTATTGCAGCACCCCGCCCGTCCAGCCGGGGAAGCCGATGCCGAGGATGGAGCCGATGTTGGCGTCGGCCACGGAGGTCAGCACGCCTTCCTCGAGCAGCCGCACCGTGTCGATGGCCTCGCTGAAGAGCATCCGCTCCTTCATGTCCTCGAAGGGGACACGGGCACCCTCGGCGCCGGAGCCGCCGGACCCACCAGGCCCGCCCGAGCCGCCAGGCCCACCCGAGCCGCCAGATCCGCCCGAACCGCCAGGCCCGCCCGACCCACCAGATCCGCCCGAGCCGAAGTGCTCCCGCAGCCCCGGCCACAGCCGGAGGCGCTTGCCGGTCGTCCCGTCGTAGTCGTAGAAGCCCGCGCCGCCGCTGCGGCCGGTGCGCCCGAACTCCTCCACCATGCGGTCGATGACCGCGTCGGCCGGATGCGGCCGCCACTCGCCGCCCGCCTGTTCCGTCGCCCGGCGCGTCTCCTCCCGGATCTTGCGCGGCAGGGTCAGGGTCAGCTCGTCCATCAGGGAGAGCACCTTGGCCGGGTAGCCTGCCTGGGCCGCGGCCTGTTCCACGGTGGCCGGATCGATGCCCTCCCCCACCATGGCCACGCCCTCGTTGAGGAACTGGCCGATGACGCGGGAGGTGAAGAAGCCGCGGGAGTCATTGACCACGATCGGGGTCTTGTTGATCTGCCGCACCAGATCGAAGGCGCGGGCCAGCGCCTCGTCGCCGGTGCGCTCGCCCTTGATGATCTCGACCAGCGGCATCTTGTCGACGGGTGAGAAGAAGTGCAGTCCGATGAAGTGGTCGGGCCGCTGCACCCCCTCGGCGAGCAGGGTGATGGGGAGGGTGGAGGTGTTGGAGCACAGCAGGGGGTACCTCCGGCCGGAGATGGGGGGAGCGTCCGGGGCGACGATGCCCTCGGCCTCCTGGAACACCTTGTGCTTGAGCGCCGGGTCCTCGAAGACCGCCTCGATGACCGCGTCACAGCCCTCGAGATCGCGCGGATCGGCGGTCGGGGTGATCCGGGCCAGCAGCTCGTCCCGCTCGGCCTCGGTGGTACGGCCCTTGGCGAGCGCCTTGGCCAGCAGCCCTTCCGCATGGCCCTTGCCCTTGGCGGCGGCCTCCACGGAGACGTCCTTGAGGACGACCTCGATGCCCGCCTTGGCACAGGAGTACGCGATGCCCGCGCCCATCATCCCGGCGCCCAGCACCGCGACCTTGCGGACCCGACCGGGCTCGATCCCCTTGGGCCGGTTGGCACCGGAGTTGACCGCCTGCAGATCGAAGAAGAAAGCCTGGATCATGTTCTTGGCGGTCTGGCCGATGACCAGCTCGGTGAAGTACCGCGCCTCGATGGTCTGCGCGGTCTCGAAGTCCACCTGGGAGCCCTCGACGGCGGCGGCCAGGATGTTGCGCTGCGCCGGGTAGGGGGCGCCGTTCAGCTGCTTCCTCAGGTTGGCGGGGAAGGCGGGCAGATTGACCGCGAACTTCGGCTGCGCCGGGGTGCCGCCCGGGATCCGGTACCCCTTCTCGTCCCAGGGCTGCGCCGACTCGGGGTGGTCGGCGATGAACCTCCGCGCCCGGGTCAGCATCTCCTCGGGGGTGGCCGCCACCTCGTCCACCAGCCCCGCCTCCTGGGCGCGCCGGGGGCTGTACCGCGTCCCCTGGAGCAGCCATGTGAGCAGCGCGTCGGTGACGCCGAGCAGCCGTACCGTCCGGGCGACGCCACCGCCGCCCGGGAGCAGGCCCAGGGTGACCTCGGGGAAGCCGATGCGGGAGCCGGGGGCGTCGAGGGCGACGCGGTGGTGGCAGGCGAGCGCGATCTCCAGCCCGCCGCCGAGCGCCGCGCCGTTGATCGCGGCGACCACGGGCTTGCCGAGGGTCTCGATCCGGCGCAGCCCGCGCTTGATGCGCAGGTTCTTCTCGTAGACCTCCCGGGCCTGGCCGGGCCCGGCCTCGAGGAGGTCGTTGAGGTCGCCGCCGGCGAAGAAGGTCTTCTTGGCGGAGGTGACGATGATGCCGCGGATGGACTCCCGCTCGGCCAGGGCGCGGTCGGCGATCGCGTCGAGGGAGTCGATGAACGCGGCGTTCATGGTGTTGGCGGACTGGCCGGGGTCGTCGAGCACCAGGGTGACGACGCCCTCGTCGTCCTGCTCCCAGCGGATGGTCGAGGCGGTGGTGGGGTGGGTCATCTGAGGTCTCCTGGGCGAAGGGGAAGGGCGCGGGGAGAAGGACGGGGACGAGGAGGGGCGTCAGCGGCCTCGGCTCACTGGAGCCGCTCGACCACCGTCGCGATGCCCATCCCACCTCCCACGCACAGCGTCACCAGCCCGTACCGCCCGCCGCGCCGCTCCAGTTCGTCGATCACCGTGCCGAGGATCATCGCGCCGGTGGCGCCCAGTGGATGGCCCATGGCGATCGCGCCGCCGTTGACATTGACCTTGTCCAGGCTCAGCCCCATGTCGTCCACGAAGCGCAGCACCACCGCCGCGAACGCCTCGTTGATCTCCACCAGATCGATGTCGTCGATGGTCAGCCCGGCCTTGGCGAGCGCCTTACGGGTGGCGGGAGCCGGGCCGGTGAGCATGATGGTGGGGTCGGCGCCGGAGACGGCGGCGGAGACGATCCGGGCGCGCGGGGTCAGCCCGAAGCGCTCGCCGACCTCGCGGTTGCCGATGGCGACCAGGGCGGCGCCGTCCACGATGCCCGAGGAGTTCCCCGCGTGGTGGACGTGGTCGATCGCCTCGAGCCAGTGGTACTTCTGCAGCGCCACCGCGTCGAAGCCGCCCGCTTCGCCGATGGCGGCGAACGACGGCTTCAGGCCCGCCAGGGTCTCGGGGGTGGTGCCGGGGCGGATGTGCTCGTCCCGGTCGAGGACGGTCAGCCCGACGCGGTCGCGGACCGGCACCACGGAGCGGTCGAAGCGCCCCTCCTTCCACGCCCGCGCGGCCCGCTCCTGGGAGAGCGCGGCGAAGCTGTCCACGTCATGGCGGCTGTAGCCGCCGAGGGTGGCGATGAGGTCGGCGCCGATGCCCTGCGGTACGAAACCGGTCTCGTAGTTGGTCATCGGGTCGGCGAACCAGGCCCCGCCGTCGGAGCCCATCTTCACGCGCGACATCGACTCGACCCCGCCCGCGAGCACCAGGTCCTCCCAGCCGGAGCGGACCTTGGCCGCCGCCAGGTTGACGGCCTCCAGGCCCGAGGCACAGAAGCGGTTCTCCTGGACGCCCGCGACCGTGTCCGGGAGCCCGGCCGCGATGGCCGCGATCTTGGCGATGTCGGAGCCCTGGTCGCCGAGCGGGCTGACGACGCCGAGGACCACATCGTCGATCGCCGCCGGGTCCAGGTCGGGGAACCGCCCGCGGATCTCCTGGATGAGGCCCACCACCAGGTCGACGGGTTTGGTGCCGTGCAGGGCGCCGTCGGCCTTCCCGCGCCCGCGCGGGGTGCGGATGGCGTCGTACACATACGCTTCGGTGCTCACGTCATCGGCCTTTCAGGGAAGGGCGGGGCGGGGACGGCCCGGTGGCTCGGAAACGGCTCAGCGGCGCGGCCACGAGCGGAACACGCGACCGCTGACGCGGGGTTCATGACGGGCTTCCCTCGCCGAGGGAGGTGACACCCCAGTCGCGGGCCACCTCGGCGGTGTCCGCCCCGGGCCGGGCGGGCGCGCGGCGCACCGCGCCCGGGGTGGCGGAGAAGCGCGGGGCGGGCGCGGGCTGGGTGATCCCGCCGTGGTCGAGGAAGGTGGAACGGGCCGCGAGATGCGGGTGGGCGGGGGCCTCCCGCAGCGACAGCACGGGGGCGACGCAGGCGTCCGAGGTGCCGAAGACGGCGGTCCACTCCTCGCGGGTGCGCTGCTTGAAGCGGTCGGCGATGGCGGTGCGCAGCGCGGCCCAGCTGTCGAAGTCATCGCGGGCGGGGGCCCGGTCGGCGATCCCCAGCAGCGCGATGAACTCCGCGTAGAACTTGCGCTCCAGGGGGCCGACCGCCATATGGCCGCCATCGGCGGTCTCATAGGTGCCGTAGAAGGGGCAGCCGCCGTCGAGGAGGTTGGTGCCGCGCTGGTCCCGCCAGCCCCCGGCGGCCATCATGCCGTGGATGACGGAGGTCAGATGGGCGGTGCCGTCGACGATCGCGGCGTCCACGACCTGGCCGGTGCCGCCCGCGCGGGCGTGCTGCAGGGCGGCGAGGACGCCGATGACGAGATAGAGCGAACCCCCCGCGTAGTCCCCCAGGAGATTGGCGGGGGCGACGGGCGGGCCGTCGGCGGCGCCGATCATGCTGAGGGCGCCGGTGACGGCGATATAGCCGATGTCATGGCCGGCGGACTGGGCGAGCGGGCCCTCCTGCCCCCAGCCGGTCATCCGGCCGTAGACGAGCCGGGGGTTACGGGCCAGGCAGGCGTCCGGGCCCACCCCCAGCCGCTCGGCGACCCCGGGTCGGTAGCCCTCGATGAGGATGTCGGCGCGCTCCACGAGGTCGAGCACGGCGGCCACGCCCGCCTCGGACTTCAGGTCGAGCAGCACCGAGCGCTTGTTGCGGTTGGCGAGGTCGTGGTCCGGGTCGATGCGCAAGCCCCCGGGGCTTCCGGGGCGGTCGACGCGGACGACATCGGCACCGAGGTCGGCGAGGACCATGGCGGCGAACGGGCCCGGTCCGATCCCCGCGAGCTCCACCACGCGCACGCCGGTCAGCGGGCCGACCGCCGTCGCCCCCTCCTCTATCGCCGTCATCCCGTCCCCAACCGTGTGACACTACCGCTGTAACACCGCCGATGCTAAGAACGCGCCCCGCATTCCACAAGTCCCCTCGGGACCCTGTGGACAACCAAAGCCCTTGGCCGACGGCGGGGTTGGCCCGAGCGGACGCGCGGCGGTCCGGGAGTGGCGCCGGTAGGCCCCGGCCAGGGCCGGTCGGGCCGGTCAGGGCGGTCAGGGCCGCGGTCCGAGCGGTCAAGGGGCCGCGGTCCGAGCGGCCAGGGCGGTCAGGGCCGGTCCGAGCGGTCAGGGTCGGTCAGGGCGGTAGAGCCAGTCCGGACGGTCAAGGCCGATCCGGGCGGTCAGGGCCAGTCCGGACGGTCAGAACCGGTCCGGACGGTCAAGGCCGATCCGGGCGGTCAGGGCCAGTCCGGACGGTCAGAACCGGTCCGGACGGTCAAGGCCGGTCCGGACGGTCAGGGCCAGTCCGGACGGTCAGAACCGGTCCGGGCGGTCAGAACCGGTCCGGGCGGTCAGAACCGGTCCGGGTCGACCCCCGCCGACAGCGGCGGCTTCGGCACGAGGTGGTCCGTCCCGTACATCGCCCACCTCAGCGCCTCGTCCGATTCCCGCCAGCGCCCCGGGAGCCCACCGGCCAGCCTGGAACGCATGCACGAGACCTACGAGATGCGGGCCATCGCGCCCGAGGCGCTGAAACTGCTGCGGACCACCGACGACGCGGGACGTCCGCCGCGCCTGGTGGTGGAGGGCGAGGAGGGCGGCAGCCCGCTGCGCTGCTGCCTGGGCCGGAGCCGGCCGCACGAGACGATCGCGCTCGTCTCCTACGCCCCGCTGCGCCGCTGGTCGGCGGAGACGGGCGCCACGCCCGGCCCGTACGACGAGGTCGGCCCGGTCTTCATCCACCCCGAGGGGTGCGACGGCTGGACCGGCCCCGGTGTCGCGGACGGTATCCGGGGCGAACGGCGGGTGCTGCGGGCGTACTCGGCCGAGGGCCACATACTCGGCGGCCTGCTGCTGAACGGGGGCGAACCGACGATCGAGGCGGGGCTGGCCGAGCTGTACCGGGACCCGAGGGTGGCGGCGGTGCATGTGCGCGCCGTCGAGTTCGGCTGCTTCCTGGCCGAGACGCGGCGGGTATGACGGACCCGGAACGCACCGGAGGGTGTCCCACATGCCGGTGGTTCTGTCACCGACCGGTGATTCCGTCACGCACCGGTGATTCCGTCACGCACCGGTGGTTCTGTCGCACACCAGAGATACCGTCACATACCGGAAGACGCCGTCACATACCGGCGTCTTTCAGGGCCCGGCGGCACAGCGCGTCCGCGCGCCGTGTCGTCTCGGGCAGACGGTAGTCGCGGGCCAGGTGCAGGGTGTAGGCGCAGGCGTCCGCGATGGTCACCCGGTGGCCGACCGAGACGAAGAGCGGCTTCACACCGTCGCGGGTGCGCAGCGCCCGGCCCACCTCCTCGCCCCCGTCGAGCAGCGGCGACCAGTCGCCGCGGCGCGGGCCCGGATCGGCGTGCCGGAAGCCGAAGGGGTTCTTGGCGACACCTATGGTGGGCAGCCCGGTGAGCACCCCGAGATGGCTGGCCAGCCCGAACCGGCGGGGGTGCGCGAGGCCGTAGCCGTCGCACACCACCAGGTCGGGGCGGCGGCCGAGCCGCCGGTGGAGGTCGCCGAGCGCGCCGAGGACGGCCGGGATCTCACGGAATGCCAGCAGTCCGGGGACGTACGGGAAGGTGACCCGGCCGACCGCGGTCGCCTCCGCGACGACGGTGAGGTCACGGGCGTCCAGCGCGACGGCGGCGGCCGCGACGACGTCGCGCTCGTCGTCGTACGCCACGTCCACTCCGACGACCGCGCCGGTGCCGGTGCCCGGCTCGGGCACCTCCCCGCCGATCACCACGGACGCCCGCGTCCGCTCCTGGACGGCGATCGCCTCGGCCTCGGTGGTGGGCCAGTCGCGGGGCGGTTCGTATCGCGGGTCAACGGCACTGGTCATCATGCGGACCACATTACGAGCGCGCCGATGATGTTCGACGCCTTGCCCTTCGGAGGGCAAGGCTCTCGGCACAGTCCGTCATTGACACTGGGCGAAGGGAACCCCGGTGGCCGCGCACGGTCACAGGGGCGAGGTCAGCCCACGCAGAGCCGGACCAGGAGCGAGACGCAGTTCCGGGAGCCGTCGGAGCCGTGGCCGGTCGGCTTCGCCGTGGGCTGCCGCGTCGGCCCCTCGCTCGGGGTGTTCTGCCGATCCTTCGTACCGCCATCCGTCGGCTTCCGGGTCGGTGCACCGGTCGGCTCGTCCGAGGGGCGGCTCGACGGGGAGGAAGAAGCGGACGAATGCGTCGAAGCGGGCGAAGACGGCCGCGACGAGGGTGCAGCGGAGGAAGAGGACGACGGCGCCTTCCGCGAGGGCGAGACGGCGCTGGACGGCACATCCGCCGGGGAGTGCCCCGTGGGCGCGCTCGACGTGGACGGCCGGTTCCGGGACGCCTCCCCCGGACCGTCCGCC
Organism: Streptomyces hygroscopicus subsp. hygroscopicus; assembly: GCF_001553455.1. GTDB lineage: Bacteria > Actinomycetota > Actinomycetes > Streptomycetales > Streptomycetaceae > Streptomyces > Streptomyces hygroscopicus. The sequence continues at coordinate 13,450 of NZ_BBOX01000244.1, forward strand.
CGCGATCCGCCCGGATGCCGCGAGGCGCCGGACGTGTCGGACGTGGCAGACCTGTCGGACGACGCGCCCGAGCCCGAGGAGCCGGACGGACCGGAAGAGCCGGACGAAGCAGAAGAGCTGGAGGCATCCGATATGGACGGCGTCGACACCGCCGTCGGCTGCTGCGCCTCCGCCGCGCCGCCGTCCGTCAGCGCCAGCCCCGTCATGATCGCCGCCCCCGCGACCAGCACCACCCCGGCCCCGGCCGCCGCGACCGCCACCGGCCCCGCCTGACGCACCTGTCCGCGGACCAGATGACGCATGGACCGGCGGGTGGAGACCAGCGGCCCGTTCGAGGGCGCCGCATGCGCACCACCGGCCGCCGCGGCACTCACCCCGGCGGCCCCCACGGCGCCCGCGGCACCGGCCGCACCCGCCGCACCGGCCGCCGCCAGCGGCGCCAGGAAGCGCGCCATGTCCCGGTCGTACAGCGTCAGCAGGGCCGGGCCGGTCAGTGCGGGCAGCCGGTCGTCGGCCGCGATCAGCTGCTCCATCCGGCCCCGGCAGTCCCGGCAGCTCTCGATGTGCACCGCGATCTGCTCGGCCTGCTGCGGGGTGTCGGTGCCCCGCACATGGCCGGGCAGCCGCTCCCAGTGCTCACCGCACGCGGCGCTCGCCGGATAGCCGGGCTGGGCGCGCAGGAACTCCTGGCGCACGCTCTCCCGGACGCGCTCCACCAGGGCCGCCGCGCCATCCGGGGCCATCCCGGTGCGCCGCGCCACCTCCTCCGGCGGAAGCCCGTCCACCTCGGTGAGCCACAGCACCTTGACCCAGCGCTGCGGAAGCTCACCGAGGATCTCCACGAGCGGTTCGAGATACGACGCCTGCTGCGGCGGCCCCCAGCTCCCCACCGCGGCCGAAAGCGCCCTTACGGCGCTCGTCAGCTCGGCCGGGACGGCGTCGGCACCGAGGGGGTGTCCGGCGCGCAGCCGCCGCCAGACGCTGTAGTGCGCCTCGGCCACCAGGTCCCCCGCAACCCAGGGATTTCCGGTAAGAGTTCGGGCATATCCGCACAGACGCGGATATTCGGCTTCGTAGATACGGGTGCAGGCGGCCGCGTCGAGCGCCGCGGGACCTTCGGTCATGGTGGAACAACCCCTGGGGTGGGTGCCTCGTCACTGCCGACGTTCTGTAACAGGTCCGCACGGCGCCCGAGACCTTGCATGGCTTTGGCAAGCCTAAATGCCCTATGTCCCCACGAAAAATCAGTCGTGACACACGTCACGTCGAAAGCGGGTGCACTGCCCTGATCGCCCAAACGTCTTAACGGTCGTAAGGGCGACGCGCCCCGCACCGATCGCAAGGGAGCCGACGTGATCACTGTCATCGACCAGGCCGTCCAGGCACAGCTCATCGCGTCCACGCCCGAGTCACGCGCGATCCCGGCATGCCTGCGCTACGAGCGGGACGACCCGTTCGCCGTCCGCGTCTCCTTTCCGCCCTCCGCCTCCCTCGACGGCTCGGCGGTGGAGTGGACGTTCGGACGGGAGCTGCTCGCGGCCGGACTGCGGGGCCCGGCGGGCAGCGGGGACGTGCAGATGTGGCCGTGCGGACCACGGCGGACGGTCCTGGAGTTCCACGCCCCCGAGGGCATGGCCATGGTCCAGTTCGACACCGGCGACCTCCGCAGGTTCCTGGGCCGCTCGTACGACGTCGTCCCCGAGGGCCACGAGGCGGGGGAACTGGACCTGGACCAGGGGCTGGCGTCACTACTGAAGGACGCCTGAGCCACCATGAATCGCCTGATCCGGAACGAATCACCCTAGCCGCACAAACCACTGATCCGATATGAATCGCCTGATCCGGTAAGAACAACCGAGCCAGTGCGAATCACCTGAACCGGCATGAATCGCTCGAGCCTGTACGGACGGATACGCGAGCCCGCCCCGGGCGCTTCAGCCCGGCCCAGGCGCTTCAGCTCGGGCCCTGGCGGTGAGGCGTCAGGTGGTGGTCGCGGCGGTGGTCGTCGCCAGCATGGTCGTGACGACGGCGGCGGCGAGCGCCGTCCGCACCTGGGCGATCACCTTCTCCAGCACCGGGCCCATCCCCCCGCAACGTGCCCCCAGTTCGAGGATCCGGTCCTTGCGGACCTTGGCGTCCGTGGCCGTCACCACGGTCCTCAGCTCGCCCGCGGCAGCCAGGCTGACCAGCGCCGCGTCCCGTTCGGACACCTCCGCCACCGGCTGCCCGCCGTGCAGGGCGCGCACCGCGGCCGCCCGCATCGCGGCCACCGGCTCGGGGCGTTCCAGCGTGTACTCCTTGGCCGGGAACAGCCCCAGCACCCGCCTCCCCTTCGCCCGCACATACCCGGCCGCCACCATCTGGTCGCGGACCGCTTGCTCGGTCAGCCGTGGCTGGTGCCCCACCCAGATCTGCCAGCTCCGTGGCCGGGATTCACCGATCAGTTCCAGCAGCCCGTCGAGCGCCTGATCCCCGGTGAGGGCGTCGGCCACCGGACAGGGGCTGCCGTCCGTGTCGGTGAGCGTGCCCCGCTGTACGAGTTCGGTGAGGGCGGCGGCGCGTACGAGGAGGGCGGTGTGAGCACCGGTGGGACGGCCGGTCTCGGGGTCGTAGGAGAGCAGGTAGAGCGAGGCGGCGAGGGAGAGCGAGCCGTTCGGCACGAGGAAACCTCCGACGGTCGGGCGTCCGGTGGGGGCGGCGTCCTTCGACCATATCGGCCACATGCCGCATGATCGACCCACCGCCGCCGGGAGCCTCGACAGCCGCCGGGACGTGTGCCGGTGGCGGATCTGGGGGTGGCGACGGGGCCTGGGGGTGATGACGGACCTGGGGTGGCGACGGGGCCTGGGGTGGTGGCGGGCCTGGGGTGGTGGCGGGCCTGGGGTGGTGGCGGGCCTGGGGTGGTGGCGGGCCTGGGGATGGTGGCGGGGCCTGGGGATGGTGGCGGACCTGGAGGGGTGACCGGACCTGTGATGGTGGCGCACCTGGAGAGGTGGCAGCGACGCGCACCCCCGTGTGTGCGCGTAGCCGCCACCAGTCCCCATCCCCCGTCGACCCTCCGCAGGCCCCGGGCCCGTCCCCGGTGTCGGGCCCCCGTGTCGGGCCCCTTGTCAGGGCCCACCCCCGTCGGGCCCCAACATCCCCGCTGTCGGGCCCGCTCCCGCCGGGCCCGGCCCCCGTCAGCCCTCTCCGGCCCCCTCAGCCCCCGTCAGACAGGCTCTGGGCCGTCGTCGGCTCTCCCTCCCCCAAGAAGCCCTCGCCCCTCGCGCCTGAGCCCCCCTCGAGCCTGGACCCCCTCGGGCCTTGTCCGCGTCCCCTCCGCCCCCGGGTCACGGGTGGTACAGCTTGACCACCGCCGTGGTGATGGTCCGCTGGAAGTCGGCCAGCGGCGCCTGGTCGTAGTCGCCCATCTGACCCCACGTCACGATGGTGACGGTCCGGCCGTCGCGCCCCACCCCGAAGAGGTGGATGCCGGGCTCCGAGTCCGGGTACGAGGTGTGGACGCCATAGACGTGGGCACCGTCCTCGACCGCCAGCGCGCCGTAGTCCCGCCATGAGGCAGTGCCCTGCGGGTAGGTGCGCTGCCAGTCGGCGGCGCAGTTCCGGATCTTCTGCTCGGCCGCGGCGGCGAGCTGGCGGGCGGCTGCCACGGTGCCGGTCCTGACCACGATCTGGGTGGCGCCGGTGTCGTACTCGGTCCAGAAGGTGCGGTGGGTCGCCCCGGCCGACGGCAGGGTCTTCTCGACGCAGAACGGAGCGGTCTCGGGCAGGCCCTGAGTGACGTCACTCGCGTACCAATCCGAACTCGGGTGCGGCGGGAGCTCCCTCGGCACGAGGTGGCCGGGGGTGCTCCGGGGCACGGCCTGCGCCGTGGCCCGTGCCTGGGTCTCCTGTGCGTGGGCCTGGGTCTGGGCCTGGGCCGGCCCGGTGGCGGCCATGGCCACGACCGCGGCCGTGGCCGTGGCCACGAGGCCGAGCACGGCACCGCGTAGTGAGCGTGTGGGCTTGCGCATGAGGTGTTCCCTCGTCTCTTCCTGATCTCCAGATCTCAGCATGTCGCCGCCGCACCGGGAGGTCGCGGTGACGGGACAAGCCTGTGCGCCATCTGGCCGTGGCCGCTACGGCTGGCGTGGCATTCGGGACGCTGGAACACCTGCACGTACGCTGACTTGGGGATATGACAACACCCTGGAACGCGTGCGCGGAAAGCCCGTGGAACGATGCCGCGGTACCGGGGACGAACAGGGGGGTGGGGCGTGGGAAACGCCAGGGAGATCGAGGACTTCGCCGAGCGCTTGCGGGCGCTGAAGGAGCGCTCGGGCCGCAGCTATGGCTCATTGGCCACCCGACTGCACGTCAGCACGTCCACGGTGCACCGCTATTGCAACGGCGACGCGGTCCCGGCCGACTACGCCCCCGTGGAGCGCTTCGCCCGGCTGTGCGGCGCCACTCCGGAGGAACTGGTCGCCCTCCACCGCCGCTGGATGCTCGCGGACGCCTCCAGGCGTCGCCCCCGCGGGGCCGACCGCGAGGGCACGTCGTCGGCCCCGCGCGGCGGCGAGGCCGACACCACACGCCCGGTCTCGGGCGGCGAGGGGGCAGAGGGCCGCCCGGCCGTGGACGGCACCGCACGGAAGGCGGAGGTCGAGTCCGCCGACGCGCGGGACCCGGACGCCTGGGACCCGGACGCGCGAGACCCGGACGCGCGGCCCACGGACCCGCAGTCCACGGACCCGCGGTCCACGGACGTGCGGTCCGCTGACGGTGAGCCGCGGCGGTCCGCCGACGCACGAGAAGGCGCCGACGGCCAGTCGAACGCGTCGGACCAACCGGCCTCGTTAGACCCGCCGGACCTGTCGGACCCATTGACCCCGTCAGGCCCGTCAGGCCCGCCAGACCCCTCAGCCCCTTCCAACCCGCCGGATCCGTCAGCCCCGTCGAACGCCTCCGAGACCGACGCCACGCCCAACGTGCGCCCAGCCACCGCAGACCGTTCTCAGGGGCGCGACGCCACGTCCGGCCGGGGCCCGGGGACGGCCCCTCCTCCGGACGAGGCCACCGAAGTCATCACCCCGGCCCCCGCACGGACCGCCGCCACCCGCACGCCCGCGCACGAAGCCGACACCACGACGGCCAACACGACCACGACCACGACCACGACCGACACCACAACCGCCAAAACCGCCAACGCCCCAACCATCGACATCACGACCGCCAACGCCACACCCGACGCCCCCGCCCCCGGCCCGACCACCCACACCACACCTCGGAACGGGGCCGGGCACCACCGCGGGGACGCCGACGCCGCCGAGCGGACTGTCGGCGGCCGGGCCCGGTCGGCGTCGGCCGGGCGGACCCGACCGCCCCACGCCGCCGGGGAGCCCTCCGGGAGCACGGCCGGGTCCGCGCCCGCCGGGCGGCGGCGGTTGCGCGCCGTGCCGGGGAGTGGCGGGGAAAGTGCCGTCGTGTCACGCGTGCGGCGGCCGTGGGCGTTGCTGGCCGGGGCCGCCGCCGTCGTCGTGCTCGCCGTGACGGCGGTCGAGGTACGGCCACCCGGTGAGGACGGGCGGAAGGAGACGGCCGCCTCACCCTCCACCACCGCCGCCCCCTCGTCCGCCCCGCCCGCCGGGCCGACCGCCCGAGGGCATCTGGACCGTCAGCAGACGGACCGCGACGAGGCGTCCGCCACCCCACGCACCGATGGCAAGGGCCGACACGACGAGCAGCGGAAGGACGGAGGCGGCGCCGCCGGCGCCGCCTCCCCCCGCACGACCGAGGAGCCGGGGGACGGCGGCTCCACCCGGGCCCCGCTCACCCTCTCCACCCGTTCCCACGTCTGGGAGAACGGCTGCGACCACCGCTACCTCATCGACCGGCCCCCGTCCCAGGTCGCCCCGCCGCCCACCGAGCAGGACGCCCCGACATGGGCCGCCGCGCATGGCGCGGTGCACGGCGGGACCACCAATGTGGAGGTCACGGTGCAGGGCCGTGCCTCGTCGGCCGTCGTCCTGCGGGCCCTGCACGTACGGGTGGTGGGCCGTCGCACCCCGCTCGCGTGGTCGTCGTTCGCCATGGAGAACGGCTGTGGGGGCTCCCTCACCCCGCGCGCCTTCTCGGTGAACCTGGACGCCTCGCGTCCGTTGGCCCGCCCCACTGACGGCAACGACGGGGGCGAGCCGATCCCCGCCGTCCGCTTCCCCTACCGCGTCGCGGCCTCCGATCCGGAGGTGCTGCTGGTCAACGCCCGGACGTCCGGTTGCGACTGCAGCTGGTACCTGGAGCTGGACTGGACGAGCGGCGGCCGGTCGGGGACGCTGCGGATCGACGACCACGGCTCGCCGTTCCGTACCAGCAGCGTGAACGGGCGCCCCGAGTACGGCTACGACTACACCGACGGCACCTGGCACGAGAACGGCTGAGCGCCCGGCGGCGGGGCCCGCTCGCCCCGCCACGCGCCCGCGCACTCGCTCCATCGTCGTCGGGCCTGCCCGCCCCATCCGACGACGTCCGCCCACCCTGCCCAGTGCCTCCCGTCCCCGCCCGACGCCCTCCCCTCCCGCCCGCGCTCCTTGCCGCCCGTCCCCCGTCCCCCGCCCCCCGCCCCCCGTCCCGCCGGGCCCCAGCGCGCCCCGGGCCTGCCGGTACACCGTGCGAGGGTGTCCTGTGCCACTTAGGCTCGGTGTGTGGGCCGGCCGGGTGCGTCGACGGATCCACCCCGGGGCCGGCCACTGTCGTCCGAGCCCGGAGGAACCCATGCCGGAGCTGTTCATCGGCGGCCACTGGACGACCGCCCTCGACGGACACACCCGTGAGGTCCGCTGTCCCGCGGACGGCTCGCTCGTCGCCGTGGTCGACGAGGCGGGGCCCAAGGACGCCGCCGCCGCGGTGGCGGCCGCCCGGGACGCCTTCGACCGCGGATCGTGGCCCGGCACCCCGGCCGCCGAGCGGGGCGGGCTGCTGCTGCGGGTGGCCGATCTGCTGGAGCGCGAGAAACCGACGCTCGCCCGCGCCGAGTCGATGGACACCGGAAAACGGCTGGCCGAGAGCGAGTTCGACCTGGACGACATCGCGAACTGCTTCCGCTGGTTCGGCAACCTCGTCTCCTCCGACGGGGCCGGCCGGGTGGTGGACGTGGGCAGTCCGGAGATCGACAGCAGGGTGGTCCGGGAACCGGTCGGGGTGTGCGCGCTGATCACGCCGTGGAACTATCCGCTGCTCCAGACGGCCTGGAAGGTGGCGCCCGCGCTCGCCGCCGGGAACACCCTCGTCCTCAAGCCCAGCGAGCTGACCCCGCACTCCGCGATCCATCTGATGCGGCTGCTGACGGAGGCCGGGCTGCCGGGCGGCGCCGCCAATCTGGTCCTCGGCTCGGGCGCCACCGCGGGTGCCCCGCTGGTCACGGACGAGCGGGTGGACATGGTGTCCTTCACCGGCGGGGTGGCCACCGGACGCTGGATCATGGCGGCGGTCGCGCCCACGGTGAAGAAGCTCGCCCTGGAACTGGGCGGCAAGAACCCCAACATCGTCTTCACCGACTGCGATTTCGACACGGCCGTCGACTACGCGCTCACCGCGGTGTTCCTGCACTCCGGGCAGGTCTGCTCGGCCGGTGCCCGGCTGCTGGTCCAGCAGCAGCTGCACGACGCGTTCGTCGACGAGATCGTCCATCGGGCCAGGAACATCCGGCTGGGCGGACCGTTCGACGAGACCGCCCGCGCCGGTCCGCTGATCTCCGCCGAGCACCGCCAGAAGATCGCCGACTATGTGGCGGCGGGGATCGACGAGGGCGCGGTGCTGCGCTGCGGCGGGGCACCGCCCGACGATCCCGCCCTGGCGAAGGGCTACTACTACCTGCCGACCGTCCTGGACGACTGCACCCCGGACATGTCCGTGGTGCAGGAGGAGTCCTTCGGCCCGGTGCTCACCGTGGAGCGGTTCCGGGACGAGGACGAGGCGGTCGCGCTCGGCAACGACACGATCTACGGCCTGGCGGGCGGGGTGTGGACCCAGGACGCGGAGAAGGCGCACCGGGTGGCGTTCCGGCTGCGGGCCGGGACCGTATGGATCAACGACTTCCATCCGTACGTCCCGCAGGCCGAGTGGGGCGGGGTCAAGCAGTCCGGTACGGGCCGTGAGCTGGGCCCGTCGGGGCTGCGCGAGTACCAGGAGCCGAAACACATCTGGCGCAACACCGCGCCCCGCCCGCAGCGGTGGTTCGAGTGACGGTGGGAGAGCCGCCCGGGCCACCGCCGAAGCGACGGTCCGGGCCCCGGTCCGGACCCCCGCCGGACCCCCGCCGAAGCCACGGTCCGGACCACCACCGCTGCCACCGCCGGGGCCCGCCGAAGCCACGGTCCGAGCCACCGCCGGAACCGCCGAAGCCACGGCCGGGGCCACCGCCGAAGCCCCCGCCGAAGCCACGGCCGGGCGGTTCGCCCGACTGTTCGTCGGCGTGGTCGCGCCGGGCGGCTTCGCCTCCTGCTGGTTGTCCAGCTGGTTCGTCCGGCGGGTCCCTCCAGCGGGTTCGCCCAGCAGGCCCGTAACGGCGTGCCGCCAAGCACCCCGCCACCCCCACCACCCCGCGAAGAGAGGCGAGAGGCCAGTGGACGAGTTCGACTACGTGGTGGTGGGCGGCGGTACGGCCGGGTCGGTGGTGGCCTCACGGCTGTCCGAGGACCCCTCGGTGAGCGTGTGCCTGCTGGAGGCGGGCCCGTCGGACCTCGGGGACGACCACGTCCTGCGGCTGAACCGCTGGATGTGGCTGCTGGGGTCCGGCTACGACTGGGACTACCCGGTCGTACCGCAGGCGAAGGGCAACAGTTTCCTGCGCCACGCCCGCGCCAAGGTGCTCGGCGGCTGCTCCTCGTCCAACCCCTGCATTGCCTTCTGGGCCCCCGCCGAGGACCTCGACGACTGGGCGTCCATGGGGCTGGACGGCTGGTCGGCGGCCGACTGCTTCCCGCTCTTCCAGCGCCTGGAGGACAACGACGCGCCCGGCGACCACCACGGCCGCGGCGGCCCGGTCAGGATCCGCACCGTACCGCCGGAGGACCCGTGCGGCCGGGCGGTGCTGACGGCCTGCGCGGAGGCGGGCATCCCGATCACCCCGTTCAACACCGGTACGACGGTGGTGAACGGCGCCAACTGGTTCCAGATCAACGCCCGCGAGGACGGCACCCGCTGCTCGGCCTCGGTCGGCTACCTCCACCCCGTCATGGACTCCCGGCCGAATCTGCGGGTGCGCACCGGACTACGGGCCACACGGCTGGTCCTGGACGAGAACCTGCGCTGTTCCGGGGCCGACTACCTCGCCCCCGGCCTGGTCCGCACCCTGCGGGTGCACGCCCGGCGCGAGGTCATCGTCTCCTGCGGCGCCATCGACACCCCCAAGCTGCTGATGCTCTCCGGTATCGGCCCCGCCGGGCATCTGCGGGAGACGGGGGTGGAGGTGCTGGTGGACTCCCCCGGTGTCGGCGGGAACCTCCAGGACCACCCCGAGGGCATCATCATGTGGAACGCCGAGCAGCCCATGGTCGCCACCTCCACCCAGTGGTGGGAGATCGGCATCTTCACCGCCACCGAGCCCGACCTGGACCGCCCCGACCTGATGTTCCACTACGGCGCCGTGCCGTTCGACCTGAACACCTACCGACGTGGCTACCCCACCTCGGAGAACGCCTTCTGCCTCACCCCGAACGTCACCCGCGCCCGCTCCCGGGGCACCGTACGGCTGGCCACCCGCGACTTCCGCGACAAGCCGCGCGTCGACCCCCGCTACTTCACCGACGCCTACGACATGACCGTCATGACCCGCGGACTGGTGCTCGCCCGCAAGATCGCCGCCGGGCCCGCGCTGGCCCTGTGGGCGGGCGTCGAACTGGCCCCCGGCCCCGATGTCCACACCGGCGACGAGCTGGCCGCCTACATCCGCGAAACCCACAACACCGTCTACCACCCGGCATGCACCGTGCGGATGGGCGCGCCCGACGACCCGGACGCGCCGCTCGATCCGCAGTTGAGGGTCAAGGGCGTAACGGGGTTGCGGGTCGCGGACGGCTCGGCCATGCCGTATCTCACCACCGTGGATCCGTGCATCACGACGATGATGATCGGCGAGAAGTGCGCGGACATGATCAAGCGGCGCCACCGCTGAGGGCGGCGGGGTGGACCAGGGAGCGCCCTCCCCGAGAGCGGCGGACATGAGCAAGGAGCGCCGTGGGACCGCCACGTCCGGGGAGCACTCCCAGACGGCGGCCGGACACACCAGGCCCGACGCCCCCAGACAGCACAGCAGCCAGACGCACCAGGCCCGGCACTCCCAGACAGCAGCCGGACACACCAGGCCCGGCGCCCCCAGACAGCGGCCGGGCACACCAGGTCCGCCCACCGCCCCCTGTCCCCGGCCGCCGTCGCCGCCGAGCCCGGGTGGTGGCGACTACGCCAGGTGAGCCGCCGCCGCACCCCGTGACCAGCCACTTCCCGGGCTCGGTGGCCGGTTTGGGAGGTTTGGGGGCCGGGCGGGGCGGTACTCGGGGGCCATGGTTCGATGGGGATACACGATGATGACCGAGCAGGCCGGTCCACGTCAGCTCGTCGACGACGTGGTCCGGGCCGAGCAGGTCGGGTTCGACTTCTCGGTGACCTCCGACCACTACTTCCCGTGGCTGGACTCCCAGGGGCACGCGCCGTACGCCTGGAGCGTGCTGGGCGCCGCCGCGCAGGCCACCTCCTCGATCCCGCTGACGACGTATGTCACCTGCCCCACCGTGCGCTACCACCCGGCGGTGGTCGCGCAGAAGGCGGCCACGCTCCAGCTGCTGTCCGAGGGGCGGTTCCGGCTGGGGCTGGGGTCCGGCGAGAACCTGAACGAGCATGTGGTCGGCCAGGGCTGGCCGTCGGCCGATGTGCGGCAGGAGATGCTGGAAGAGGCGATCGAGATCATCCGGGCGCTGTTCGGCGGCGGCTACGTCACTCACCACGGCACCCACTACGACGTGGATTCGGCGAAGCTGTGGGATCTGCCGGACCAGCCGCCGCCCATCGGCGTGGCCGTCTCCGGACGGCAGTCCTGCCGGCTGGCCGGGCAGCTGGCCGACATCCTGATCGCGACGGAGCCGAAGTCCGAGCTGGTCCAGGAGTTCGAGCGCAACGGCGGCAGCGGAAAGCCACGGATCGGGCAGATCCCGGTCTGCTACGACCCCGACCGGGACGCGGCCATCGCCCGTGCCCATGACCAGTTCCGCTGGTTCGGCAGCGGCTGGAAGGTCAACTCCGAGCTGCCGGGGCCCGCCTCCTTCGCGGGCGCCACCCAGTTCGTACGGCCCGAGGACGTGGCCGCGTCCATTCCGTGCGGCGACGACGTCGAGGAGTTCACGCAGCTGATCCGGCCCTTCGTCGACGCGGGCTTCACGGACGTCGCCCTGGTCCAGATCGGCGGCGACCACCAGCGGCCGTTCCTGGACTGGGCCGAGAAGCAACTGCTGCCCGCGCTCAGGGAGTTGTAGCCGCGGGGGCACCCGCGCGCCGTACGAACAGCTCGTGCAGATCGCGTACGGCGCGCGGCACGGAGCCCGAGCGACGGCGCTGGATCACCAGCAGCACCTCGGTGGCCCCGCCGTCCGCGAGCGGCCGGTAGGTGATCGCGCCACCGCGCTCCAGGGGGTCGCCGATGACGCTGAAGTCGGGGAGCACGGTGACGCCGAGCCCCTCGGCGACCATCAGCTTGCCCATCTCGGCACCGTCGGTGGCGTACGAGAAGGAGGGGGCGCGCCCGGCCAGCAGCCGGTGGATGAAGCGGTGCATGAGATAGCCGGAGCGCATGACGATCAGCGGCTCCCGCTCATCCAGCAGATCCGCCGCGCTCACCGTCGGCCGGGCGGCCAGCGGGCTGTCGGGGCGCAGACAGACCACCGGGCGGCCGCGCAGCAGCTCGGTGGTCTCCAACGAGGGCGGAACGTCGTCCCCCCGCAGGTAGTTGACCAGGCCCAGGTCGAAGCTCCCCTCCAGCAGCGCCCGGTGGATCTCGCTCTGCTGTGCGCCCACCACCTCGACCTGGGTCACCGGATGGGTCGCGCGGAACTCCCGGACGGCCGGGATCAGCAGCGGGACCGTCGCGGTGTTGGCCGTGCCCAGCCGGATCATCCGGCTGACGCGGTGCTGGTCACCGGCGGCGCCGCGGAGCCGGTCGACGGCCTCGATGACGCTGACGATATGCGGCAGCAACTCCCGTCCCTCGGCGCTGATCGTCGTTCCGGAGCGCTTGCGCTCCAGCAGGTCCACGCCGAGTTCGCGTTCCAGATTGCGCACCGTCTCGCTGAGTGCCGGCTGGGACAGATGCAGTTCCTCGGCGGCGCGGCGGAGCGAGCCGAGGCGGGTGACCGCGGCGATGTATTCCAGCTGTTCGATACGCACATGCCGCAGAGTGCCCGCCCGCGCCGCGCCGTTCAAGGGGATCCCTATCACGGTCTCATGAATACCGACTCACTCTCCGGCCCGTCTCCCGGGTAATCTCGAAGCAGGCGTCGTGGAATTTCCGCGGCCCGCCGCTTCGTCCGGGATATGGAACGCACCCCGGGCGTTCTTGACCGGCAGGACTTCCCCCTGGTTGGATCGGTGACATGAACGGACAGGACCTCACGCGGCGACGCCATGTCGACCTCGCGCGTGTCTGCAGCGCGTTCTGTTGCTGTCCGGCCTGACCTGCCGCCGGGTCCGAGCAAGCACTGAGGAATCGCCTCCGCCGCACTTCCCGCCGCCTCACATGATCGGGAAAGGCTTCTAGATCCTCGGAGATCCTCCTCCCACGGGGATCCGTCGGAAAGGCCCGGCCCCGCCACCGGAGGAAATGCGGCCGGCCATACTGCCCCGCCCCGGTGCCATTCGCGCCACCCGGCCTTTTCGCTTCCGCGTCCGCGCCCGTTGAGGAATTCCGGTCGGCGCCGGGCGCCGATTCACCATGCCCGTATTCGTTCTACCCGTTCTCCCGGGAGTTCCCTTGTCAGGACTTCGACGGCGTCACCGAGCGGACCAGGGACGTCCGTGCCTCCGCCGCCACCGCCGGCCGCCCGGCGCCCGGCTTCGCCCTCGACGGCTTTCCCGTCGCCCGTGACACCGGTACCGAGGCCGCCGGCACCCTCCGCGAGACCGTCGTCCGAAGAGCCGGAGGCGGACCGGCCGGAGTCCGAGCCCGCGCTTTCCTGACCGCCGCCCCCCGTTCCCACGCATCGACCGCACCACGAAGGGTTGCCCATGGCCACCGTCCTGTCCCTCTCCGGCTCCCCCTCCGCCACCTCCCGCACCGCCCGGCTGCTGCGCCATCTGGACGCGCGGCTGACCGCCCAGGGCCATGAGGTGATACCGCTCGATGTCCGTACCCTCCCCGCCGCCGCCCTGCTCGGCGCGGACTTCTCGCACCCGGCCATCGTCCGGGCCAAGGCCCTGGTCGAGCAGGCAGACGGGGTCGTCGTGGGGACTCCGGTCTACAAGGCCGCCTACTCCGGGCTGCTGAAGTCCCTGCTGGACCTGCTGCCGCAGTACGCGCTCACGGGCAAGACCGTGCTGCCGCTGGCCACCGGCGGCAGCGTCGCCCATGTGCTGGCCATCGACTACGCGCTGCGGCCGGTGCTGTCCTCCATGGGCGCGGCCCATATCGTCCAGGGCTGGTTCACCCTCGACAAGGACATCACGGTGGAGCCGGACGGCGGGGTGAGCGTGGCGGCCGGGGCCGCCGAGGCGCTGGAGCAGGTCGTCGACCAGTTCTCGGCGGCGCTCGGCCACCCCCGCACCACCGTGCTGGCCGCGGCGAGCTGACCGTGCTGTCTGTGCCCGAGCCCGCCACCGGCACCGGCTCGGCCCCGGACACCCCAAGCCCGCCACCGGCACCCGCCCGGCCCCGGACACCCCGCACCCGCCACCGCCACTGGCGGAACGCCCGTACGCGCACCCCGCACGACCCGGCCCGCTGGAAGGTCCAGCGCGTCGGCCACCACGTGCCGGACGGAACGACACCACCCCGCCACGGGCTCCGGTAGCCCCCCGAACGGAGTGAGCACCGTGTCCCTCACCTTCCACTGGTTCCTGCCCACCAACGGCGACAGCCGCCATGTCGTCGGCGGCGGCCACGGCGCGCCGGTCACGGCGGCCGGCGGAGACCGCCCGCCGACCGTCGGCTATCTCACCCAGATCGCCCGCGCCGCCGAACACCTCGGCTTCGTGGGCGCGCTCACGCCGACCGGCGCGTGGTGCGAGGACGCCTGGCTGACCACCGCGATGGTCAGCCAGAACACCGAGCGGCTGAAGTTCCTGGTCGCCTTCCGTCCCGGCTTCGTCTCCCCCACCCTCGCCGCCCAGATGGCCTCCACCTACCAGCGGCAGACCGGCGGCCGGCTGCTGCTCAACGTGGTCACCGGCGGGGAGAGCCACGAGCAGCGCGGCTACGGCGACTTCCTCGACAAGGACGCCCGCTACGCCCGCACCGGCGAGTTCCTGAGCATCGTCCGCGACCTGTGGGACGGCAAGACCGTCGACCTGGCCGGCGAACACCTCCGCGTCGAGGACGCCAAGCTGACCCGGCTCCCCGACCCGGTCCCGCAGATCTACTTCGGCGGCTCCTCCCCCGCCGCCGGCCAGGTCGCCGCCCGCCACGCCGAGGTCTACCTCACCTGGGGCGAACCACCCGCCCAGGTCGCCCGGAAGATCGCCTGGATCCGCTCCCTCGCCGCCGAACAGGGCCGCACGGTCCGCTTCGGCATCCGGCTGCACGTCATCACCCGCGACACCTCCGACCAGGCATGGGCGGAGGCACGGCGCCTGCTCGACGGCTTCGACCCGGAGACCGTACGCGCCGTCCAGACGGGCCTGGGCCGCAGCGAGTCCGAGGGCCAGCAGCGCATGCTCGCCCTCCACGGCGGCAGCCTGGACAACCTGGAGATCCACCCCAACCTGTGGGCCGGCATCGGCCTGGTCCGCGGCGGCGCGGGCACCGCCCTGGTGGGCAGCCACGCCGAGGTCGCCGAGCGGATCGCCGAGTACCACAGCGTCGGCATCGACGAATTCGTCTTCTCCGGCTATCCCCACCTGGAGGAGGCCTACTGGTTCGGCGAGGGCGTCCTCCCCCTCCTGCGCGACCGGGGCCTGTGGTCCCACCCCTTCCGCACCTCCACACAACCCCCCACCGTCCAGGCGCGGTTCGCGACATCGGGGAGGCCCTGACGGCGCGGTGTGCCGCGGAAGCCGCTGAACAGCGGGAGGTGTGCGGGCCCGGCCGACGGGCCCGCACACTCATGTTGCGCCATCCCGCTTGTCCCAGGTTGCCGCGCCGATACACTGGGTAACGACTGCGCCCATCACATCGCGGGGAAACGGCAGGGACGGCGTGGCACCGGACATCGAGCGCGACGCGTCCATCCCCGCCCCAGGCACGGACGGAGTAGGCGATCACAGAGTCCAGCGGAGGCCGTGAACGGCCCGAGGGTACGCGCTCCGAGCTGTCGGGCACGGCCCGCGATATTGTACAGGCCCGAGACATCAGCGGAGGCATTCACTTCCACGGGCAGGAGAAACCGGGCCAGGGCGACTCATCGAGGCCCGTCCCCCGGCAGCTCCCGGCCGATGTGCGCGGCTTCGTCAACCGCATCGATGAACTCGCTCAGTTGAACGCCGTTCTGGGCGGCGAGGGCGGTGCTCCGCCGGTCATCTCGGTATGCGTCATAGCCGGGACCCCGGGTGCGGGGAAGACATCCCTCGCGCTCCGCTGGGCCCATGAGGTCCAAGGGCGCTTCCCGGACGGGCAGCTCTACGTCAACCTGCGGGGTTACGACCCTGGGGAACCGGTCACCGCTCATCAGGCCCTGCACCGGTTTCTGATCGCTCTCGGCGTCGAGCCCGGTTCCGTGCCACGGGATACCGACGCGGCCTCCGCGCTCTACCGGTCACTGCTGGCGAACCGCCGCATGCTCGTGGTGCTGGACAACGCGGCCACGGTGAGTCAGGTGCGTCCGCTGTTGCCCGGAAGCTCCGCCAGCCCGGTCGTCGTCACCAGCCGCAGCCGTCTGTCCGGCCTTGCCGTGCGGGACGGGGCGCGTCGGCTGACCTTGGGCGTGCTGCCCGAGCAGGAGTCCGTTGCGCTGCTGCGCACCGTCACCTCCGGATACCGGCCCGACGACGAGCCGGAAAGGCTCGTGGAGCTCGCCCGGCTGTGCGCCGGGCTGCCGCTCGCCCTGCGGATCGCCGCGGAGCGCGCCGCCGGTCGGCCCCATCTGCGACTGGAGGACCTGATCACCGACCTGCGGGACGAATCCGCCCTCTGGGATGCGCTGAGCACGGGCGAGGACGAGGACGTCGAGGCCGTTCGTACCGTGTTCGCGTGGTCCTACCGGGCCTTACCCGATCAGGCCGCCCGTCTCTTCCGCCTCCTCGGTCTGCACCCCGGTCCCGAGTTCGGCCTCCACGCGGCCGCCGCTCTCGCAGGGCTGAGCACCGGCCGGACCCGGCAACTGGTGGACTCCCTGGTGGGCGCCCATCTGCTGGAGCAGACCGCCCCGGACCGCTATCAGTTTCACGACCTGCTGCGGGCGTACGCCGTCGACCAGGCGCAGTACGAGGAGCCGGGTCCGGAACGGGAAGCCGCGCTGCGCCGTGTGCTGGAGTGGTATCTGCACACCGCGGACGCGGCACAGAGCTGGATCAGCCCGGCCGAGGATCGCCTGCGTCTCGACCCGCCGACGGAGGGTGTGCGCCCCCTGGTCTTCTCCGACCGTGACGCCGCGGTGGACTGGGCCGAGCGCGACCACGACAATCTCCTGGAGAGTGTCCGCGCGGCGGCGGCCACCGGGCACGACCGGCTGGCCTGGCAGTTGTCCGCCGCCCTGTGGGACGCGCAGTCTCCCTCCGCACCCGGCACCGACTGGCCGGCCGTGGGGCGCATCGGTCTGGAAGCGGCGGAACGGCTCGGTGATCGAGCCGCGCAAGGGCATCTGCTCACAGATCTCGGCATGGCCCACACTCGGATCAATAAGCTGGTGGAGAGCCTGGAATGCCATCAGAGGGCGTTGGCCATCGCACAGGGACGGGGTGACCGCCTCGGCGAGGCCCACGCCCTCAACCTGATCGGCCTGATCCATCTGCGCACCAGACACCTCGACGTGGCCGCACACCACTTCGAGCAGGCCATTTCCGCCTTCCGAGAACAGGACGCCGCGCACTGGGAGGCCACTGCACTGTCCAACCTCGCCAGCACCCACTACAGCGCGGGACGCCTGTCCGAGGCCACGACCGTGACCGGACAGGCGCTGGCGGCGCACCGCTCCCTGAACAACGAGCGTGGCGAGGGCAATGCGCTGCGTCTCCTGAGCGGTATCCAGCGCGAACAAGGCGACCGCCAGGCAGCGCTGAGCTCCGCTCAGCAGGCGCTCGACATCGCCCTCGATCTGCGCGACCACCGGCTCGAGGGGTTCTGGCTCATCGCCTTGGGAGACGCCCAGCGAGACATCGGCGAATTCGGCGACGCCCTGATCTCCTACCAACGGGCCGCGACGCTGCACCAACGCCTCGGTGACCGCAGCAGGCAGGCGCTTGCCTGGAACGGTACGGGAGACACGTACCACCGGCTCGGCCGGAACCGTGAGGCCGCCGACTTCCACCGCCGGGCCGCGGCCACTCATCATGACCTCGGCGACCACTGGCACGAGGCCCAAGCACTCGACGGCCTGGGCACGGCTCTGCACGACGAGGATCCGGAGGCGGCCCGCCAGCACCGGGTGACGGCGCTGAGGCTCCTGGCCGACTATGACGATCCGCGGGCAGTGACGCTACGGGGCGACATCGAGCGCAGGCAGACGGAGACGGGGTGAGCGCACCCCTGCCCAGCAGGAGTGCTCGCCCCGTTAAGTGACCACGTCTCGTGTCCGCTTCTTCAGGCTCCCCGCCTCAGCACGAGCGGCCGTACGCGCCGCGGTCCCGCTCGGCCGGGAGGCGTCGCGGCCGTGCTGTGTCTCCCGCCGGGCCCGCGGCGCGAGACCGTGGGCCCGGTGGGCGACCGTGGGCGTCGGCGGGAGGAGTTGTTCGGGCGCCGCCGCGCTCAGGTGACCTGGTAGTTCCGCATCATCTCGTTGTCCTCGTGTTCGAGGATGTGGCAGTGCCAGACGTAGAGCCCGCGCTTGTCGAACAGGGCCTTGATCCGGGTGACCTGACCGGGCGGCATCTGCACCGTGTCCTTCGGGCCCTGCTCGCCGGGGCCGGGGGGCTGGGCCTCGCCGACCTGGATGTTCGTCAGCGCGCCGGTCCGCGGGTCCTGGTCCGCGGTGAAGGGCGCCCGGTCCAGCACCTGGAACCGCACCAGATGCAGGTGGATCGGGTGGGTGTCGGGGGTGGTGTTGAAGACCTCCCAGATCTCCGCCGTGTTCAGCGCGGGGTCCTCCGTGATCGGGTCCGACCACGCCAGCCCGCCCTTCTCCACGGTGCCCAGCAGCGGGCGGGGCCGTCCGAAGCTGTCGGTTCCTTCGAACAGCAGCAGCTGACGGGTGCGCGCCGGCGGTTTGTCGACCGTGAACGGCGCCTTGCGCAGCGTGCCCGGCAGTCGCGGCTCGGGCACCTTCTGGTCCAGCGGCCGGCTGACGCGCAGCTGAAGGACCTGGTCGGCGGGCGGGGCGACCGGGGTTCCATCGGGGAACGGGGTCGGGGCGTCGTTGGTGACCGTGAACTGTGATCCCCGCAGGCCACGGAAGTCGACGACCAGTTCCACCCGCTCCCCCGGAGAGATCACCAGTGGTGCGTCCAGGGGGAGCGGCCGGTACAGGAAACCGTCCTCGGTGGCGATCTGGGTGACGGGGAAGGGCCATGACCCGTCGACCGAGAGCCGGTAGAAGCGTGAGTTCGAGCCGTTGAGCAGGCGCAGCCGGTACTGGCGGGGCTCCACGTCCAGATGGGGCCACGCCTTTCCGTTGACGAGGATGACCTGGCCGAAGAACTCGGGCTGGACGGACGGTCCGCCGGGCCAGTCGGGGGAATCGGCGGGGATGTCCGGGTAGGCCAGCCGCCCGTCCGGGTAGAACATCCGGTCCTGGATGGCGAGCTCGATCTCGTAGGGCCCGCTGGGCAGCTTGTGGTCCTCGATGAGCGAGAGCTCATGACGATCGCGCAGGAAGTAGAAGCCGGCCAGACCCGCGTACACATTGAGCCGGGTGATGCCCAGTGCGTGGTCGTGGTACCACAAAGTGGCGGCTTCCTGGGTGTTCCCGTAGGAGAACCGCGTGCCCGCGAAGCGCGGGCCGTGGGTGCCGGTGACGGTGTACCAGGCGTCGGGATGGCCGTCGCTTTGGGGGTCGGTGTGTCCGCCGTGCAGGTGCACCACGGACGGCACGCCGTTCCGCGCGATGGTGTAGTCGGTGTGCTGAAAGGCCCAGTGGATCGTGGTGTCCACCGGCAGCAGGTGGCGGAAGGGCAGTTCGTTGACCCAGTGCACATGGACCGGACGGTCCTTGAAGGCCACGAAGGTCGGGCCGGGGTAGCTCACGGACGTCCCGGAGCCGCGCCGGCTCCCGTTCTGCCCGAAGCCCCAGACGGGGGTGGTGAGTCCCAGCCCGCCGCCGAGCACATCCTGGACGACCGGGCTCGCCCGCAGGGTCCGGGTGCCGCCCGCCGTCACGTCGATGCGCGACGGCCGCGGCAGCGCGTTCACGAAACGCGGGATGGCCTGGGGATCGGCGATCGGGTTCAGATACAGCGGGTCCGTGACCGGCGGGAGCGTCTGCCGCGGGGCGGCCTGGGCCGCCGTGACCACGTCGAGGCCCGGAAGGAGCATGCTGCTGCCCACGACCGAACCGGCTTGGATGAAGCGTCTTCTGTCCACTGTTCCCCTTTCGCCGCGACTCCGAGCCATCGGATACATATCATGAGAAATGGGATGAAGGGGGCAAGAGACGCCGCAGCCGACTCGGTTCTGGCCGGCGGCGGGCAGCCACGGTCTTCCGCACACGACCGGTTGTGCCTCCGGTGGCCGGGGCCGCTGAAGTCCAGGTCGAGCCCGCCCCGGCGCGCGTCGGGGCGTGGTGCGTAGGCACCAGGCGCGCGGAGACCAGGCCGAAGGCGATGGCCACGCCCACGAAGGCGGTCAGCAGCGACAGTCCGGCCGCGACCACCGACCCGAGGGCGAGGACCAGCACCACGGCCGCCACCACCACACCGATGATCTCCGTCGTACCGCCCGGTTCCTCTTCGGCGTCCAGGGCCGAGCCGCCGATCTCCACGGTCAGCCCGGCCTCCCGGGCCTGGCTCGCGGCGTCCTCGAGGACGCTCTTCGTCGGCTCGGTCAGGTCGACGGCGTCCGCGGTGCAGGTAATCGTGGAGTAGGCGATGGTGCCGTCCTCGCTGACGTCGCCGGTCTCATAGGGGTCGGTGGTCGACGCGACCTGATCGCCCCCGTCCAGCGAGCCGAGCGCGTCCTCGACGGCCGCCCTGTTCTCCCTGGCCGTCACCCGCTGCCCGTCCGGGGCGCGGAACACCAACCGGGCCTCGGCGCCCGGGGAGTTGCTCTGCGGGAAGCGCTCGTCCAGCAGGTCGAACGCCTTCTGGGACTCGGTGCCGGGCATGGAGAGGTCCTCTTCCTTCCCCTCCGGCGCCATGGCGGCGGCGACCACGGCCACCATCAGGACACCCAGCCACACACCGCTCACGAGCCGGCGCCGCCGGAAGGCCCACCGCCCGATCCGGTAAAGAAAGGTCGAAGGATCTGTTCCTGCGGGCTCTCGAAGAACACCCCGGCGAGCCCTGCCCAACGGTGTCTGGAGTGATCAACAGGTGGCGATCTGCCGGAGACTTCCGGCTGCGCGACTGGCGGGCGTCGGTACCATGCGCCGGGCTACATGGCTCCACCCAGGAGCGACCCACGGCCGACGCACGTCACCGTACGGGTCAACGGCCGCGGTAACGACCGAGGAGGAGCCCATCGCCCCAGCGGCTAGCGGCTAGCGGCTAGCGGCTAGCGGCTAGCGGCTAGCGGCTAGCGGCTAGCGGCTAGCGGCTAGCGGCTGCGCAGCGGAGGGCAAGCTGCCTCCGACACGTCCTGGGACGACACCACGACCGGTCGGCCCGGGATCAGGGTTACCTCGAACCGAAAACACGCCGCGACATGAGGGGAGTCGCCCAGCGGACTGTTGGTGAACCTTTGGGTGATACCGACACGCCGCCGATGCCGGTCAACCAGGGCCCGGGGGCCGACGGCGTGCGCTATCTCCCCGGACGTCAACTCGCCTCCACCGGCCTCGCCGGCCAGCTGCTCCCCCGCCTTGAAAGCCTTCCGGTAGACGGTATCCAGTTCCCGCTCTCTGAGGTCTGGCCCCTGGCGGGGGCAAGCCTTCAGCGGGCGCGTCGTTGTCGATGCGCTCAGGGCGCGCATGCGAGTGACGGTGTAGGAGTAGCAGCGGGTGACCTGCCCACGTCCTCCCGCGATCGGGTTGCCGTCGTCATAGGAGGAGGTGAAGGTGGCCATTACCTCGGCTACGGTGTCGTGGACCGTGTAGGAATCCAGGTTCGCCGTCCGCGCGATCTGCCACAGCATGAAGTGAACGCGTGCGGAGGAGGGGAACGGTGTGCTTCCGCTCTGACGGAGAGCGCGGCCGAACGCATGAGCCAGATCGTTGGACGCCTGCACGGCCACCTGCTTGTTGTGGTTGGCCTTCCTTTCCTGTCCGACGTACAGGCTGACGATGCCGATGAGTGCGAGGGTGCAGACCGCACCGAGCGCCTTGGCCCACGGTGCGGTGCGCCCCGTCCTGGGATCACGCTTCAACGGCGTTGCCTTCTGCTGTCCGGGGTCTCACTCGCCCCGCGCAGACTTCGGATCGCCTGCTGCATAGCATCAGCGTACGCGTGAGTTCCGGTCTTGTCGGGGTGATAGCTCTCCCGTCTGATGCACCCGCTGTCCGTCGAGAGGCACTTTCGGACGGTCCCCTGGTGCGCGGTGGTCGACGAGGCGCAGGAGCTTGGGGCTGGCATGTCGGGGGCAGCCAGTAGCCTCAGGCGCCATGGGCATTCAGATCGATGTAGTGGTGGATTACCCGGTCAACGATGAGGTGGAGAGGGTGCTCGGGTTGGCCGAGGCGGTCGGCGAGCCTGTCACTGTCACGTTCATATGGGAGGGGCATAAAGAGGTGGAACGCGCGGTGCTCGTGCCCGCGGCCACGCTGGCGCTCTGGGAGCATTGGGCCCCCAGCGCCTACCCGACGAGTGGCGCTGGGGAAGAGAACCGTGCTGTGGCGGAGGAGCCGGACCTGGCTCACCCAGCGGAATTCGGCCCGTTCACCCTCTTTCGTCGTCGCGTAGGGGGGGCGCACGGCGGTTGCCCGCGAAGGCGTGGTGGTCGCCGAGCTCCTGAACCCCGACGAGGCCCGCTGGCTCCAGGAGAAGGCCCGCAACGTCCGCCAAGGCTTCATGGACCCCAAGCAGAAGGCGGCGTTCGAGGAGTTCCTTGCCCGGCAGGCATCCCGCGGTGATCAGTAACGCGCCGACTCGGGCTCCGGCTCAACTGTCGTGGTGCTTCCTCTCGTCCGGGCCGGTCCAGGGGGCCGCGTCGTGACAATTTTGATCGTGGGTGGTTCCGGATTCTTGGGTGCCGAACTGGTCCGGCAAGCGGCAGTGGCCGGGCACACGACGGCCGCGACCTACGCGACCAGGCCCGGGCGCACTCGAGAAGTCGCGTGGCACGCCCTCGACCTGCGGGATCCTGGAAGTGTGGAAACGGTCGTGGCCGAGGTCAACCCTCGTGTCATCGTCAACGTCTCGAGCGGCGGAGCGGACTGGGCGGTCACGGCCGAGGGGCCTGTCCGTCTGGCGATGGCGGCGGCGAAGTCCGGCAGCCGTCTGATCCATGTCTCCAGTGACGCCGTGTTCTCCGGCGCCCGTGTCCACTACGACGAGTCCTGCCTGCCTGATCCCGTTACCCCGTACGGGGCGGCGAAGGCCGCAGCGGAGACAGGGGTCCTTCTCGTGCACCCGAACGCCGTGGTCGCCCGTACCTCGCTGATCATCGGCCACGGAAAGTCCGTACACGAACGCGCGGTGCACGAACTCGCCGCCGGGACCCGCACCGGCGTCCTGTTCACAGACGACATCCGCTGCCCGGTGCATGTGGCCGATCTGGCCGCAGCACTCATGGAACTCGCGTCGGGAGATGCGAGCGGCATCCACCACCTCGGTGGAAACGAGGCCCTGAGCCGTCACGAGCTCGGCATCCTCATCGCCAGGCGCGACAGGCTCGACGTCTCCCGGCTGCCCACGGGTCTACGGGCAGACAGCGCGCTCCCCGGGGCCCTCGACGTACGCCTCGACAGCCGCGCGACCCAGCGCACACTGCGTACCAGGCTGCGCGGCGGTCACGAGTTCCTTACCCCGGCGGCTTGAACGCCCACCGCCCGGCGGCTCGCAGAGCCAGGCATCCGGCCCTGATCACCGCTCTTGGAGCGGACGGGGATATTGAGCCGCCCCGCTGTGGTCCTGGACGAGCGACAAGAAGTGGCGGGCCGGATAGGCAACGCAAAGTGCTGGCCGGGATGAGACTCGACCAGCATTCTCATAAAGCCCGTAGATCCTGTCGCGCACACCATGTCATCGATGGATGCTGGGCGACGTTCTTGCCGGTCAGGTCTCCCCGGACGTCAAGGAGCACTCCGCTCTGGGCATACGCCCGCCGCCGCCATGTGTGTTGGAAGACGTGCCGGCGGCTACTCGTCGTCGTCTTCGCGCTTGAGGGCTTCCAACGCCCGCCGCGTGACCTCGTCCACAGAGCCCAGGGAGGAGATCGTGACCGCGAGGCCCTGCGTCTTGTAGTACTCGATGATCGGCTCGGTCTGCGTGGAGTAGACCTCGAGCCGCTTGCGGACGGTCTCCTCGGAGTCGTCGTCGCGCTGGTAGAGCTGATCGCCGCAGACGTCGCACACGCCCTGCTTCTTCGGCGGGCTGTACGACACGTGGAACACGTGTGCCGACCGGCTGCGGCAGATGCGCCGGCCGGCGATGCGCTTGATGATCTCCCCCTCGGGGATTTCGAGGTCAAGCACCGCATCCAGCTTGATGGCCTCGGTCTTCAGTAGCTCGTCGAGCGCCTCTGCCTGCGAGACGTTGCGCGGGAAACCGTCGAGCAGGAAGCCGTTCTCGGCATCCGGCTGTCGCATGCGGTCCTTCGCCATCTCGATGGTGAGCTCGTCGGGGACGAGATGGCCGGCGTCCATGAAGACCTTCGCGCGTTTCCCGAGCTCGGTCTGCCGGCTGATGTTGGCCCGGAACAGATCGCCCGTAGAGATGTGCGGGACCGACAGCTTCCCGGCCAGGCGTGTGGCCTGAGTGCCCTTGCCGGCACCCGGCGGCCCGACGAGCACGATGCGCATCAGCGGAGGCATCAGCGGAGGCCCCCTTCGTCATCGCGCTGCTGGAGTTCATCGGCATCGCGCTGCTGGAGTTCATCGGCGACGGAGGCGCTCGCGGACGGCTTGGAGACGACCTCGCCGATCCTGCCACCCACGGCCAGATGCCGACGACTGGCCGACGGTGCGGCTGGTCGGGGGATGGCCGGAGCCCCGGACCACTTTCGTTCGATTCCGCTCAGAGCCTTCATCACATGTCCAATCGTCTGGGTGGAGTGTCTGCTCGGCTCGCCGTGGAAAGGGCGGACAGGTTGGTCGCGACCGTCCAGCGGCACGGCGCGGCTTGTCAGGACGGGTGCCGCGCCGTGCCGCCGGACGGAGTGGGTGGGGCACTGTCGCCCCATGGAGGGTGGCGCGGGTCGGCTGCGCCGGGACCGTCCGGCGGTACGTCTGTTCGGCAGGACAGGGGCGTGCCGCCGGACGGGGTATGAGAGGCGAATCCCCGGCGAGGGGACGGTGCGGCGGACCGGTTGCGCATGGTGGCTGCCGCGGTCAACTCCTGGTGCGACCCAGCACGGTGTGGTCGAGGGGCGACGTCGATGGTGTGGGACGCGGCCGGCGCGGACGGTGGGTGCGGTGTGCTCTTCTGTACCGGCCCTCACACGCAGAGGCCGCCGGGTTCTCGCTCAATCGATGAGGTCAAGGGCGGTGGTGACGATGCTGTCCGTGTCGATGCGGTGGTAGCGGTAGACGTCCTCGATCGCCCCGGACTGGCCGAACCGGGTCACGCCGAGGGTGCTGACGGGGACGTTCTGGATCGTGCTCAGGAAAGCCAAGGTGTGGGGATGCCCGTCCAGCCGGTGACCAGCGGGTGGCCCGGTCGAGGGGGAAGACTGGTCGAGGATTCAGGCGGGGTCCTGCGACAGGCCGCGACGGGCCTGGAGTGTGCGGAAGAGCAGGTCCGGGCTGGTCACGCACACCACGTCGGCGCCGTGCCCGAGGGTGGCGAGCCGGTCGGCGGCGGCCAGGGCCTCCGGGACCAAAGCGCCCATCGCGGCGAGTGTCACCATGGGCTTCTCGTGCTGCCGCAGCCGGTAGGCCCCGGCGGTCACATGTCGGCGACGGCGTTCGCGAGCGGCCGGGTCGCTGGGCACCGCGGCTGTCGACTGGTCGATGGGTCGGCCGGTCCGTTCACGGCGTTCACCGGATGCGGCTCTCGCTCCCGGCCCATGCCTTGTCCCGCAACACGAACTTCTGGATCTTCCCGGTGGAGGTCTTCGGCAACTCGGCGAACGTGACCGTCTTCGGCGCTTTGAACCGGGCCAGCCTGCCCTTCACATGCTCGATGATCTCCGCCTCGGTGGCCGTGGCACCTTCCCGCAGGCTCACATAGGCGGCAGGGACCTCCCCCCAGTGCTCGTCCGGCACCGCGATCACCGCCGCCTCCAGTACCGCCGGATGGTCCATGATCGCCTGCTCCACCTCGACCGACGCGATGTTCTCCCCGCCCGAGATGATCACGTCCTTCGAGCGGTCACGCAGCTCCACGTACCCGTCGGGGTGCAGGATGCCGATGTCCCCGGTCCGGAACCATCCGTCCGGCACCGCTGCCAGGGTGGCCTCCGGGTCGTCGAGGTAGCCGAGCATGAGGTTGTTGCCCCGCAACGCGATCTGGCCCGGGGTGACACCGTCCGCGGGGACGTCCGTGCCGTCGTCCGCGATCACCCGCGGCACACACGAGATCATGTTCCCGACGCCCTGGCGCGCCTTGAGCCGCGCTTGTGCCGCGGTGTCGCGGTCGTTCCACTCCGGACGCCAGTCGCACAGCATCGCTGGGCCGTACGTCTCGGTCAGCCCGTACAGGTGCGTGACCTCGAACCCCAGCTCCGCCATCCGCCGCAGGATCGCCGGCGACGGCGGCGCCCCACCGGTGGCGATCCGCACCGTGCGGTCCAGTGGTGCGGCCTCCTGGGCGTAGGCGATCATCGACAGCACCGTCGGCGCCCCGTTGAGGTGTGTGACGCCCTCCTCCCGGAGCAGCCGCCAGATCTCCGCCGGATTCACCTTCGGCAGACAGATGTGCGTCCCCGCCGCCGCGGTCACCGCCCACGGGAACGTCCATCCGTTGCAGTGGAACATCGGCAGCGTCCACAGGTGCACGCTCGACGGCGTCAGGCCGGTGTGTCCCACCATCGCCACGGCCTGGAGGAACGCGCCCCGGTGGTGGTACATCACGCCCTTCGGGCGGCCCGTGGTCCCCGAGGTGTAGTTGATCGACAGCAGCGCCCGTTCGTCGGTCGGGGTCAGGTGCAGTGGCTCCGACGCGGCCAGCAGATCCTCGTATTCCCGCCCCGCCCTGATGCGGTGCGGTGGGGCGGCCAGCCGGGCGAGGGCCTCGTCCACCAACGCGTCGAACGACGGGTCGTGGATCAGCACGGACACCTTGGAGTGCTCCAGGATGTAGGCGACCTCGCCCACCGACAGCCGGGTGTTCACCGCGACCAGCGGCACCCCCGCCCACGGCACCCCGTAGTGCGCCTCCAGCGACACATGCGTGTTCGGTGCCAGCACCGCCACCGGTCGCCCGCCGGCCAACGGGGCCAGCCCGCCCGCCAACCGCTGACACCGGTCACGCAGCTCCGCATAGGTCCACCGGGACCGCCCGTCCACCACCGCGACCCGATCCCCATGCGCCGCCGCCGCACGGTCCAGATACGACGTCGGAGTCAACGGCTCGAAGGACAGGGAGTCCAGGTCGCGGGTCACCGCACCGCTCCGGGTGCCGGGACGCCGGCCGTGATCTGGAACTGGCGGAGT
>NZ_BBOX01000245.1 GCF_001553455.1 Streptomyces hygroscopicus subsp. hygroscopicus
CGTCACCCCGGCCCCCGTGCCCGTCACCCCGGCGCCGGCTCCGGCCACCGCGCCCGCTCCGGCGCCCGCGGTGCGCGAGCGGGCCCCCGCGGCCGCCCGGTCGGCCGTATCCCACTGAGCGTGCGGGCTTCCCGCCTCCCGCGAGGCGGGCCCCGCACAGAACTCGGCGTCCGTTTCGGCGCCGGATTCCGTGCCTATTCGTGTGTACGCCGATCCGCTCCACCCTCTGGGAGGGCTCCGCACCGCCCTCGGAGTCCGGCGAGCGTTACCAGGTGCTCCAGCCGTCGGCCCCGGACCTGGACGCGATCCCCCGGGGCGGCAGGGGCGAGCGCCGTAAGGGCCGCCCCGGCGGCCCGCTCGGCACGGTGCCGGGCGCCCGGCGCCCAGGGCCGTCCGGGCTTCCGCCGTACGCGACGGCCGCAGCGGCAGCGGCTCAGCCCACGCCCAGCGCCGCCAAGGGGTCGTCCAGCACCGGCTGCCACGCCAACTCCGCTGCCCCCACCAGGCTGTTGTGGTCCAGCGTGCACGGCAGGATCGGTACGCCCCCGCTCCGGCCCCACAGGCTCCGGTCCGCCACCACCGCGCGCAGCCGCTCGGGGTCGGTCTCCAGCAGCTCGCGGTGCAGCCCGCCGAGGATGATGCGGTCCGGGTTGAGGATGTTGACCAGACTGGCGAGTCCGAGCCCGAGACGGTCGATCAGCTGCTCGGTGGCGGCCCGGACGGACGGATCCGTGGCGTACTCCTGGTGCAGCAGGTCGCGGGCCTGCCGCAGCAGGGACACCTCCGGGCCCGGCTCGCGCCCGGCCGCCGTGAGGAAGGCGAGCGGATCGGTCTCGGTGTCCAGACAGCCGCGGCTGCCGCAATGGCAGGGCGCACCCTCGGGGTTGACGGTCAGATGGCCCACCTCGAGGGCGAGCCCCGCGCTGCCCGTGTGCAGCCGTCCGTCGAGCACCAGCGCGCCGCCGACCCCCCGGTGCCCGGTGGCGACACAGAGCAGGTGCTGGGCGCCGCCGCCCGCGCCGTGGCGGTGTTCGGCGAGCGCGGCCAGGTTGACGTCGTTGCCGACGAAGCCGGGGACCGGCTCCCGGTCGTCGCCGCGGATGCCCGCCGCGACCAGACTGCGGGTGAACAGCTCGCCCACCGGAGCGCCCGCGGTCCAGGCGACGTGCAGCGGGTTCAGGGCGGTGCCCTCCGGTTCGGCGACCGCGGACGGGACCGCGAGCCCCGCGCCCACACAGCGGCGGCCGGTCTCGCTCAGCAGCTGGGCACCGGCCTCGACGACCGCGTCGATGACGTGCGTCGGGTCCGCGGGCACGGTCATCGCACCGGGGGCGGTGGCCACCATCCGGCCGCCGAGCCCGACGAGCGCCGCGCGGAAGCCGTCGGTGTGCACCTGGGCGGCGAGCGCGACCGGCCCGTGGGGGGCGATGGAGAGCCGGTGCGAGGGACGGCCCTGCGCCCCGGCGGCCCCGAGCGGCCGTGAGTCGACCTGGATGAGACCGAGCGCCTCCAGCTCGGCGGCGACGGCGCCCGCGGTCGCGCGGGTCACCCCGAGTTCGGCCGTGAGCACGGCGCGGGTGGGCGCGCGGCCGGTGTGGACGAGCTCCAGCGCCGGGCCAAGAGCGCTTCGGCCGCGCTCGAGCCTTGTCCGTGTCTGGGTCACACCCCTATTCTCACTTTGTGCCGACTCGAAACAAAATACGGACGGCCATTCTGGGCAGGCGCCGCCCCGTCGTCACGGATCGCGACCTCTCCCGGCTCCGCGCCGCCATCACCGCCTTCTTCTTCCTCGACGGCTTCGTGTTCGCCGGATGGGTCGCCCGCATCCCCGCGATCAAGGACCGGACGAGCGCGTCGGAGGGCGCGCTGGGGCTGGCCCTGCTGGGTGTGTCGGCGGGCGGGACGGCCACGATGATGGCCACCGGACGGCTCTGCCGCCGCTTCGGCAACCACCCGACGACAGTGGCCGCCGGGGCGCTGCTCGCGGCGTCCGTGGCGCTGCCGCCGCTGACCCACTCGGCGCTCGCCCTCGGGCTGGTGCTGCTGGTCTTCGGCACCGGGTTCGGCGCGCTCAACGTGGCCATGAACAGCGCGGCCGTCGACCTCATCGCCGCCCTGCGCCGCCCGGTCATGCCCGGCTTCCACGCCGCGTTCAGCCTGGGTGGGATGGCCGGGGCCGGGCTGGGCGGGCTGATCGCCGCCCACCTCTCCCCCGCCCGCCATCTGTCGCTGCTGGCGCTCTTCGGACTGCTGCTCGCAGCGGTCGCGGGCCGGACGCTGATCTCGCTGCCCGCGCCCGTGCCGCCGGGCGGCCCCGGAACCGCGGCCGAGCCCGGCCCCGGAACGCCCCCCGGCGGAGCGCGGCCTGACGGCGCCCGGTGGCTGGTCGCCGTCTTCGGCCTGATCGCGCTCTGCACGGCGTACGGCGAGGGCGCGATGGCCGACTGGGCCGCGCTCCATCTGCACCAGGACCTCGACGCGTCCGCCGGACTCGCCGCCGCGGGCTACTCCGTCTTCGCGCTGATGATGGCCGTCGGCCGGCTGAGCGGCACCGTGCTGCTCGAACGGCTCGGCCAGACGAGCACCTTGATCGCGGGCGGCGTCACGGCCGCGGCCGGAATGCTGCTGGGCTCGCTCGCGCCCACGATCTGGCTCGCGCTCCTCGGCTTCGCGGTCACCGGTCTCGGACTGGCCAATCTCTTCCCGGTGGCGATCGCGCGGGCGGGCGCGCTGACGGGACCGGGCGGGGTCGCCGCGGCCTCCACGCTCGGCTACTGCGGCATGCTGCTGGGGCCGCCCACGATCGGCTTCCTCGCCGACTGGTACTCGCTGCCCACCGCGCTCACCACGGTCGCGGCGCTGGCGGTCGTCACCTACGGAACGCGGAACGCCGCGCGTACGTAACAGAAGCTGACCGTACGGAAGCTGACGGGACCTCAGCTCCACCGCCGCCCCACCGGCCGCTGTCCCCGTCCCCCGTCCGCCCCTCCTCCGGCGTGACCCTGCGATTGTCGGTGGCGGCTGGCATGATTCCACCATGGAGACCGCCGAGTTGATCGAAATCCTGAACCGCGAGGGCCGGCTGCTGGCCGACGCCGCGGCCGAGGCCGGGGCGGACGCCCCGGTGCCCACCTGTCCCGAATGGCGGGTCAGGGATCTGCTGGAGCACCTGGGCCGGGTGCACCTGTGGGCCACGCGCTACGTCGCCGAGGGGCTCATGGAGCGGGTGCCGCTGCCGGCCGCGCCGGAGCTCGACGAGGCCGGGCTGGTGGCGTGGTACCGGGACTCCCACCGCGCGCTCGTCGAGACGCTCACCGGCGCCGACCCGGAGCTGAAGTCCTTCACCTTCCTGCCCGCGCCGTCCGCGCTGGAGTTCTGGGCCCGGCGCCAGGCCCATGAGACGGCCGTCCACCGGGTCGACGCGGAGGCGGCACGGGGCGGGGACTTCTCCCCGTTCAGCCCGGAGTTCGCCGCCGACGGAGTCGACGAGCTACTGGTCGGCTTACACGCCATGGACCGCTCCCGGGTGCGCACGGACACCCCGCGCACCCTCCGCGTCCGGGCCACGGACCAGGACGCGGTCTGGACGATACGGCTGTCGGACGATGCGCCGCGGGTCGAGCGCGACGGGACGGGCACGGCCGACTGTGAGCTCCGGGGGGCGGCCGGCGATCTGTACCTCGCGCTCTGGAACCGGCTGCCGATCACCACGCTGAGCGTGACGGGCGACGAGGAGCTGGCCACGCTGTGGCGGGAGCACTCGAGCATCTGACGCGCGGCGGGGGATGAGCGGCGCGGTGGGGCGCTCTGGTGAGCGGTGAGGCGTTTCTGACGCTTGAGGGGGCGTTTGCTTGAGGGGGTGTTCTCAATGAGCGGTGGGGCGTTTTGGCGCGACGACGGGGAAGCCTGACGCGCGGCGAAGCGTCTGATGCGCGGCCACGGCGGCAAGGCGCCGCCGTGGCCGGAGACATACGTGGTCGGCGCGGACGGAGTACGACGTGGCCGCTGCGGACGGTACGGTCGTGGCGGGCCATACCGTCGTGGCGCGCGTGCGGTCGTGGCGCGCGTGCGGTCGTGGCGCGCGTGCGGTCGTGGCGCGCGTGCGGTCGTGGCGGGCGTGCGGTCGTGGCGGGCGTGCGGTCGTGGCGGGCGTGCGGTCGTGGCGGGCGTGCGGAGGCGGCGGAAGCTACCGCGGGTACGGCGGAAGCGCCGTGACGGGGGCGGCGGAAGCGCCGTGACGGGGCGGTGGCCGCGAAGGTCGGTCCGGCATCGCCGAAGGACACCAGGCGGAGGTTGATACCAGTAATGAGCGGACCCCGTTCCCAGAGCGAGCGCGACGCACTCACCGTCGAGATCGTGTTCGCCCTCGTCACGGCCGGTCTGCTGGCGGCCGTGCTCTACGTGGCGGTCGCCAGCCCGGCACTCTTCGGGGACCTGGGCCGGGCCCAGGAGACGGTGTGGCGGGGAGCCGCGTTCGCCGTGGCCGCCGTCGGTTTCACCGCCCGCCTGCTGCGGGTGCTGTGGCTCTTCTCCCAGCAGCGGCGCTGATGACCGGGGGCCCGTGGCCGTCACGGTGGCAGTGCGCGGGGACGCGCTGGGACCGCCACGGGCCCACGCTGGTCTGGCGCCACCCGCTCCACGGTGAACGGTCCTCCCCGCTGACACCGGACCGCCCGCTCTCCTTCACCACCGGGCCCCGGCGCGACTGCGTCGGCGTCCGCAGGGGCGCCCGGCACACCCCCTGCCCGGCCGGGGCCGAGGTTCCGGCCTCCGCCGTCTCCGCGCAGTGCCCGGAGTGTGCCCGGCTGGACCGCTCGTACTCCGTCGCCGCCGACACCCGTACCGACGATCCGCGCCCGTACGACGTCTACCTCGCCTGGTTCGGGCCGGAGCTGGTCAAGGTCGGGATCACCGCGGCCGAGCGGGAGGGGGCGCGGCTGCTGGAGCAGGCCGCGCTCTCGTACTGTCCGCTGGGCCGTGGCCCGCTGATGGCCGCGCGCCGCGCCGAGGCGGTGCTGGGCGCCGCACTCGGCGTCCCGGACCGCTTCCCCTACGCCGCCAAGCGCGCCGCCCGCGAGACCCCGCCGCCCCCGGAGCGGCGGGCGGCCGACCTCGCCGCGCTCCACCGGCGGGCGCGCGGCCTGGGCGGTCTTCCGGAGTCGCTGGTGCCGGCGCCGTTCGGGCCCCTGCACCATGACGCGGCCTTCCACCTGGACCGGGTGCGCCCCGCGCTGGGGCTGGTCCAGCTCGTCCCCGGGACCACCGTCACCGGCCGCATCGATGCCGTGGCGGGCCCGGGCTTCCATCTGACCTCGACGGACGGCC
>NZ_BBOX01000246.1 GCF_001553455.1 Streptomyces hygroscopicus subsp. hygroscopicus
CCGCCAGCTGGCGGGCTGGCCACTGACGGCAGCAGCGGCGGACGCCCCGACGACGGCGCCGGTGGCGGCGTGGGAACGGGAAGCGCGGGCCCCGGAGGGGCTGTTCTGACCACCGCCTCCCGGGCGCGGGGCCGGTTAGTTGACTGGGGGCCCGCTCGATCGGCCGGGTATGGGGCCCGCTCAGTTGGCCGGCACAGGGCCCCGCTCAGCCGAGCCAACCGGGGCGGACCAGGCCCGACTCATAGGCGAGCACGACGAGTTGGGCGCGGTCCCGGGCACCCAGTTTGACCATCGTGCGGCTCACATGGGTCTTGGCGGTGAGCGGGCTGACCACCAGCCGCCGGGCGATCTCCTGGTTCGACAGCCCCATGCCGACCAGGGCCATCACCTCCCGTTCCCGCTCGGTCAACTCCGCGAGCACCGACGCGGGCGCGGGCGCCTTGGAACGGGCCGCGAACTCGGCGATGAGACGGCGGGTCACCCCGGGCGACAGCAGCGCGTCGCCGCCGACGACCGCGCGCACGGCCCGGAGCAGTTCCTCCGGTTCGGTGTCCTTGACCAGAAAACCGGAGGCGCCGGAGCGGATCGCCTCGAACACGTACTCATCGAGTTCGAAGGTGGTCAGCATGATCACCTTCACGTCGGCGAGGGCCGGGTCCTCGGTGATCCCCCGGGTCGCGGCGAGGCCGTCGAGCACCGGCATGCGGATGTCCATGAGGACGACATCGGGGCGGCGTTCCCGCACCAGCCCCAGCGCCTGCTCCCCGTCGGCGGCCTCGCCGACGACCTCGATGTCCGGCTGCGCGGCCAGCAGGGCGCGGAAACCGGCGCGGACGAGGACCTGGTCATCGGCGAGTACGACACGGATCACGGCCTGTTCAGCGTCCCCACCGCTCACGGCGCCTCCTTTCGTTCGCTTCCCCGGCCGCCCGGCGAAGACGCGAGCCGAACCCCACCCGCACACCGGCGGCCACACGCCCACCGCTCACGGGTCACCTCGTTCGCGTCCACGGCCGCCCGGCGAAAACGCGAGGCGAACCCCGCCCGCACACCGGCGGCCACGCGCCCGCCGCTCACGGGGTGCTCCTCCCGCCCTTGAGCGGGATCCGGGCCCGGACGCGGAAGCCGCCGTCCGGGCGGGGACCCGCCTCCACGGTGCCGCCCAGTGCGGCGGCCCGCTCACGCATGCCGACCAGGCCGTTGCCGCCGCCCGTCGCCCCACCCCCGGCCGCCGGGCCGTCGTCGTCCACCCGCAGCTCCAGCCCGCCCGGGGCGTAGCTCAGCAGAACGCGGGCGTTCCGGGAGCCGGAGTGGCGGATGACGTTGGTGAGGGCCTCCTGCACGATGCGGAAGGCCGCGAGGTCGGCGCCGGGCGGCAGGGCCGTCCGTACGCCCTCCACCTCCACCCGCACCGCCAGCCCGGCGTCCGCCGCCTGCCCGGTCAGCTCCTCCAGGCGGTCCAGACCGGGCGCGGGTGAGCGCGGCGCGGGTGTACGCGACGCGGCGCCGGAGGCACCGGACGTCCTCAGGGTGTCGAGGACCTGGCGGACCTCGCCCAGCGCCTCCTTGCTGGCCGCCTTGATGGTGGTCAGCGCGGTGCGGGCCTGCTCGGGGTCCTGGTCCAGGAGGGCGAGCCCGACTCCCGCCTGGACGTTGATGACCGAGATGCTGTGGGCGAGGACGTCATGCAGTTCACGGGCGATCCGCAGCCGCTCCTCATCCGCCCGGCGCCGCGCCGCCGCCTCCCGTTCGGCCCGTTCACGGGCCGACTGCTCACGCCGTACGCGGACGAGTTCGGACCCGGCGACGATCGCCACCGCCCAGGCCGCGACCACCACCTCCGGCCCCCAGCCGACGGGCCCGTCACCGTCCGGCGGCAGTCGGTGGTAGAGCCAGTGGCCCATGAGCAGGTGGCTCCCCCACAGCAGGCCGAGGGCGCTCCACGCGGCGACCCGCCGTCCGGCGGCGACGGCCGCCACGCAGGCGAGCACGACGCTCACGAAGACGGGGCCGTACGGATACCCGGCGGCGAGGTAGACCACGGTCACCACCGCCGTGCCGACCACAACGGCCCCGGGGCGGCGATGGCGCACGAGCAGCAGCACGGGCCCGGCGAGCAGCAGCGCGGCGGCCCCGGGCCCGAGGTCCGTCCGGGCGGGCTGCCCATGGGCGGCGAACCCCGTGCCGACCAGCTGGACGACGGCGACCGCGAGCGAGGAGCGCCAGGGCAGCCGACCGGTGGGCCACGGCTTGCCGCCGCCATCAGGCCATGGGTGACTCATGTCGGTAACGCTAGACCGCCCGTACGGGCCCGGCGTCCGCCCGGGGCGGTGGCCGCGTGTACTCCACACGGAGTAGCCGCCCCGGCCCCGGAACCCCAGAATCCTCCGCCCCCGTCCTCGGAGCCCCCGTCCTCGGAGCCCCGGTCCGGGAGCCTCAGTCCGGGAGCCCCGGAGCACCCGGAACCCTGGAATCCCGGGGCCTCGGAGCCCACGAAACCCCGGATTCCACGGCCAGCCCTGCCTCCAGGCCGGTCCTAGGCCGGGCCT
The DNA here is from genome assembly GCF_001553455.1 of Streptomyces hygroscopicus subsp. hygroscopicus. Taxonomy (GTDB): domain Bacteria; phylum Actinomycetota; class Actinomycetes; order Streptomycetales; family Streptomycetaceae; genus Streptomyces; species Streptomyces hygroscopicus. The sequence goes on from NZ_BBOX01000246.1 coordinate 2,550, forward strand.
GCCCCGGACCGGCCGGTCCTGCCTCGGGCCGGGCCAACCCCAGGCCGGGCCTACCCCCGGCTGGGCCAACCCCAGGCCGGTCCTAGGCCGAGCCTGCCCTGGGCCGGGCCAACCCCAGGCCGGGCCTGCCCCGGACCGGACTAACCCCAGGCCGGGCCTGCCCCCAGGCCGGGCCTACCCTCGGTCCATGGCCGCCAGGGCTCGGCGGGCGGCCGGGTGGGTGCGGACGAGGTCGCCCAGGGTCGTGGTGCCACGAGTGATCTTGGTGAAGGCGCGCCAGGCCGGGCGGAAGCCGGTGATCGCCGCGTGGAACATCCCGGGGCGGCGGGCGAAGACCGCGTAGAGACGACGGCCGACGCCCATCTCCACTCCGAGTCCCGCCTTGATCGCGAAGGCGTAGTTCAGGGCCTGGCGGCGGGCGTCCACCGCGTCATGCGCCTCGGCGACGCGCACCGCCCACTCCCCCGCGAGCCGCCCCGAGCGCAGCGCGTAGGAGATGCCCTCCCGCGTCCACGGCTCCAGCAGCCCGGCCGCGTCCCCGCACACCAGCACCCGGCCGCGGGAGAGCGGCGAGTCGTCGGAGCGGCAGCGGGTCAGGTGGCCGGAGGAGATGCTCGGCTCGAACCCGGCGAGGCCGAGCCGGGCGATGAAGTCCTCCAGGTAGCGCTTGGTCCCTGCGCCCTCGCCGCGCGCCGAGATGACGCCGACGGTCAGCGTGTCGCCCTTGGGGAAGACCCAGCCGTAACTCCCCGGCATCGGCCCCCAGTCGATCAGCACCCGGCCCGCCCAGTCCTCCGCCACGGTCGGCGGAACGGGGATCTCCGCCTCCAGGCCGAGATCCACCTGGTCCAGCTTCACGCCCACATGCGCGCCTATGCGGCTGGCGCTGCCGTCCGCGCCGACCACGGCCCGCGCCAGCACCGTCTCACCGTCGGCGAGCACCACGGCGACCGTGCGCCGGTCCGGCACGGCCGGTCCGTGCTGCTCGACGCGCGTGACCGCGACGCCCGTACGGACCTGGGCGCCCGCGTCCTTGGCGGCCTCGACCAGGGCCGCGTCGAACTCCGGCCGGTTGATCAGCCCGAAGAGGGCCTGCTTGGAGCGGCGGGTACGGGCCAGCTTGCCGTTCAGCGAGAAGGTCACCGCGTGCACCCGCTCGCGCAGCGGCAGTTCGAAACCCGGCGGGAGCGCGTCCCGCGAGGGACCGATGATGCCGCCGCCGCAGGTCTTGTAGCGCGGCAGTTCGGCCTTCTCCAGCAGCAGCACCCGGCGCCCGGCGCAGGCGGCGGCGTGGGCTGCCGAGGCGCCCGCGGGGCCCGCGCCCACCACGACCACGTCCCATACCGCTTCATTGTCCGGGGCTACGTTGTCGCTGCTCACGTGTGGATCCGCTCCCAATCGACCGACCTGATGCGCCTCACGGGCATCCTACGGCTCGCCGACGGATGACCCCGCTGTGGGATGATCGGCCACGCGGCATCAAGCCGCACATACGTGCCCATCGCAGCGCATCCCGCCGTTCGCCCGTCGCATCCCAGGAGTGTCACCCATGGAGCAGGCACCTCTCGCCGCCACCGTCGCCGCCCTGCAGCCGCGCGCCAGGGACGAGCTGGCCGAGCTGGTGGCCTTCAAGTCGGTCGCGGACCCGGCGCAGTTCCCGCGCGCCGAGTGCGAGGCCGCGGCGCGGTGGGTCGCCGACGCGCTGCGCGCCGAGGGGTTCGAGGACGTGGCGCTGCTGGACACCCCGGACGGCACCCAGTCCGTCTACGGCTTTCTGCCCGGACCGGCCGGTGCCCCGACCGTGCTGCTCTACGCGCACTACGACGTGCAGCCCCCGCTGGACGAGGACGCCTGGCACACCCCGCCCTTCGAGCTGACCGAGCGCGACGGCCGCTGGTACGGGCGGGGCGCCGCGGACTGCAAGGGCGGCGTGATCATGCACCTCACCGCCCTGCGGGCGCTCAAGGAGCACGGCGGGGTCCCGGTCAACGTCAAGGTGATCGTGGAAGGTTCGGAGGAGCAGGGCACGGGCGGTCTGGAGCGCTATGCCGAGGCCCACCCCGAACTGCTGGCCGCCGACACGATCGTGATCGGCGACGCGGGCAACTTCCGGGTCGGACTGCCGACGGTCACGGCCACGCTGCGCGGTATGACGCTGCTGCGGGTCTCGGTGGAGACCCTGGCGGGGAACCTTCACTCCGGCCAGTTCGGCGGGGCGGCCCCGGACGCGCTCGCCGCGCTGATCCGCGTGCTGGACTCGCTGCGCGCCGAGGACGGCTCGACAACGGTCAAGGGCCTGGCCGCGGACGCCGTGTGGGAGGGGCTGCAGTACGCGGAAGAGGACTTCCGCAACGACGCCAAGGTGCTCGACGGGGTCGGGCTGATCGGCTCGGGGACGGTCGCCGACCGCATCTGGGCGCGCCCCGCGGTCACCGTGCTCGGCATCGACTGCCCGCCGGTGATCGGCGCCACCCCGTCCGTCCAGGCGAGCGCGCGGGCGCTGATCAGCCTGCGGGTGCCGCCGGGCGTGGACGCGGCCGAGGCGAACCGGCTGCTGGCCGAGCACCTGCGGTCCTCGGTTCCGTGGGGCGCGCGGCTCTCGGTGGAGCAGATCGGCCAGGGCCAGCCGTTCCGCGCGGACACCACGAGCCCGGCGTACACCGCGATGCGGGAGGCGATGCGGGTGGCGTACGACGGCCAGGAGATGGCCATCGCCGGACAGGGCGGCTCGATCCCGCTGTGCAACACCCTGGCCTCGCTCTACCCGCAGGCGGAAATCCTGCTGATCGGGCTGAGCGAGCCGGAGGCGCAGATCCACGCGGTCAACGAGAGCGTCTCCCCGCAGGAGTTGGAGAAGCTCTCGCTCACCGAGGCGCTGTTCCTGGAGATGTACGCACAGGGCAAGGGCTGAGTAGTCAGCGCCGGGGCCCGCCACGCCCCGGCCCGGGGGCCTTGCCTTGCTAGGCCCCGGGCCAGGCGTGCCCGGGGCCTGCCCGTCTCGGGGCCTGCCTGTCTCGGGGGCTGCCTGTTTCCGGGCCTGCCTGTCTCCAGGGCCTCCCCGCTCCCCCGGGCCTGCCGCGCTCCGGGGGCTCGCCGCGTCTCGGGCGTGCCGCGACCCGGGCGCTCTCCGCGTCTCGGTCGTGCCCGCGCCCTCGGGTGTGCCGTGCTCCAGGCCCTCCCACACCCCGGGCCCTGCCTCGCTCCGGGCCCTTCCGCGCCCTGCGGGAGGGCCCGCGCCCTGCGGCCGGTCCCGGTTCGCGGGGGGTAGGTGCGGCGGCCCTGCCAGGGCGCCCCGGCAGGGCCGGTAGACGGGGCAACTGGTCAGGCCGCCGATGGATTGACCGGTGAGGCCAGTGGGTGCGGCCGCTCAGTGAGAGTCAGCTTGTGCTGGCCGGTGCCGATGCGCGGGTTGTGAGTCGTTCAGTGCGGGCCGATCAGTCTGGACCGATCATCCTGGGCCGGTCAGTCTGGGCCGATCAGTGCAGGCCGATCGGTGGAAGTCGGCCGGTGCGGGTCAGCCGGTAAGAGCTGGTCGGGGACGGCCAGCTCGTGAGAGCCGACCGGGGACGGTCGGCCGACGGCGAGCGGCCGGGGAGACCGCTCAACGACCGCCGTCGGTAAAGCCGTTACGGAACGGTCAGCCGGTGGCGGTCCGCACGGTCAGCCGGTGGCGGTCCGCCGGGCACGGTCAGCCGGTGGCGGTCCGCCGGGCGCGGTCAGCCGGTGAGGCCGCTCGGCAAGGGCCCGCCGGTAGGGACGCCCGCTTCGAGATACAGCGGGCGTCCCTGCTCACGGGCGCGCAGCGCCCAGCGCAGTCTGCTCAGCCGTACCGGCGGCAGCAGCGCGGCGGCCTCGTTCTCGGTGACGAAGCGCCAGCCGCGCAGTTCGGAGCCGGGCAGCAGCAGCTCCCGCGAGGCCGCCGTGGAGAGCATGCCGCCGTCGAAGAGCAGCCGCAGGCCCCCGTATCCGGGCGGCTGGGGGCGTTCCCAGTCGGCGACCAGCAGCCGCAGCGGTTCGTCGAGCCGTACCCCGAGTTCCTCGGTGACCTCGCGCACCCCGGCGCACATCGGGGGCTCACCCGGTTCGACGACGCCGCCGGGGAACTCCCAGCCGGGTTTGTAGGTGGGGTCGACGAGCAGCACCCGGTCCGCCTCGTCGAAGAGCAGGACACCGGCGGCCAGCGTCTCCGCCGTCGGCTCCGGGGTCTGCACGATGTCGCAGCTCCCGGCGCCCTCACGGACGGCGCCGGCGATGTGTTCGGCGGTCTGGCGCGGGGTGAGCCCGGTGGTGTCCACGACATGGGCATCGGCGGTCAGCCAGGTCAGGGCCGCCCGGTAGGGCGTGAGATGGGCCAGACACCACTGGCGTACGGCCTCGTTCGCGTCCGCGTCCCCGGGTATCTCCTCGCGTTCGGCTATCCGCTCGCGAAGGATCGTTTCATCGGTGTGCAGCAGCACATGCCGGACGGGGATGCGACGGGCCGCGAAGCCGCCGAAGATCTCGTCCCGGTACTCCTGTCTGAGGACCGTCATGGCGACCACGAGCGGCCCGCCGACCTCCGCGAGCAAGGCCGCTCCGGTGTCCACGACCAGCCGGCGCCAGGAAGGCAGGTCCTGGTAGTCGGTCACCTGTTCAAGACGTTTGCGCGGAAGCATCATCCGCAGACCGTTGCCGACCAGCTCCGGGTCGTAGAACGTGCTGCCGGGTATGAAGTCCACCAATTCACGGGCCGCGGCGGTCTTACCCGCACCGAACGCACCGTTCAGCCAGACGATCACATTTCCCCCTATTCCATCGCCTCCTGACAGTTGCCCGCATCACCCTGCTACGGAAACGCCCGAAGACGACCGAGTGACGGATCGGGCCGCCCCGGGCCGCATCCCGGGGCGCCGCCGGGCGGTGCGGCGATGCGGAGCCGGGGCGCGGCACTCTTCCGTCACAATGGCCACCCTGGTCATTTGGGTCACGATGGCCCCTGGCGTATCAGCCCGAGGGCGACCGCGGCCGGTGCCGACCGCGGAGGGCGACCGCGGCCGGCCGGTGCCGACCGCGATGTCTCGTGGAAGCGCACGCACGGCGCTACCGTGAACGCTCGCATGTGACGCAGTCATGACACTGCCTCACCCCCGTTGAGAACGGAGGAATCGCATCATGCGCCACCACTGTTTTCGACCCGCGAAACGAAGAATCATGGGAGCAGTGAGCGCCGGTCTGCTGGTCACGGTCGGCCTGGTCCTCCCCGCCGCCGCCCAGCCGACGCGCTCCGGCGAGGCCGCCGCGCTGGCCTCCGCCCCGGCCGCCGGGGCGCCCTCCACCCCGACCGCCGCGCTGGCCTCCGCACCCGCTGCCGCGCCCGACGAGGGGCTCGCCCTCACCCCGCCGATGGGCTTCAACAACTGGAACTCCACCCATTGCCGAGCGGAGTTCAACGAGGCGATGGTCAAGGGCATCGCCGACATCTTCGTGGCGAAGGGGCTGAAGGACGCCGGATACCAGTACGTCAACCTGGACGACTGCTGGGCGCTGCCGCAGCGCGGCGCCGACGGCAAGCTCGTCCCCGACCCGGTCCGCTTCCCCAACGGCATCAAGGCCGTCGCCGACTATGTCCACTCCAAGGGGCTGAAGCTCGGCATCTACACCAGCGCGGGCACCAAAACGTGCAACAGCGCCGGATTCCCCGGGGCGCTCGGCCATGAGAAGTCCGATGCCCAGCAGTTCGCGGATTGGGGCATCGACTACCTCAAGTACGACAACTGCAATAACCAGGGCGTCGACGCCCGTCAGCGCTATCGCACGATGCGCGACGCGCTCAAGGCCGCGGCCGAGACCACCGGCCGCCCCATCGTCTACAGCATCTGCGAATGGGGCGAGAACAAGCCCTGGGAGTGGGCGGGCGAACTCGGCCAGCTGTGGCGGACGACGGGCGATATCAGCGACAGCTGGGGCAGCATGCTGTCGATCGCCAAGCAGAACCTGCCGCTCGCGCGGTACGCCGGGCCCGGCCGCTGGAACGACCCCGACATGCTGGAGGTCGGCAACGGCGGGATGACGGACAGCGAGTACCGCAGCCACTTCTCGCTGTGGTCGATCATGGCCGCACCCCTGCTGATCGGCACCGACCTGCGCAAGGCCACCGCCGAGACGTACGGGATCCTCGGCAATCGCGAGGTCATCGCCGTCGATCAGGACCCGCTCGGCAAACAGGGCACCGTGGTCTCCTCCGAGGACGGGCGCTGGGTCATCGCCAAGGAGATGGCGGACGGCAGCCGGGCCGTCGCGCTGTTCAACGAGACCGACCGGCCGCGGCACATCGCCACCTCCGCCACCGGGGTCGGGCTGCCCGGGGCGACCGCGTACCGGCTGCGCGACCTGTGGGCGCACCAGGACTACCACACCGCCGGAGCCATCGCGGCCACCGTCCCGGCCCACGGCACCGTGCTCTACCGGGTCTCCGCGGACGCCCGCTGGGCCTCCTACCCGCCCGCCGCGGAACTCGGCCTCGACGGCACGGCGCTGACCGAGGCCGGGGGCACGGCCCGGATCGAGACCGCGCTCACCGACCTCGGCCGCACCCCGGCCCATCAGGTCTCGATCCGGCTCACCGGGCCCGACGGCTGGCGGATCAAGGCCACTTCACCGGCCCGGGCCGCCTCGCTGCCCACCGGTTCCAGGCTGGCGACACGCTGGCAGGTCACCGCGCCCGCGCGGGTCGCCCCCGGCGGGTACGAACTGACGGTCAGCGCCGGCTACCGCTCACCGGAAGGCACCGGGGCCACCGCGCGGCTGGTCTCGGCGATCCATGTGGTCGTCGCACCGCCCTCCGGCACCTCGTACGCGAGCGATCTGCCCTGGCTGAGCGCGCTCAACGGCTGGGGCCCGGTGGAGAAGGACACCAGCGTCGGCGAGAACGCGGCCGGCGACGGCCACCCCCTCACGCTCGGCGGCACCACATACGCCAAGGGGCTGGGCGTACACGCGCCGAGCGAGGTCACGTACTACACCGGCGGCCGGTGCTCACGCTTCACCGCACAGGTCGGCGTGGACGACGAGAAGGGCACCGCCGGGACGGTCGCCTTCGAGGTGTGGGCGGACGAGACCAAGGTGGCATCGTCGGGAACGCTGACCAACGCCGATCCGGCCACCGCCCTCACGGCCGCCATCGGCGGGGCGGACACGGTCCGGCTCGTCGTCACGGACGGCGGGGACCAGCGACCACGGGGACTGGGCCGACGCGGCCTTCACCTGCTGAGACCCCTTCGCCCGCGCGGGTCTCTCCCGGCCCGCTGCGATCTGTCTTCGCGGGCCGAGATCCTCTGTTGTGCGGGCCGGGACCGCCACGCGGGGCGAGCTCTCCCGGCGTCTGCCGAACCCGGTCCCCACAGGCCGAGCGTCGTCCTCGCAGGCCGAGATCTCCCGCCGGACCGAGATCTCCCAGCGAGCCGAGCCCCTTCCCCACAGGCCGAGACCTCACCACCGGCCGAGGACCGCCCCTTCCCGTGGCCGTCCCGGGCTCGGCGCCCGGCAGCCCGGGAAGGGGCTCGTCACCGTGCCCCGCGCCCCTGCCGTGGCACCCCGGACTCCAGGTGCCGAGCCAGGGGTGCCGAGCCCGGCCACCCCGAGCCCGGCCACCCCGAGGGCGGGCCGATGAACCCGCGGGCCCGTCCCGGCCGCCGTCACCTCCGGCGCCCGAGAGGGCAGGTCCGGCGCCCGGGAGGGGCACGGTCCAGCACCCGGGAGGATGCGCAACAGCCCACCGCCCGAGACGGGCACAACCCAGCACCCAAGACAGCGACAGCCCACCGCCCACGAGAAACACAACCCAGCACCCAGGACGGGCACCGTCCGCCGCCCGGGAGGGTGACGGCGAGGCTCAGGCGCCGGCCGGGGGCGTGCCCGCCGGGCCGAAGCCCTCGAGCCGCGCCTCCTGCGCCGCCGCGGCCGCCGCGCCGACCAGCCCCGCATCGGTGCCCATCTGCGCCGGGACGACCTCCAGCCCCTGGACGAACGACAGCGTCGCGTAGTCGCGCAGGGCGCGTCGCAGGGGTGTGAACAGCACGTCCCCGGCGCCCGCCACCCCGCCGCCGATGACCGCCACCTCGATCTCGACGAGCGCGGCGGTCGCGGCGATTCCGGCGGCCAGTGCCTGAGCGGCGCGTTCGAAGGAGGCCCGCGCGACCGGGTCACCGGCCCGCGCCGAGGCGGCCACGGCCTGGGCGCTGGTGTCGCCGTCGGGCCCCGGGCGCCAGCCCCCGTCCAGGGCGCGGCGGGCGATGTTGGGGCCGCTGGCGATCCGCTCGACACAGCCGCGTCCGCCGCAGGGACACAGGTCCCCGTTCAGCTCCACGCTGATGTGGCCGATGTGCCCGGCGTTGCCCGTCGGGCCCGGGTGCAGCCGACCGCCCAGCACCAGCCCGCCGCCCACGCCGGTGGAGACCACCATGCACAGCGCGCTCCCGCGGCCGCGCGCCGCGCCCTGCCAGTGCTCGGCGGCCGTCATCGCGGGCCCGTCGCCGACCAGCGACAGCGGCAGTGCGCCGGTGGTCTCCCGGACTCCGGCGGCGAGCGGGAAGTCACGCCAGCCGGGGATGTTGACGGGGCTCACGGTGCCTACGGAGGCGTCCACCGGGCCCGCGCTGCCGACGCCGACGGCGGCGACGCGCGACCAGTGCGGGGTGGCCGCCAGCTCCTCGAGCACGCCGGTGACCTCCCGCATCACCGTCGCGCCGGCCTCTTGGGCGGGGGTGGCGCGGCGGGCCCGTACGACCAGTTTTCCGCTTCCGTCCACCAGCGCGCCCGCGATCTTGGTCCCGCCGATGTCCAGTGCGGCGATGAGGTCACGTGGCATAGGTGTCGACTCTCCTGGTGGGCATGCTGGTAGGCATGGGGGACGATCGATGTACGGGCAACAGTCTTACCGGCACTGACAACGTTGTCCAGCGGCTATGCTCGACATTCCTTGCCCCCACGACGACCAGCGACGGGACGAGCGCACTGTGACCGACACCGCCCCGGGCACCGCCAGCCGCACCCCCACACGCCGTTACGGCACCCGACCCACCATGAAGGACGTCGCCGCACGGGCCGGGGTCGGCCTCAAAACCGTCTCCAGAGTGGTCAACGGCGAACCAGGCGTCACCCCCGACACCGAGCGCCGGGTCCAGGAGGCCATCACCGCACTCGGCTTCCGCCGCAACGACAGCGCCCGCATCCTGCGCAAGGGCCGTACGGCGAGCATCGGGCTGGTCCTGGAGGATCTGGCCGACCCCTTCTACGGTCCGCTGAGCCGCGCGGTCGAGGAGGTCGCCCGGGCCCACGGCGCGCTGCTGATCAACGGGTCGAGCGCGGAGGACCCCGAGCGCGAGCAGGAGCTGGTGCTCGCGCTGTGCGCGCGCCGGGTCGACGGCCTCGTGATCATCCCGGCCGGGCACGACCACCGCTATCTGGCCCCGGAGATGGCGGCCGGGGTCGCCACCGTCTTCGTCGACCGCCCCGCGGGCCGGGTCGACGCCGACGCCGTGCTCTCCGACAGCTTCGGCGGCTCCCGCGACGCGGTCGCCCATCTGATCGCCCACGGCCACCGCCGCATCGGCTTCCTCGGCGACCTGCCGGGCATCCACACCGCCGCCGAGCGACTGCGCGGCTATCACGCGGCGATGAGCGAGGCGGGTCTTCCGGTCCACGACGCCTGGGTCTCGCTCGGACCCACCGATCCGGAGCGGGTCCGGGCCGCGGCCACCGCGATGCTGAACGCCGCCGAGCCGGTCACCGCGCTCTTCGCGGGCAACAACCGGGTGACGGTCACGGTCGTACGGGTCCTGGCCGAGCGCCCCGCGCCCGCCGCGCCGGTGGCCCTCGTCGGCTTCGACGACTTCGAGCTGGCCGATCTGCTCTCCCCCGGGGTCACCGTCATAGCCCAGGACTCGGCCCAGCTCGGCCGCACCGCCGCCGATCTGCTCTTCCGCCGCCTCGACGGTGCGGGCGGGGAGCCTCGGCGGCTCGTCCTCCCGACCCGGCTGATCCCTCGCGGCTCAGGCGAACTGCCCCCGCCCGCGGACCCCACCCCCTGATTCGCCCTCCCCCGGCACCCTTCCCACACCTCGAACACCCGCTGCCCCGGACCGCCCTCCCCCGGCGCACCTCCTACCCCCCACACCCGCTGCCCCGAACGCCTGAACGGCCCCGCCCCGGTTGCCCCGGCCCCCCACCACCCCGAGGGTGGACGCGGAGGGCCGGGACCCGGACCGGAGGCACGAGGGAGAGACGCGATGAGCGGACGCCGAACGCGGACGATCTGCGCGGTGAGCCTCATGGCCGTGCTGGCGCCGGCCGCCGCCGGTTGTTCGGGCGGCGGGGGCAGCCCGTCGTCCGAGGCGTCCCGGGCCTCCGCCGCCATTGCCTCCGCGCGGGCGTCGGCCGCGGCCGAACTGGACAAGATCAAGGGCGGCTCACAGGCCAAACGCGAGGTGAAGACCGGCCGGGTGACCCACGACGACCAGGGGCGGGCGATCGCACCGCTGACCGTGACCAACACGGGTCGCCACTCGGCGGAGTACGCCGTGGAGGTCAATTTCCGCAACGCCGAGGGGGACTTGGTCGACGCCGTCCTGCTGCGCCTGACCAAGGTGCCCCCGCACAAGCCCACCAGGGCCACCGCCCGCAGCCACCGCAAGCTCACCGGCCGCGTCACGGCACAGGTGGGCACCGCGGTGCGGTACTGACCAAGACCACCACGGTGCCGGTCGTTCTCTCAGGCCGCGAGCACCTTGGCCTTGGCCCGCTCGTACTCCTCGGGTGTGAGGTCACCGTGGTTCTTGAGCTCCACAAGGTGCTCGAGTTCCTCCGCCCGGCCGGTGGTCGCGCTCGTTCGCACGTACTCCCGGAAGTCCGCCTCCGCCTTCTCGGCCCGCCTCATCTCGCGCATGCCCATCTCCCGGCCACGTGCCACCAGGTACACGAAGACGCCGAGGAAGGGCAGCACCAGGACGAAGACGGACCAGCCCGCCTTGGCCCATCCGTTCAGCGAGTCGTCGCGGAAGAGGTCGGTGAACACGCGGAACAGCAGGAACAACCACAGGATCCACAGGAAGACCCACATCATGGTCAGAAAAACATTCAGCAGCGGATAGTCCATCGCCTGCCTCCCGTCGGACATCCCCGGCGGGACCGCGAGGGCCTCACCAGGGCCCACGCTCTCAGCGTACAGCGGCGCCCGGTCGGCGCAGCTGCGGATGCCGAGCGGGCGGGCGGGGCGTACGAATGGAGAGCGGGGCACCACCACACCGCCACTGCGGAGGCCGGAAGGACGAGCGGCCATGGACCTCCGGATTCTTCCCCTCGCCGTCACCATGATGGCCGGGCCGCAGATCGTGGCCGCCGTCATTCTGGTGACCACCGCGCGGCCGGTACGGGTGTGCCTGGCGTTCGTCCTCGGAGTGGCCGTCGCGACAGCGGCCGGGGTCGCTATCGCCCGGGGCCTGTGCGCGCTGCTGGGGCAGGCGGTCTCACCGGGCAGCCCGTCCGATCGGGGGTCGGCCGCGACCGTCTTCCAGCTGGTGCTGGTGGGGCTGTTGGCGCTGGTCGCCGTCAAGAACTATGTGCGGCGGCGGACGGTCGAGATACCGAAGTGGCTGGGCTCGCTGATGGAAGCCGGTCCCGGTAAGGCGCTCATGAGCGGACTTCTGGTCATCCTGCTGATGCCGTCCGACATCGCGGTCATGCTGACCGTGGGGGCGAATCTGGAGCAGCACCAGGCGGGGTGGACGGCGGCGCTGCCGTTCATCGCCGCCACCGTCCTGATCGCGGCGCTGCCGCTGCTCGTCTATCTCCTCTTCGGCGACCGGGCGCGGCACGCGATGCCCCGGGTGCGCGCATGGCTCATGACGCACAGCTGGGCGGTCAACATCGCCGCCTGCCTGATCTTCATCGTGCTGATCCTGACCCCCTGACGGGCCTCTCGGTCCCCGGCCCCTGACTGACTGAGCTACTACTACCTACCTGCCGTGTGCCCCGGCGCGGCCCATGGCGGCCAGGAGGGCGATCACCGCGAGGGCGGCCAGCAGGACGAGCACCAGGAGGAGGACCGTCAGCACGGTGGGGTGGTTCCACAGGGCGAACACGGCGACCGGCACCAGCAGGGCCGCCGTCGTCAGTCCCCGCCGGTGGTCCGCGGTCCAGGTACCGGCGCGGCCGGTGCGCACCCCGCGGGCCGCGCCCCAGCGGGCCGCGCTGTCGGCGAGGATCTCGGCCCGGCCGCGTACCGTGCTCGGCAGCCGCCCGGGGCCGGCCAGGTAGGCACCGAGCGCGACCACGACACCGAGCACCAGCACGGTGAGCACGGTGACCCGCAGGAAGCGCACCACCGTGTCGAAGAGGACCGAGGCGGCCTCCGGGGACAGCACGCTCGTCGGCACGTGGTCGAGGTAGTACCGGCGGCCCACCGCGAGGGCCAGCGCCAGGGCGAGGGAGGCGAACGCGGTGCCCAGGGCCGCGCCCGCGAGCGCCCGTCGGCGCCCGCGGGCGAGCAGCACCCCGGTGCCGCCCAGGATCACCGTCAGCGCGGGCAGCCAGTTCCCGGCCAGGTCGAGGAGGCGCGCCGACCGTCGAAAAGTGTCGAGCCGGTCGGAGTGGAAGAGGACGAGCCGCTGGTGGATGTCGGGGATGCCGGTGACCGCGGGGAGCCCCGCGTCCACCAGCTGCTGTCTGACCCGGTCCACCGCGGCGCCGACGTTGAGGATGACGGTGTGTCCCTGGACACCGACCGGCCCGCCGCCCTTACCGGTGAGGGCGCCCACGACGGCGGTGTGGGCGACCCGGTTGGCGCCGGTCCACACGGCCGGGAACTGCTCGCTGTGCACGATGTGCGCCGCCACTTTCCGCACCGCCTGGTCCAGGGCCGAGTCCAGTTGGGGAGCCAGCCCCTCGATGGTGTCGGCGGCCTGATCGGGAAGGCCGTGGGCGCGCAGCCAGGCGGCGATGTCGGCGGTGACCTCGCGGCTGTTGTGGCGGATGTCCACGGCCTCGCTGACCTGGTCCACGGCGGTGTCCTGGATCGCCGGGTCCTTCGCGAGCGGGGCGACCGTCGCCACATAGCGGTCGGTGTCCAGGACGATGTCGTGAACCCACACCGTCAGCACGGACACCGGTACGAGCAGGCATCCCAGCAGGATCAGCAGGGCCGACACGGCGCTTCTGGCCATGACATCCATCTCCCGCCTTCCCTGGCGGGGTCGCATCCCGGGTGACACGGGCGGGTGAGCGGATATGGCCAAGCGGATCAGCGAGCCCGGGGCCCGGGGGAACGCGGCGGTCCGGGAAGGTCGGGCGACCGGACGGGGCCGAGCAGACCTGGCGGGGCGGGGCGGACCTGGCGGGACCGATGGCCCCGGTGAACCCGGCGGACCTGGCCGACCCGGTGAACCCGGCGGACCCGGCGGACCCGGCCAGCTTGGCGAACCCGGCGGACCCGCCGCTTGGCGAGCCCGGCAGATCGGGCGGGCCCGGCAGACCCAACGGACCCGGGAGACCCGGCGGGACGGGCGGGGCCAAGCCGGACAGGCGGGGCGGGCGGGCCCCGGGCCCGGCGAACGGGTGACACCTGACGTCCGCCAGGGTCCGGCGAGCGGGCGGCCCGGCGGACGTCAGGGCTCCGGTTCCCCTCTGGCTGCCCTCCAGGACCCGGCGAGCCGTCAGATCCGACGGCCCCCGGGCTCCGGCTGCGCCCGGGAACGGGCTCGCGCCGTCAGGGCGCGGCCGGGGTGCGGCCCGCCAGTGCGTCGAGTTCCGCGCGGTCCAGTCCGGTCAGCCGCTCGACCTCGGCGCCGTCGAGAGCCCCGCAGTCCAGGCCGCGCAGCAGATGGCCGCTGAGCGCCTTGGCCGTGGCCGGTTCGTCGGCGATACCGGTGCCTCCCGCCGTACGGGCCACGTACGCGGCGAGCCGTTCCGCCGCGGCCTCCAGGCCCTCCCGGTAGAAGGCGTAGACGGCGGCGTAGCGGGTCGGGAGGTGGCCGGGGTGCATGTCCCAGCCCTGGTAGTACGCACGCGCCAACGACCGCCGGACCAGGCGGTGGTGGAGCCGCCACGCGTCGTGGACCCGCTCGGTGGGCCCGACCGGCAGGACGTTGGTCGAGCCGTCGGAGAGCCGTACGCCGGTACCGGCGGCGGCCACCTGCATCACGGCCTTGGCGTGGTCGGCGGCGGGGTGCTCCATCGACTGATGGGCGGCGCCGACGCCGCAGGCGGCGCTGTAGTCGAAGGTGCCGTAGTGCAGCCCGGTGGCCCGCCCCTCGGCGGCGTCGATCATACGGGCGACGGTGGCGCGGCCGTCGGACCCGAGGATGGCCTGGGTGGTCTCGATCTGGATCTCGAAGCCGAGACGCCCCCGGGCGAGCCCGCGGGCCTTCTCGAACTCCTCGCACAGCCGGGCCATGGCGGTGACCTGTTCGGCGTAGGTCACCTTGGGGAGGGTGAGGACCAGGCCGTCCGGCAGTCCGCCGGCGGCCAGCAGCCCGGTGAGGAAGATGTCGAGGGTACGGATGCCGCGGTCGCGGACGGCGGCCTCCAGGCACTTCATGCGGATGCCCACATAGGGCGGCGCGGTGCCCTCCGCGCAGGCGGCGGCGACGAGCGCGGCGGCGCGGTCGGCCGCGGCGTCCTCCTCCGCGTCGGGGCGGAGGCCGTAGCCGTCCTCGAAGTCGATGCGCAGGTCCTCCACCGGCTCACGCGCCAGCTTGGCCCGGACCCTGGTGTGGACGGGTTCGGCGAGGTCGTCGGGGAGGCCGAGGACAGCGGCGAAGGAGGCGGCGTCGCGAGCGTGCTCGTCGAGGGCCGCCAGCGCCCGGTCGCCCCAGTCGCGCACGGTACCGGCGGTGAAGAGGTCGGCGGGCACGTAGACGGTGTGGACGGGCTGGCGGGTCCCCGGGTCGCCGGGGTAGCGGCGGGCCAGCTCGGCGTCGACGGCGGCGAGGGAGTCGGCGATGGACGCCCGGACGGCACCGGGCAGGCTGGTCCGCACGGCACCGGCCGAGCCGACCCCTGCGGCACCGGCCGGGCTGGTCCCGGCGGCACGAGGCAGGCTTGCCCCTGCGGCATCGGACGGACTGCTCCCCGCGGCACCAGGCAGGCTGGTCCCCACGGCCCTGGCCGGGCTGACCCCTGCGGCACCAGGCACGCTCGCCCCGGCGGCGGCCCCGGCGGCACCAGGCAGGCTAGTTCCGGCGGCACTGGCCGAGCTGGCCCCTACAGCACTGAGCGAGCCGACCTCTGCGGCGGTCCCTACAGCATCGGACGGGCTGACCCCTGCGGCGGCCCCGACGGTACTGGCCGGGCTGACCCCTGCGGCACCGGACGGGCTGGTCCCCGCGGCACCCGCCGAGCTGGCTCCTACGGCACCAGGCGAGCCGACCCCTGCGGCGCCGGACGCGCCGACCCCGGCAGCGGCCCCCACGGCACCAGGCACGCTCGCCCCTGCCGCGCCGGGCGGGTTGGTCTTCGGCGTCTCCCGAGGCTCCATGTCCGTTCCCCCACCCTTCTCGCCATTTCCGCTGTACGGAAACGATGATCCGTAAGGTGAAGTTAGCCAGCCGCTCACCAGCGGGTCAACACCCTCCGACCGCTGCGAGGCCCCGTACGCACAACCCAGCGCGTACGGGGCCTCGCAGCGGTCCGGTGGGTGTCAGCCCTTGCGGGCCTTGACCTCCTCGGTCAGCTGCGGGACGACCTCGAAGAGGTCGCCGACCACGCCGTAGTCGACCAGGTCGAAGATCGGGGCCTCGGCGTCCTTGTTGACGGCCACGATGGTCTTCGAGGTCTGCATACCGGCCCGGTGCTGGATCGCGCCGGAGATACCGGCGGCGACGTACAGCTGCGGGGAGACGGTCTTGCCGGTCTGGCCGACCTGGTTGGTGTGCGGGTACCAGCCCGCGTCCACCGCCGCCCGCGAGGCGCCCACGGCCGCGCCCAGGGAGTCGGCGAGGGCCTCGATGAGGGGGAAGTTCTCCGCGCCGCCCACGCCACGGCCGCCGGAGACCACGATGGCGGCCTCGGTCAGCTCCGGACGCCCCGTCGACTCACGCGGGGTACGGGAGACCACCTTCGTCCCGGTGGCCTGCTCCGAGAACGACACCGACAGGGCCTCGACCGCGCCCGCGGCCGGAGCGGCCTCCACGGCGGCCGAGTTCGGCTTGACGGTGATCACCGGGGTGCCCTTGGTGACCCGGGACTTGGTGGTGAACGCGGCGGCGAACACCGACTGGGTCGCCACCGGGCCCTCGTCACCGGCTTCCAGGTCCACGGCGTCGGTGATGATGCCGGAGCCGATGCGGACCGCGAGCCGGGCCGCGATCTCCTTGCCCTCCGCGGAGGACGGGAACAGTACGGCGGCCGGGGACACCGACTCGTACGCGGCCTGGACCGCGTCCACCTTCGGGACGACGAGGTAGTCGGCGAACTCGGGCGCGTCAGCGGTCAGCACCTTGACCGCGCCGTGCTCGGCGAGGGTGGCCGCGGTGTTCTCGGCGCCGGAGCCGAGGGCGACGGCGACCGGGTCGCCGACGCGGCGGGCCAGGGTCAGCAGCTCCAGGGTGGGCTTGCGGACGGCACCGTCCACGTGGTCGACGTAGACAAGGACTTCAGCCATGGGAATCGCTCTCCTGCGACATGCGAAAGATCTGGGCGGTGAGGTCGGCGCGGCTCAGCTGTACGTCTGACCCGCGGGGCAGCCTTCTCAGACGAATTTGCGCTCCGCGAGGAAGGCGGCGAGCTGCTTGCCGCCCTCGCCCTCGTCCTTGACGATCGTGCCGGCGGTGCGGGCCGGACGCTCCGTGGCGCCGTCCACGGCGGTCCAGGCGCCCTCGAGACCGACCTCGTCCGACTCGATCTCCAGGTCCTCGAGGTCCCAGGACTCCACCGGCTTCTTCTTCGCCGCCATGATGCCCTTGAACGACGGGTAACGCGCCTCACCGGACTGGTCGGTCACCGACACCACCGCCGGGAGCGACGCCTCCAGCTGCTCGGACGCGGTGTCCCCGTCACGACGGCCCTTCACCGTGCCGTCCTCGACCGACACCTCGGACAACAGCGTCACCTGCGGCACGCCCAGGCGCTCGGCGAGGATCGCCGGGAGCACGCCCATGGTGCCGTCGGTGGACGCCATCCCGCAGATCACCAGGTCGTAGCCGGTCTTCTCGATGGCCTTGGCCAGCACCAGCGAGGTGCCCAGCGCGTCGGTGCCGTGCAGGTCGTCGTCCTCGACGTGCACAGCCTTGTCCGCACCCATCGACAGCGCCTTGCGCAGCGCGTCCTTCGCGTCCTCCGGGCCGACGGTCAGGACGGTGATCTCGGCGTCGTCGGCCTCATCGGCGATCTGGAGGGCCTGCTCGACCGCGTACTCGTCCAGCTCCGAGAGCAGGCCGTCCACATCGTCGCGGTCGACGGTCAGGTCCTCGGCGAAGTGCCGGTCGCCGGTGGCGTCGGGCACGTACTTCACACAGACAACGATCCTCAAGCTCACGCCGGCTCTCCTACTGCATCGTCTCTACCGAGCTGCCTTGTTGCTGGCAGCATAGGCGCCTTCGGGGGCGGGACCCGGACGGTTCCGCGGGCGGTTTCCAGCCGGGGCGACCCATGTACCGCAGCAAAATATTACTCGCCAGTACACCCAGCTCGTTCCCCGTGCGCAACCCGCGTGAACTGTGACCTTGCCAACGATGGAGATCAGCGGGGGCGGCCGACGCCGACCGGAGGGCGCGGCCTCAGTCGCGGAGCGCGTTGAAGCGCCCCTGGTGGTACAGCAGCGGACGGCCGGCCCCGGTCGCGGTGCCCCCGGTCACCTCGCCGATCACCACGCGGTGGTCCCCGGCGGGTATACGGGCCACCACCCGGCACACCAGCCACGCCAGCACCCCGTCGAGCACCGGTACGCCCTCCGGTCCCGTGCGCCAGCCGGTGGCCGGTCCGAAGCGGTCGGCACCGCTGCGGGCGAAGGTCGCGGCCAGCTCCCGCTGGTGATCGCCCAGGATGTGGACGCCGACGTGCTCGGCCTCGGAGAGCACCGGCCAGCTCGAGGAGCCGGTGCCCACGCCGAAGGAGAGCAGCGGCGGCTCGGCGGCGACGGAGGCGAGGGAGGTGGCGGTGAAGCCGACGGGGCGGACGCCCCGGGCCGTGATCACGGCGACACCGGCGGCGTGCCGGCGGAAGACGGAGCGGAAGAGATCGGACGTCGCGGGCGCGGACGTGCCGAGGTCGTGTGTGGCCGTCATGGACGTGTCCTTCTGCCGGAGGTACGGGCGGGGGGGCCGTGCTCGTCGTCGTTCGCTCACCCGTCCGGACAGCGCGCGCTGGCGGTCCGCACCAGGTCCACGTGCACACGTCCGTAGAGAAGGAGTCGGGGCCGCATGACGTTCACCCTGACCAGGCGGGGTGCGGACCGTCAAGTGGGGCCGGGGCGCGGTGGCTCACACCGCATCACCCAGAGCGGCGATGACATCGGCCCGGCGCGGCTGCCCGGAGGCCCGCCGCACGATCCGCCCGGCCGCGTCGAGCACCAGCACGGTGGGGGTACGGGCGATGTCCAGCGCCCTGACGAGCTCCAGCCGCGACTCGGCGTCGATCTCGACGTGCGCGACCCCGTCCACCATCGCGGCCACCTCGGTCAGCGTCCGCCGGGTGGCCCGGCAGGGCTGGCAGAAGGCGCTGGAGAACTGGACGAGCGTGGCCCGTTCCCCCAGCTCCGCACCCAGCTCGGCGGCGTCCAGCCGCCGGCTTCCGTCGCCGTCTCGCACCTGTCTCCTCCCGGTCGGACCTCCCTCGTGCAGCGTCCCGGGAGGCGCGGGAATTCCCCGGTGGCCGCCCGACGTGACGAGGATCTCCCGGCCAGCCGGGGCCACGCGGTAGCACAACGAGACGACATCGGGCACCATCTGCCAGAAGCAGAAAACCTACGGCCGCGTAACTTCCACCGGGAGAGCCCTCCCCGGGCATTACGACGAAGGGTCCCCCATGGCAGAGCTCGTCTACCCGCCAGTGATCGGCATCGCCCGCACCATGTTCAAGGCGCTCGATCTGCGCTTCGACATCAAGGGCACCGAGAACGTCCCGCGGCGGGGCGGCGCGGTTCTGGTGAGCAATCACATCGGCTACCTCGACTTCGTCTTCTGCGGGCTGACCGCCCGTCCGGCCAAGCGGCTGGTGCGGTTCATGGCGAAGGATTCGGTCTTCCGGCACAAGGTCTCCGGACCGCTGATGCGCGCGATGAAGCACATCCCGGTGGACCGCGCGGCGGGCATGGAGGCGTACAAGCACGCCCTGAAGGCGCTGCGCTCCGGTGAGATCATCGGGGTCTTCCCGGAGGCGACGATCTCGCCGTCCTTCACCCTCAAGAACTTCAAGTCGGGCGCCGCCCGGCTGGCCCAGGAGGCGGGCGTCCCGCTGCTGCCGATGGCGCTGTGGGGGACCCAGCGACTGTGGACCAAGGGGCACAAGCGGGCACTGGGCCGCCACCACTTCCCGATCACGATGCGGGTCGGCGAGCCGATGGAGGCCGACCCGACCGAGCCCTCGGACACCCTCACCGAGCGGCTGCGCGGCCGGGTGCAGGAGCTGCTGGAGGCGGCGCAGCGGGCGTATCCGGTGCGGCCCAAGGGGCCGGACGACACCTGGTGGGTCCCGGCCCACCTGGGCGGCACCGCCCCGGCCCCGGCCGATGCCCTGGCCCTGGACCGGCGCGGGTAGCGCGGGTAGCGCGGCTGCCGCGGACGAGGTGGACGCCCGCGGGCGGGCCCGGCGGCCCGCCCGGTGAGCGGGTGACCGGACGGTGAGCGCGCACCCGCCAGGCGAGCGCGGGCCTGGCCGGTGGAACACGTACCCGCCGGGTGATCGCGGACCGAGCCGGTGAGCAGCACCCGCCCGGCGAGCAGGTACCCGGCCACCCCGCTCGGTGCGCGGATCCGCCCGGTGAGCGCGGACCCGGCCGGTGAGTGTGGCCCCCGCACGGTGAACGCGGACCCCGGCCAGTGCACGGACCCGCCCGGTGAGCACGTACCCGCCGAGCGCGGACCCGCCGGGTGAGCGCGGGCCTGGCTGGTGGAGCAATACCCGCCAGGTGATCGCGGACCGGCCCGGTGAGCAGCACCCACCCGGTGAGCGCGTATCCGGCCAGTGAGCGCGGACCCCGCTCAGTGCACGGATCCACCCGGCGAGCGCGGACCCCGCACGGTGAACGCGGACCCGCCGAGTAAGCGCGGACCCCGGCCGGTGAGCACGCACCCACCCGGCGAGCACGGACCCGCCGAGTAAGCACGGACCTCGCTCAGTGCACAGGTCCGCCCGGCAAGCACGTGCCCGGCCAGTGCGCGGACCCACTCAGCGCGCGCACCCGCTCAGCGCACGCCCTCAGCGCACGTGCCCGCTCAGCGCACGTGCCCGGCCCGCCGACTGCCGCTAGCCGCGGCCCATCTCCTCCTTGAGGGCCGTGATGAAGCCGTCCACGTCCTCCTCCGTGGTGTCGAAGGAGCACATCCAGCGCACATCGCCCGCGGCCTCGTCCCAGAAGTAGAAGCGGTACCGCTTCTGGAGGCGTTCGCCCACCTCGTGCGGGAGCCGGGCGAAGACCGCGTTGGCCTGCACCGGATGGAGGATCCGCACCCCGTCCACCGCGCGGACGCCGTCGGCGAGCCGCTGGGCCATGGTGTTGGCGTGGCGCGCGTTGCGCAGCCACAGATCGCGGGCGAGCAGGGCCTCCAGCTGGACGGAGATGAACCGCATCTTGGACGCCAGCTGCATGGACAGCTTGCGCAGATGCTTCATGGCGCCCACCGCGTCCGGGTCGAGGACGACGACGGCCTCGCCGAAGAGCATGCCGTTCTTCGTGCCGCCGAAGGACAGGATGTCCACCCCCGCCGCGTTGGTGAACGCGCGCATCGGCACGTCCAGGGACGCGGCGGCGTTGGCTATCCGGGCGCCGTCGAGGTGGACCTTCATGCCGCGTTCATGGGCGTGGTCGCAGATGGCGCGGATCTCGTCGACCGTGTAGACGGTGCCGAGCTCGGTGTTCTGGGCGATCGAGACGACCTGCGGCATGGCCCGGTGCTCGTCGTCCCAGCCCCACGCCTGGCGGTCGATGAGTTCGGGGGTGAGCTTGCCGTCCTCGGTGGGGACGGTGAGCAGCTTGAGCCCTCCGACGCGCTCGGGCGCCCCGCACTCGTCGACGTTGATATGCGCGCTGTCGGCACAGATGACCGCGCCCCAGCGGTCGGTGAGGGCCTGGAGGGCCACCACGTTGGCGCCGGTCCCGTTGAAGACCGGGAACGCCCGCGCGTGCGGGCCGAAGTGGCTGCGCATGACGAACTGCAGATGCGCGGTGTAGTCGTCCTCGCCGTAGGAGACCTGGTGGCCTCCGTTGGCGAGGGCGAGCGCGGCGAGGATCTCCGGGTGGGCGCCGGCGTAGTTGTCGCTGGCGAAGCCGCGCACCTCGGGGTCATGGTGACCGCGGGCGTCGGTCCTCACGGCTTGGGGGTCAGCCACTGGCGGGTTCCGTTCACTTCCCGGGCGGGCCGGTCCCAGAGTCCGGTGATGGCCTCGGCCAGCTCCTTGACGTCCGTGAAGCCCGCGAACTTCGCGTTGGGGCGCTCCGCCCGCATGGCGTCGTGCACCAGCGCCTTGACCACCAGGATGACAGCGGCCGCCGACGGGCCGCCCTCGCCCCCCAGCTTGTGGAAGGAGTCGGCGAGCGCGAGCGTCCACGCCTCGGCGGCGGCCTTGGCGGCGGCGTACGCGGCGTTGCCCGCGGTGGGCCGGGACGCGCCCGCCGCGCTGATCAGGACGTAGCGGCCCTTGCCGCCGCGCAGCAGGGCGTCGTGGAAGGCCAGGGAGGTGTGCTGGACGGTCCGGATCAGCAGGTCGTGCAGGGTGTCCCAGTCGGCGAGCGGGACGTCGGCGAAGGTCTTGCCGCCGCGCCAGCCGCCGACCAGGTGCACCAGACCGTCGACCCGGCCGAACTCCTTCTCGGTGCGGTCGGCCCACGCACGGGTGGCGTCCAGGTCGAGCAGGTCGACGGTCTCGCCGGTGACGGTGGCTCCGCCGTGGGCCCAGCGCGCCGCGTCCACGGCCTCGGCCAGCCGGGCCGGGTCGGAGTCGGAGGCGACGACGACGGCGCCGGCCTCGGCGAGACGGAGCAGTGTGGCCCGGCCCGCCGGGCCGGCCGCGCCGGCCACCGCCACCACCGCGCCGTCCAGCGGCCGCGTCCCCGGCTCGTTGGGGCTCGGGCTCGACGTCGGTGTGGTCATCCTCGCTGCCTCCTCGTCCTTCCCCGTCCGGGGGCTGTGCGCCGCCGCGGGGTTCATGCCGCCGCCGGTACGTCGCTGTCGGCCGTGATGCCCTTGGTGGAGGCGACCACGGAACGCAGCTTCTTGGCCAGCGCCTCGTAGAACATGCTCAGCGGAAACTCGTCGGGGAGCACGTCGTCGACGAGTTTGCGCGGCGGCTGGGTCAGGTCCAGGGCGTCGGGGCCCTTGGCCCAGACCGAGCCGGGGTGAGGTGCGAGATAGGTCGACACCAGCTCGTACGCCTTGAACCAGTGGACGAGCTTGGGGCGGTCGATGCCGTCGCGGTAGAGCTTCTCGATCTCGCCGCACAGCTGGTTGGTGACCTGCGAGGCGCGGGACCAGTCGATGTGCAGGGTGTTGTCCGTCCAGCGTACGACGTCGTGCTGGTGGAGATAGGCGAAGAGCAACTGGCCGCCGAGCCCGTCGTAGTTGCGGACCCGTTCACCGGTGACGGGGAACCGGAACATCCGGTCGAAGATCACGGCGTACTGGACGTCGCGGGCCTGGGCGATCCCCTCGCCCTCCAGCTTCACGGCCTCCTTGAAGGCCGTGAGGTCGCAGCGCAGCTCCTCCAGTCCGTACATCCAGAACGGCTGCCGCTGCTTGATCATGAAGGGGTCGAACGGCAGGTCGCCATGGCTGTGGGTGCGGTCGTGGATCATGTCCCACAGGGCGAACGCCTCCTGGCAGCGGCCCTGGTCGGCCAGCATGTCCCGGATGTCCTCGGGGAGTTCGAGCCCCAGGGCCCGGACGGCGGCCTCGCTGACCCGGCGGAAGCGGGCCGCCTCGCGGTCGCAGAAGATGCCGCCCCAGGTGAACCGCTCGGGGGCCTCGCGGACGGCGATGGTCTCCGGGAAGAGCACCGCGGAGTTGGTGTCGTAGCCGGAGGTGAAGTCCTCGAAGGCCAGACCGCAGTAGAGCGGGTTGTCATAACGGGTGCGCTCCAGCTCGGCCAGCCAGTCCGGCCAGACCATCCGCAGCACCACGGCCTCCAGATTGCGGTCCGGATTGCCGTTCTGCGTGTACATGGGGAAGACCACGAGGTGCTGGAGGCCGTCGGCGCGCATGCGGGCGGGCTGGAAGGCGAGCAGCGAGTCGAGGAAGTCGGGGACGCCGAAGCCGTGCTCGGCCCAGCGGCGCAGGTCCGCGACGACCGCCCGGTGGTAGTCGGCGTCGTGCGGGAGCAGCGGGGCCAGCTCCTCGATGCCCTCGATCACCCGGCCGATGGTCGCCGCGGCCACCTCACGGGTGGGCGCGCCCTCGGCGCCGAAGTCGATGGAACCGTCCTTGGACTGCCACGGACGAAACGTTTCGACGGCGTCCTTGAGAATCGGCCAGGCCGGATGATCAACCACACGCCCCGAAGGCAGAACACCACTTTCCGCTATCGCGGACGAAAGGATTTCCGTCATGACCACTCCTTCACCGGAGAAACTCGCGTAAGGCCACCGTATCCATGGACGCTCACCTCGCTCAAGCGGGAGTACGGGAAATCATCCTGCGCCACACCCGCACCACCGCAGTTTTTCCTGCCCCCATCGGCTCAGGTCATGCCACGCCCCCACGTGAACAGTCCGGTCATGGGCGGCCGATAGGGTGTGCGCCGGTCCGAGCGGCCTGTCCGCCGCCGAGCCGACGGAACTGCCTCCCCACTGCCTCCCCCCGACCCGACGAAGGCCGCCAAGGGCCGTCAGAAGAGCGAGACAGCGTTGACTTTTCTCACCATCGGACACCGCGGAGTGATGGGCGTCGAGCCGGAGAACACCCTGCGCTCCTTCGTCCGCGCCGAGCACGAGGGCATGGACGTCATCGAACTGGACCTGCACCTCAGCAAGGACGGCGCGCTGGTTGTCATGCACGACGCGAACGTCGACCGCACCACCGACGGAAAGGGCCCGATCAGCGACTTCACCCTCGCCGAACTGCGTGAGCTGGACGCCGGGGACGGTGAGCGGATCCCGGTCTTCGAGGAGGTCGTGGACGCCGTCAGCGCGCCGCTCCAGGCCGAGATCAAGGACACGGCGGCCGCCCGGGCGCTGGCCGAGGTGCTGACCCGGCGCGATCTGCTGGACCGGGTGGACGTCATCTCCTTCCACGACGAGGCCCTCGCCGAGATCCGCACCCTGCTCCCGTCCGCCCGCACCGCCCTCGTGGCCAGCCGCTACGGCCTCGATGTGATCGACCGGGCGCACGCCGTCAGCGCGGGCATGCTGGTGCTCAACATCCGCAGGCTGACCCTGGAGCTGGTGGAGCGGGCGCACGCCGCCGAACTCAAGGTCATCGGCTGGACCGTGAACACCCCCGACCATCTGAAGCTGGCCCGCGGCCTCCGCCTGGACGGCGGCACCACCGACTTCCCGGAGATCCGGCGGGCGGCGCGCTACACCGCGTGACGCCCACGGGGCCACGTTCACCCGTACGGCGTAAGCGGCGCTCAGCCGAGGGGCTTGCTCGGCACAAGGACTGCTCGGCCGAGGGGCTGCTCAGCCCAGGGGGCTGCTCAGCCCGGGGGCTGCTCAGCCGAGGGACTTGACCAGCAGCTCGAACTCCAGGCCGGCGCGGCGCGGCACGCCGAAGCGCTCGTCGCCGTACGGGAACGGGGTCATCCGGCCGGTACGGGCGTAGCCGCGCCGCTCGTACCAGGCGATCAGCTCCTCACGGGCGGAGATCACCGTCATGTGCATCTCCGTCACTCCCCACTCGGCCCGCGCGAACCGCTCGGCCTCGGCGAGGATCACCTTGCCCAGGCCCCCGCCCTGCAGCGCGGGCCGGACCGCGAACATGCCGAAGTAGGCGTGGTCACCGCGGTGCTCGAGCTGGCAGCAGGCGACCAGCTCACCGGCCCGCTCGACGATCACCATGCGGCTGTTCTCGCCCCGCACCACGGCCGCGACGCCCTCCGGGTCGGTGCGCTGCCCGCCCAGGAGGTCCGCCTCCGTGGTCCATCCGGCCCGGCTGGCGTCCCCGCGGTAGGCCGACTCGATCAGCGCCACCAGCCCGTCCACGTCCGCCTCGGTGGCCGGGCGGAAGGCGAGCGGGGCATCGGCGGGTCGTACGGTGGCGTCCGCGGTGTCCATGGCGTCAGCGGGTCCCTTCGGTGGTCGGCGGCGGGAGTGGAGCGTGGTCGGCAACGGGCGTGGACCGTGGTCGGTGGCGGAAGCAGACGGTGGTCGGTGGCCGAAACCGACCATAGCCTGCCCCGACCGGCGCCGGTTGCGTAGGGTCGCGGCATGGTTCACGTACTGAGCAGCCGCACCCTGCTGCGGCCGACGGACCCCGAACGCTCCCGGGCCTTCTACGGCGAGGCCCTCGGCCTCGAGGTCTACCGGGAGTTCGGGACCGGCCCCGAACGTGGCACGGTCTACTTCCTCGGCGGGGGCTTCCTGGAGGTCTCCGGCCGCTCCGACACCCCGCCCGCCCCGGGCCTCCAGCTGTGGCTCCAGGTCGCGGACGCGGCGGCGGCGCACGAGGAGCTCACCGCGCGGGGGGTCGAGGTGCTGCGCCCGCCGAAGAAGGAGCCGTGGGGCCTGGTGGAGATGTGGATCGCCGACCCGGACGGACTCAAAATCGTCCTCGTGGAGGTCCCGGAAGACCACCCGATCCGCTACCGACCAGGGATCTAGCAGCCACGCCTGAGAAAGCCCCGTCCGGCGCCACAGGGAGGCGCGCGGACGGGGCCCAAGGTCGGACGGACCTACTGGGCGACGCCCTTACCGCCGCACCGGTGACCCGGGATGGCGTAGCGCTCTCCGCAGGGACGGCGAACACAGTGGCCGCGAGCCGTTCAGCACGGACCGGGACGAGGGTTGTGTACGGTCCCCACTCCTCCGCCTGCCGCACGCAAGGCTCTGGAGTGGGGACCA
>NZ_BBOX01000247.1 GCF_001553455.1 Streptomyces hygroscopicus subsp. hygroscopicus
CGAGGTGCGTCCGCCGCCGCTCCTCGCCCTCTTCCAAGCGCGGGGTTCGGGCGGGGACGAGGAAGTCATCAGGCTGGGTGGCTCGTGGCTTCCTGACGCGCCAGCCGCCGCTTCCGGTCCTCCGCGACCATGATCACGTCGGAGAGGGTCAGCTGAAGCAGCTTGATCGCCGCATGGGCGTCTTTGAGGGACGTCGACGGGTCCGCCAGATACCGCGACGACGCCCGGATAGCTGCGCGCCCCCGGTCCTCGAACGACACAGCGTCTTCACCCGCCGTCACGCTCGCCGCGAGAGCGAAACCTTCGCGGCGCGACGGGGAGTCGACGTCCCCGCTGGGAAACCAGGTCACGCCGTCATCCCGTCGTGGCGAACCAACGTCGCCCCCGGGGCGATCTGCTGCCCATTGGCCCGGATCTGACGCATGGCCGCGTCCCGAGAGATGGGCGGCGGCGGGGGCACGGCGTCTTCGACCGACACGCACGTGCCGCCGACCTCGGTCACGAGCTGCCGCAGATGGGCACGGACGCCCAGGTCGTACGCGACGCGGTTCCAGCTCGCCACCAGGCAGACGATGCGGCGTCCCTGGCCCTGCTGTTTCATCGCCGCGATCATGCCTTGCCAGAACGGCCTGCGCTCGCCCATAGCGGCGTCCCCGCGATCGACCCACTGACCCGTGACCTCCCATCCCATCTCGGCCGCGAAGGCTCGGCAGATGGCGATTCGGGCGAGCAGTCGATCCGTCTGGCTGGTCCCCTCACGGTCGTAGATGAATACGAGGATTGGCTTCGTTGCGTCGCTGTCCATGCGCATACTGTGACTCTCTTGACAGGACGTTTGAACCTCTTCGGACGGGACAGCTAGGACAACTTCACGCTATGGTCCTAAGCGTCCTAAACGTCCGGGGGAGGAACCTTGAACGAAGCGCTTAGAGATGCTATGGCCGATGCGGACGTATCTCCTGGTCGCCTTGCTCGTATGGTGGGAGTGTCCACCAAGACCGCAGAGCGATGGTTGAAGGATCCCAGTCGGGCTCCACACCCCGACACGAGGACTGCCGTCGCTAAGGCGTTAGGAGTAGATGACGGCATGCTGTGGCCCAGGCCGGCCAAGTCAGTTGTCAAGACAGGCGCCAGTCGCGAGATTGTTCAGGCATACCCCTACCGGAACGCTTGCCCCACGTGGGTGTGGGGCCAACTGATCGACGCCGCGTCACACAGCATCACCTTTGCCGGGTACACGAACTACTTCATCTGGCAGGAGCACCCACGGCTGATTGAGCGTCTGGCAGCGAAAGCTGCGTCTGGTTGCTCGGTGCGCTTCCTTGTCGGTGACCCAGACTCCGAAGTGACGCGTCGGCGCGAAGAGATCGAAGGCGTCCCCCTTACCGTCGGGACACGAATCAAGATCACACTTGACGCCCTGTCGAAGCTGAAGGACAAGGCTCGAGTCGACGCCCGGTTCAGCGATGAGCACATTGCACTGTCGGTGTTCTCCTTCGATTCGGAGATGCTGGTGACCCCTCATCTGTCCAGCCTTCTCGGCCACGAGTCGCCCATGTTGCACCTGCGACGACTGGGAGACGATGGTCTGTACGACCGCTTCGCCAGCCACGTATCAGCGCTATGGGAGGGCGGCCGGCCCGTCTGGGAGTGAGCCCGGGGAACGCAAAAGCCTCCGCTGGATGGGATCCCGACGGGGCTGATGCGGTGCGGTCACGCCAACGGGGCGGTGCTGGCACGTACAGCCGTCGCCGACACACCGGGTGTGGTCCGCGGCCAGCCATGGCACCTCCGCTTCTCAGGAACCCGCCGTCCGGGCTGAAGCCGTCGCGCGTCGGCCGGCTGGCCATCGACGCTGCCCGGGCTCGCCTCGCGACGAGGGATCTCGGCGGGGCGGAGGACGCGCTGAAGTACGCCTTCCACGTCGCTCCTCAGATGGCGGAGATCCACCCCATGGCGCGGGAGGTGTTGCGCGTGCTGTGGACGCTCCACCAGCGCAGCCGTCCGGAGCTGGTGGCCATGGCGAAGCGGTCCGGACTGGCGTCCTGATACGCACCATGCCCCCGCCGGGCCGATGGACGGCCGGCGGGGCACGAGTCCGCCTCCGCTATCGACGAGGTACCCGCCGGGGAGTGCGCCGCCGGTCTCGTCCTCGTCGTATCACCGGCGATTCGCGGTGAAGCGCTCGGAGGGGAGGGAAACGGGCCGCTCCGGCCTCACGGCCGCATCTGCTTGGGCAAGGTGAGGATTTCGGCTCCGTCGTCGGTGATGGCGATCGTGTGCTCGCTGTGTGCCGTCCGGCAGCCTGTCGCGCTTCGGAGGGTCCAGCCATCGGCATCGGTGACGAGCTCGGCGGTGTCCGCCATGACCCATGGCTCCAGTGCCAGCAGCAGCCCGGGGCGCAGCTTGTATCCACGGCCGGGCCGTCCGGTGTTGGAAACGTGCGGGTCCTGGTGCATCGTCGAGCCGATGCCATGACCTCCGAACTCGGTGTTGATGGAGTATCCCGCCTCGCTGAGGACCGTGCCGATGGCGTGGGAGATGTCGCCGATGCGGGCTCCGGGTCCGGCGGCGGCGATCCCCGCGGCCAGCGCGCGTTCGGTCGCGTTGATCAGCGCGACGCTCTCCGGGGGCCGGGCGTCGCCCACGATGAAGCTGATGGCGGCGTCCGCGGCGACTCCGCCTGTGGAGACGGCGAGGTCGAGGGTCAGCAAATCGCCGTCGGCGAGCTTGTAGTCGTAGGGCCGTCCGTGGAGCACGGCGTCGTTGACGGCCGTGCAGATGTAGTGGCCGAACGGCCCGCGCCCGAAGGACGGCGCGTAGTCGACGTAGCAGGACTGGGCGCCCGCTTCGACGATCATGGCCTTGGCCCACCGGTCGATGTCCAGGAGGTTCGTGCCGACCGTGCTACGGCCCTTGAGCGTGTGCAGAATGTCGGCGACCAGTGCGCCTGTGTCCTTGGCACGGGCCAGTCGGGTGGGGTTCAGGATCTCGATCACGCGGCGCCCTTCTCATGCGTCCAATAACTATACCGGCCATACTATACCGGTACTAGAATCGGAGCCATGGTCAGGTTGCCGCTCACTCCAGAAGAGGTCGAGCGCGGACAGCGCCTCGGCACCCTCCTCCGTCGGGCCAGGGGGGAGCGCTCGATGCTCACTACCGCGCTGGACGCAGGTGTCTCACCGGAAACCCTCCGGAAGATCGAGTCCGGTCGCGTAGCCACCCCCGCCTTCCCGACCATCGCGGCGATCGCCGATGTCCTCGGCCTCTCCCTCGATGAGGTGTGGGCCGAGATCAAGCAGCCCGACGACGAGGTCGAACCTGCGGCGTCGGGCCCCAAGGCACGCGAGCGGCTGGCCTCCTGAGCCCCGGCCCGCGGCTCCGTCGCGGGCGCCGACGACAGCGAACCCGTGGGCGCGGCACTCGGCCAGTGCCCCGGGCCAGTACGCCCGGACCTCCGGCCGGTACCGGCCTCCTCCCCTCGGGCCGCGTCCTGGTGTGCTGTCCTGTCCGCCGGACGGCGGGGGCGGCACGAACGGAGTCGGCCCGCGCCGTCCCGCCCGCCCCGCCCGTCCCGCGCTCGGCGTAACGGCGCGAGAGCGTGACCGAGGGCCGGGAGCGGGACGGACGGCGGGCGGGGCCGACGGCGGGCGGTACGGACAGCGGGCGGTACGGCGCGGATCAGCCGGGCTGGGTGTTCTCCTTGTGCTCGCCCCAGCCGTGCCAGCGGTCGATCTCGATCCAGGCGCTCACCCGGCGGCGGTCCCGCTGCGGATAGTCCTTGCCGAGGTAGTGCCGGGACAGCCGGTCGATGTCGCTCAGGTCCGTGTCGTCCTTGATCTCGACGACCCGGCCGATGAGGCTCACGTGGTTGTACCAGTTCCCGTCGTCGAGCACGGTGAGCGTGACCCTGGGGTCGTTGCGGATATGGGTGAGCCGCTTGCGGCCCTCGTCCATGTTGACCAGGACCCGGCCGTCGTCCCAGAGGTACCAGGTGGCCGTGGACACGGGCCGGCCGTCGGACCGGAGGGTCGCGATCACGGCCGGATTGGCCTTCTTGAGCATGGTGACCGCGGCCTCGGAAAGCGGTGGGTTCGACACGGAGTCTCCTTCTCGTTGCACTCGTGTTCACGTCCCGTGTGCGGCTGGGGCCGGCTTGAGCGGGCTTGAGCCGGCTCAAGCCAGGGGCCGCACTTCACACCGTGCCACACCGGGCGCCGGCTCTTCCTGGCCGCACCGCACGCGCCCTGCGCTCCCCCGCTGCGCCCGTGCGCTCCCGTGTGGGGCGCCGGGGCAGGGGATGCCCCCCGGTAGCCGGGGCAGGGGATGCACCCCGGTATACGTCCCCTCCGGGAGGTGGGCCGTGCACGGACCGTGGTTCGTCGGCTGGCTGCTGGTCGCGCTGTGCGCGGCCACGGGTGCCTACTGTCTGCTGCAGATGCGCGGTGAGCCGCCCGGACCGGGCCGGCGGATCGCGGGGGCGGAGGCGCTGATGGGGTGGGGGATGGCGGCGATGGCGGTGCCGTCCACCGTGCTGGACCCCCGGCCCTGGGGCCCGCCCGCCTTCGCGGCGGTCTTCGCCGTGGCCGCCGTGAGGGCGCTGCTGCCGGTGCGGCGCGGCACCGGGCCCCTGGGGCACCATCTGCACCACGCCGTCGGGGCGCTGGCGATGGTCTACATGGCGCTCGCGATGATGACGGGCGGCACGGGCGGCCACCACCACACCGCCCGGATGGCCCCGGGCCGGATGGCGGGCGGGGTGCCGCCGCTGACCGGGGTACTCCTGCTGTACTTCGCGGTCTACGTCGTACGGTCCGGGTGGCGCCTGGTGCCGATGACGGACGGCGTCATGGACGGCGCGGGGGCCGGCCCGCCCGGCGCCACCCGGTCGCGGCGGCCCGAGCTGCGGCATGCCTGCAGGCTGTCGATGGGGATCGGGATGTGCGCGATGCTGCTGACGCTGTGAACGGGCGGCGGGCCCCGTCGCGGCCACACCGTGGTGTGCGTCACTTCGCCGTCGCTACCGTACCCGTCCCGGGCGCCGCGATCATAAGGTGACCGCCATGATGGTCCCGTTCGCGCTGATGGGCCTCGGCGCACTGGCGGCGGCAATGGCGCCGCGCCTGCTGTCCCGCTCCGACTGGATCGACCGCGAACCCGTGCTCGCCCTGTGGGTGTGGCAGTGCGTGGTCGTCGGAGTGCTGCTGTGCTGCGCGTCGACCATGGCGCTCACCGCGGCGGCCGCCTGGGACGCCGTACGCGGCAATGTCTTCGCCCCCGCGCCCAAGGGCGTGGTGGAGGCGTACGCGCTGTCCGGCTACGGGCCGCTGGCCGCGCCCGTCGCCCTCGTGCTCGCCTTCGGGGCCGTGTGGAGCGCGGTGATGCTCACCCGCGAGATCGGCCGCGCCCGCGCCTGGCGCAGGCAGCACCGCGCCGAACTCCTCGTCCGCTCCCCCGTCCTGCCCGGTGAGGAGCCCAGCGGGGAGCGTCTGGTGGTTCTGGAGGGCGACAAGCCGGACGCCTGGTGGCTGCCGGGCACCCCGCCGCGGCTGGTCATCACCACGGCGGCGCTGCGCCGCCTCAAGGGCCGTCGGCTGGACGCCGTCATCGCCCATGAGCAGGGCCACGCCCGCGCCCGCCACCACTGGCTGCTGCACTGCTCGGGCGCGCTGGCCACCGGCTTTCCGCGGGTGGCCATGTTCGCGGCGTTCCGCGACGAGGTGCACCGGCTGGTCGAGCTGGCCGCCGACGACTCCGCGTCCCGGCGTTTCGGACGGACGACCACGGCGCTCGCGCTGGTCGAACTCAACGAGGACCGCGGGGTGTTCGGGCCCTGCCCCAGCGCGCTCGCCCAGGTCCCGCAGCGGGTGGACCGGCTGCTGGCCCCGGCCTCCCGCCTCCCGGCGGGACGCCGCTGGGGCCTCACGGCCACGGCGGCGCTCGTCCCGGTGGTGCCGCTCCTGGTCACCTTCGTCCCGGCGCTGCGGGTGCTGGGGTAGCCGCTTTCCGGCCCCGGGCCTTCTGGTCCCCGGGCCTTCTGGTCCCCGGGCCCGTCCGTCAGCGATCATCGACCCATGGAACCGGCAAGCACCCACCGCCGGGCCGCCCGCGCCGCGGCCGTGCTCATCTCACTCTTCCTGGTGCTGCTCGCCCTGGTGGCCGTCCGTTGGGGGCCGCTGGAAGGCGCCGACCGGGACATCGACGTCGCCCTGCACCGCTCGGCGGTGGAGCACCACGGCTGGACCCGGGTCAACAGAGTGCTCACGGACTGGGTCTGGGACCCCTGGACGATGCGAGCGCTGCTGGCCGTGGCGGTGGGCTGGCTGCTGTGGCGCCGGGAGGTCCGACCGGCCATCTGGGTCGCCGTCACGGCGGCGGCGGGCACGGCGCTGCAACAGCTGGTGAAGGCCGCCGTCGGCCGGGAGCGCCCCCAGTGGTCGAATCCGGTGGACTCGGCGCACTACGCGGCCTTCCCGTCCGGCCACGCCCTGTCCGCGACCGTCGCCTTCGGGCTGCTGCTGTGGCTGCTGACGCTCCACGGGGCGCCTGCGAAGTGGCTGCGGCCGGCTGTCGCCGTGGCGACCGTGTCCTTGCTGGGCGTCGGTTTCACCCGGCTGTACCTGGGCGTCCACTGGCCCAGCGACGTCCTGGGCGGCTGGCTGCTGGGCGCGGCGCTGGTGTGCGGGGCGGTCGCCTCGTACGGCTACGTCCAGGGCCGCGGGAGCGACCGCGAGACGTCCCGCGACGGGACAACGCGGTCATGAGCGGGCGGCGGCGGGAGGGGTACGCCTCCGGCCGCCGCCCGACCCGGAAGGGGGCCCGTCGGCCGCATCGCCCCACCCTCCGGGCGCAGCCCCGGCAGCCACCGCGGAACGGCAGCCGCCACGGAATGGCAGCCACCACGGAATGGCGGCTGCCGCGAAGGCCGTTGCCGTACCGAGGACGGCCGTCACGGTGGCCGTACCGAGGACGGCCGTCCCGGCCCGGTCACCCGGCGCGGACGCGTTCCGTCCGGCCGGGGCGGACCGGATGGCCACGGCCACGGCCACGGGCGGATGATGGACGAGGTGGGCGGGGCGGGCGCCGAGCGGCAGCTCCCGGCCCACCGGCCCCGGCGTCATCCCGCAAGCTCGCGGAAGAGGGGCCAAGAGGGGCCAGCAGCGCGGTGCGGTGGGCCGCGCGTCCCGATGGACGCGGCGGCCCGGCGGCCCCATGCCTCCGCGGGCTCTCACACGTTGACGCCGTAGTCCTTGGCGATGCCCAGCAGACCGGAGGAGTAGCCCTGGCCGATCGCGCGGAACTTCCACTCCTCGTCCCGCCGGTACAGCTGGCCGAAGACCATCGCGGTCTCGTCGTGGCCGTCCTCGGTCAGTTCGAAGCGGCACATCTCCACCCCGGACGCCTGGTGCACCATGCGGATGTAGGCATCGCGCACCCGGCCGAAGGTGGTGGCCACTCCCCCGTGATCGTGGATCGACACCACGAACACGACCGACTCCGCCTGCGGCGGCAGCAGGGCGAAGTCGACGGCGATCTGCTCGTCGTCCCCCTCGCCCTCGCCAGTCCTGTTGTCGCCGGTGTGCCGGACGGAGTTCTCGGGCGTGGCCCGGTTGTTGAAGAAGACGAAGTGCTGGTCCGACAGGACCCGGCCGTCCGCCCCCAGCACCAGGGCGCTCGCGTCGAGGTCCACGTCGCCGGGACCGGTGTTCACCTTCCAGCCGAGACCCGCGACGACGCTGGCGATGCCGGGCTGGGAGCGGGTGAGGGAGAGATTGCCGCCTTTGGACAGGCTCACGGTCACAGGGCACAGCTCCTGAATGAGAAATGACCAACACACATGGACGGATACGCACCGGGGCTCACGGAAGGACGTGTTCTCCGCTGTCACCAGGTGCCGGACCCGGACCGGAATCTACAGCACTGTAGAAGTAACGGGCCGCGACAACCGATCATTTGAAGCCACCCCCGCGCCGGATCGGCCGGGGACTCGTTCGAGGATGTACCGGGACCTCGTTCGAGGATGTAAGGGCACGGTCTCTTTTCGCGACAGCTCTCTACAAACCTTTGGAGTGCTCTCCCGGATGAATCCGGGAGATTCCCGCCTACCTTGCGGTGGCGGGCTTGACGCGGCGTGCGCGCCTGACGACTGCCCTCCCGGCAGCCGGGACGAGCGCGAGGCCCGTCCGGTACACGTGCAAGATGTTCCGGGCTCCGTTGTGGTCGGCGTTGCCCACCCAGCCGCAGTCGGGGTTCTTGCACGCGAACACGGCCTGGGACTCCCGGCTGCCCGGTGTGGTGACCCCGCACATCGAGCAGCGCTGGGAGGTGCCGGGGGCGGGCACCTTGTGCAGGGTGCCGCCACGGCGGGCGGTCTTGTACGTCAGCAGTTCGACCGTGCGGCCCCACGCCTCGCCGATGATGGCACGGTTGAGGCCGGACTTCTGGGCGACGTTCTTCCCCGGCACCTCCACGGTGCCCTTGGCGCTCTTGACCATGTTCGTGATGTTCCGGTCTTCCACCACGACCACGCCGTACTTCGCGGCGATGACGGTGGTGGTTTTGTGCTGCCAGTCCAGGTGCCTGCGCTTGGCTCTCGCGCAAAGTCCCGCGATCTGGTCATAAGTGGCCCGCAGGCGGTGGGAGGTGCGCTCTCCTCGCGTGCGGAAACTCTTGCGGTGCGCGGCCCGCCGCTCCAGCCGGCCCAGCTTGGTCTGTTCCTTACCCGTCAGCCATGCGGTGTGGCCGTATGTCGTGCCGTCGGAGAGGGCGAGTGGCACGGTGACGCCCACGTCGATGCCGACTTCGGGGCCGTGGCGTGGCTCGGGGGCGGGTTCGAGAGTCTGGACGCGGAAGGCTATGTGCCAGCCGAGCGCGTCTTTGACCAGCCGGGCTCCGGTGATCCGGTTGGCGGTGTCGGCGCGCTTTCCCACGGGGAGGTCTTTGGTCCAGCGGAACCGGACCCGGCCGATCTTGGGGATGTTGGCCATGCCCCAGCGGCGGTGCACCCGGGTGATGCACAGGTCCCGGCCCTGGGGAATGTCCACGGACATCACGGTGCGGAAGCGGGCTTTG
This sequence comes from Streptomyces hygroscopicus subsp. hygroscopicus, assembly GCF_001553455.1. Taxonomy (GTDB): domain Bacteria; phylum Actinomycetota; class Actinomycetes; order Streptomycetales; family Streptomycetaceae; genus Streptomyces; species Streptomyces hygroscopicus. The sequence continues at coordinate 9,076 of NZ_BBOX01000247.1, forward strand.
AAGTCCGGGCGGCCCGCGCGGCCTTCCCAGCAGTTCTTCCATGCCTGGAAGTACGTCTTGAGCACGGCCTGGGCGGCCTGGGCGGGCAGTACGGCGAGCCAGTCGATCTCCTTGCGGCCCTGGCGGATCGCGGCGTCCGCCGCCGCGAGGGAACGCTTGTCCCGGGGCAGCATCGTCCACCAGTCGTGCAGCAAGTTCCACAGGGTGCGGGCCGCGTGTGCCTGAGTGTCCATGAGCTGGGCCTGTGCAGGCGTCAGCGCCAGCCGGGCACGATGCCCGAACTGCCGCTTCTCGCATGCACGTTCCGTGACCATGCGACTACGTTAGCACTCGGCTTACGTCACCACGCTGGAATCCGAATCCGGATATACGCACCGGACGCCACGTCGTCTACGACCTCCACGTCCACTTGGCCTTCATCACCAAGTACCGGCGACGGGCCTTCACCAGCGACCTGCTGACCAGGTACGAGGAGATCATGCGCGAGGTGCGCACGGACTTCGAAGCGGAGCTGAAACAGTCCAACGGCGAGGAAGACCACGCACACCTGCTCGTGCACTACCCGCCCAAAGTCCAGCTCTCCACACTGGTCAACTCCCTCAAAAGCGTCTCCTCGCGCTACCTGCGCAAGGAGTACGACACTCACATACGCCGCTACCTGTGGGGCGGACACTTCTGGTCCGGCTCCTCCTTCGCCGGATCGTGCGGCGACGCCCCGCTGACCGTTGTACGCCAGTACAACGAGAATCAGCAGCGCCCCGTGCAGCCGAAACTGAGCCACCACTGCGGACCCATACTCACGCGCGAGCCAGAGCAATTCCAGGATGCGCTTCACCACCGCCCTGAAGGGCGGCGCACCACGCAAGATCAAAGGTAGATTCTGTCTTCGTGTCATACGACGGGTAAGCCGACAAGGAGACGCAGATGGCGCTGTGGGACCGCCTCAAGGACTCGGTCCAGACCATGCAGGCGCAGCTCACGGCGAAGAAGAACGAGCTGCAGAGCGGGGCCTTCCGGGACGCGAGCATGGCGATGTGCGCCCTGGTGGCGGCGGCGGACGGCACGATCGACCCGTCCGAGCGGCAACGCGTCGCCCAGCTCATCGCCACCAACGACGTGCTCCAGGGCTTCCCCGCGGACGATCTGCACCGCCGCTTCGAGGACCACCTCGACGAACTGACCGCGGACTTCACCCTCGGCAAGGTCGGCGCCATGCGGGAGATCGGCAAAGCGAGGAGGAAGGCCGCCGAGGCGCGGGCCGTCATCCAGATCGGCATCGTCATCGGCTGCGCCGACGGCCACTTCGACGACAGCGAACGGGCCGTCGTCCGGGAAGCCTGCTCGGCCCTGGGCATTCCTCCGGCCGAGTTCGACCTGCACCGGGCCCTCCGCGTGCCCCGGCAGTACCGAGCCACGGACGCGGGCTCCGGGACGGAGCGGGAGACGCGCCCCGAGGCCGTCGTACCCGGCGACGACCTTCAGGTCTTCCTCAAGGCCCTGGCCAGCGGAACGCGTCAAAAGCTCTTCTCGCACTTCGCCGCCGGGGAGGAGCTGACCGTCGGCGAGGTCGCCGAGCGGGCCGGACTCGGCCCGTCGACCACCTCCGAGCACCTCGCGGTGCTCCGCCGCGGCGGGCTGCTCCACTCGACGCGCAGCGGCAAGCTGGTCCGTTACCGCGCCGACCACGAAGGCATCGCCGAACTGCTCGATCAGCTCCGCTGCTACCTCCTCGCCCCGGCCGAGCCGCGCGACGACGCCCGCCCTCCCCACGGCGGCCCCGGACGCGCGGACTGACGGCCGCGCCGGGGGCCGCGCCCCTCCGGAGCCCTGCGCCGTGGGGAGGGCGCTCCCCCGCCGCGTCGACCGCCTCGGTCGGCGGCCGCCGGCGGGAACGG
>NZ_BBOX01000248.1 GCF_001553455.1 Streptomyces hygroscopicus subsp. hygroscopicus
GGGTGGTCGCGGGACGGCGGGAGGGGGTGGGGTCGGAGGGGTGGTGTCCTGGACGCTTACGCATATTTGTGGCGCCGATCTCCGGCCCGCCCCACGGTTCCGGGCACCGGCGCCGTAAATATGCGGTCCAGGGCGCCGCACCGGAGGCCCCGCCCCCGGCACCCACCCACGGACCTGCCGCGCCCCCGCACCCCGCCCCGGGCAAGCTCTTCACAGGATGGCTGTACGACAAGGGCAAGCCGAGGCGAGGACGCGCGTCAGCTGACGTCCTTCTCGATCGCCTCGAAGATGTTCGCGTCCGTCTCCTGCTGCCAGCCGGGAAGATCCGGCCAGTCGGCGACGTACCCGGGCTTCGGGTCCTCGAAGTGCCGGTACATCTGCGCGGTCCAGCACGTCGCGACGAAGCGCCCCTTCTGCTCCCGCGTAAGCCGCCCCGCGTGCCCCTCGCTCACCTCCAGGAACTGCCGCACCTGCTCGTACACCGCCCCGGCAGCAGCCCGCTCCCACTCCGGGGTCTCCTCCCAGGGGGTCACATAACCCGGCTTGGGCTCCCCGGGAAAGTGCCGCCGCACCCCCGCGATCCACGTCTCCCGGAACAGCCGGGCACCCTCGGTCCGCGACATCCCTGTCCCTTTCGTCAGTTTGCGCTCAATGACTTGATCTCGGTATCCAACTCGGCAACCCGCATATCGCGAGCGAGACATCCGAAGTCCGTACGCAGGGTCTGGAGTCTACGAGCCCCGGCACCCGGGCCACCGGGGCGCGCACCGCCGGGCGGGGGTTTCGGGGCCGCTGGTGGGTGGTCGCCGACGCGGCGGGAGGGGGTGGGGTCGGAGGGGTGGTGTCCTGGACGCTTACGCATATGTGTGGCGCCGATCTCCGGCCCGCCCCACGGTTCCGGGCACCGGCGCCGTAAATATGCGGTCCAGGGCGCCGCACCGGAGGCCCCGCCCCCGGCACCCACCCACGGACCTGCCGCGCCCCCGCACCCCGCCCCGGGCACCACCACGAAACAGCAGGCGCACGCCAGCAACCACCACATGCCCGCACCCGCGCTCGCATCTGCAACCACGGACAACGGATCGCGGATCGTGGACCGCGACCGCATACCGCGGCCTCATCCCACCAGCACGTCCCGCCACGTCTCCGTCAGCGCCGTCGCCACGTCGTACGCCGCGATGGGCGCCCCCTGCGGGGCCGTGGTGCGGCGGGCGGCGAGGCCGTGCAGGTAGGCGCCGGCCGAGGCCGCGTCGCGGGCGGTGAGGCCCGTGGCGAGCAGGGAGCCGATCAGCCCGGAGAGCACGTCGCCGCTGCCCGCCGTGGCCAGCCAGCCGGTGCCGGTGGGGTTGACGCGCACCGGCTGGCCCTCGGCGGCGATCAGCGTGGTGGACCCCTTCAGCAGCACGGTCGCGCCGTAACGTTCGGCCAGCGCGCGGACGGCGGCCAGCCGGCCCGCCTCCACCTCTTCGCGGCTGACCCCGAGCAGCGCCGCCGCCTCGCCCGCATGCGGGGTGAGGACCGTCGCCGCGTCGCGGGTGCGCAGGTCGCTCCCGCTGGGGAGGAGGTGGAGCCCATCGGCGTCGACCAGGACCGGGACGTCGGAGGCGAGGACGTCGTCCAGGGAGTGCTTGGCCGCGGCGCCGTCGCCGAGGCCGGGGCCGACGACCCACGACTGGACCCGGCCCGCCTTGGCCGGGGGGCCGGAGTGGACGAGGGTCTCGGGGAAGCGCGCGATGACCGTGTCGGCCGCGGGCCCGACGTAGCGCACCGCCCCCGCGCCGCCGCGCAGCGCGCCCGAGACCGCCAGTACGGCCGCGCCCGGGTAGCGGGCGGAGCCCGCGACGACGCCCACCACGCCCCGCCGGTACTTGTCGCTCTCCGGCGTGGGCCGGGGCAGCAGCGCCGCCACGTCCTGGTGCTGGAGCGCCTCCAGGTCGGGGGCGGCGGGCAGGTGTTCCGCCAGGCCGATGTCGACCAGGCGCAGGGCGCCCGCCCGCTCGTGGCCCGGGTCGATGAGCAGCCCCGGTTTGTACGCGCCGAAGGTGAGCGTGGCGTCCGCGCGCACCGAGGAGCCCCGCACCTCGCCGGTGTCGGCGTCGATCCCGCTGGGCAGGTCCACGGCGACGACGGTGCCGCGCACCGCTCGGACCAGCCGTTCCGCGTCGGGCCGCAGCCCGCCCTTGCCGCCGATGCCGACGATCCCGTCGATCACGAGATCGGCGCGGGCGACGGCCGGTTCGCCGGCGTCGGCCGTCACCGTGCGCCCGCCGGCCGCCCGCAGGGCGGCGAGGCCGCCGTGGTGGGCCCGGTCGGGGGTGAGCAGCACCGCCGTGACCCCGGCGCCGCGCCGGGCCAGCCGGGCGCCCGCGTAGAGCGCGTCGCCGCCGTTGTCGCCGCTGCCGACCAGCAGGGCCACCCGGGATCCGTACACCCGGCCCAGCAGGCCGGCGCAGGCGGCCGCGAGCCCCGCCGCCGCGCGCTGCATGAGCGCTCCTGCGGGCAGCCGCGCCATCAGTTCGCGCTCGGCGGCCCGTACCGTCTCGACGCTGTAGGCAATCCTCATGCCCCATAGTCTCCCGAACGAAGGGCACTCCTTGCTGGGAAGCGGCACTCCTTGCTCGGAAGCACACATTCCGGCCGAAGGTCCGGCCCGGCGGCCTGAGAGACTGACGGAGATGGACGAGACACCGATGCGCGCCCGTGCCGTGGTCGACCTGGCCGCCCTACGGGCCAACGTAAGGGCGCTGCGCGACGCGGCGCCCACCGCCGAGCTGATGACCGTGGTCAAGTCGGACGCCTATGGGCACGGCATGATCCGCTGTGCCCGCGCCGCCCGTGAGGCGGGCGCGGGCTGGCTGGGCACGGCCACGCCCGAGGAGGCGTTCGCCCTGCGCGCGGCGGGGGACATGGGCCGGCTGATGTGCTGGCTGTGGACGCCCGGCGGCCCCTGGCGGCAGGCGATCGAGGCGGACATCGACGTCTCGGCCAGCGGCCTGTGGGCGGTGCGCGAGGCCGTCGCGGCGGCCCGCGCCTGTGGCCGTACCGCCCGGCTCCAGCTGAAGGCGGACACCGGGCTCGGCCGCAACGGCTGCCAGCCCGCGGACTGGCCGGAGCTGGTCGCCGAGGCCCGCGCGGCCGAGGCGGAAGGGGCCATTCGGGTGACGGGACTGTGGTCCCACTTCGCCTGCGCGGACGAGCCGGGCCACCCGTCCATCGCCGTCCAGCTGTCGGTCTTCCGCGAGATGGTGGCGTACGCGGAGCGGGCGGGGCTGCGGCCGGAGGTGCGGCACATCGCCAACTCCCCGGCGACCCTGACCCTGCCCGAGTCCCACTTCGACCTGGTCCGGACCGGCATCGCCAGCTACGGCATCTCCCCGAGCCCCGAGGTCGGCGTGCCCGCCGACTTCGGGCTGCGGCCGGTGATGACGCTCTCCGCCGCGCTCGCCTCCGTCAAGCGGGTGCCGGGCGGACACGGCGTGTCCTACGGGCACCGCTACGTGACCCCCGGTGAGACGACCCTGGCGCTGGTGCCCGTCGGTTACGGGGACGGCATCCCGCGCCACGCCTCGGGCACCGGCCCGGTGCTGCTCGCGGGCAAGTGGCGGACCGTGGCGGGCACGGTCGCCATGGACCAGTTCGTGGTGGACCTGGGCGGCGACACCGCCGCGCCGGGCGACGAGGTGGTGCTGTTCGGCCCGGGTGACCGGGGCGAACCGACCGTCGAGGACTGGGCGCGGGCCGTGGGCTCGATCGGCTATGAGATCGTCACCCGGATCTCGCCCCGGGTCCCCCGCGTTTATGTGGGTGAGCAGGGGGGCACAGGGAACTGACCATGGGCGACGAGAGTACGGCCGGCAACACGGCGGAGATGGCGACACGAGTCGCGGCGGGGGCCACAGCCGTGAGCTGGCGCCGGGGCGCCGGATTCGCGGGAGCCGCGATCGGCGTCCTCGCGGCGGGGGCGGCCGCGGGCGTCGCGCTCGAGCGGCTGACGGTCGGCCGCGGCGTACGGCGCAAGGCGCGGCTCGCGCTGGACGCCGAGGGCCCGTACGGCACGCTGCGCGGCACTCCGGGGACGGCGATCGCCGACGACGGCACCGAGCTGTACTACGAGGTCGAAGAGGTGCGGGAGAACGCCGCCGCGCCCTCGCCGCTGCGCAAGCGGCGGTTCGGGCGCCGCGCCCCCGCCCCCGTCACCATCGTCTTCAGCCATGGCTACTGCCTCGGCCAGGACTCCTGGCACTTCCAGCGCTCCGCGCTGCGCGAGATGGTCCGCACCGTCTACTGGGACCAGCGCTGCCACGGCCGCTCGGCGCGCGGCTGCGCCCGCGACCCGATCAGCATCGACCAGCTCGGCCGCGATCTGAAGGCGGTGATCGACGCGGCAGCGCCCGAGGGGCCGCTGGTGCTGGTCGGCCACTCCATGGGCGGGATGACGATGATGGCGCTGGCCGCGCAGTACCCCGAACTGGTGCGCGAGCGGGTGATCGGCGCGGCCTTCATCGGCACCTCGGCGGGCCGGCTGGGCGAGGTCAGCTTCGGCCTCCCGGTGGTCGGGGTGAACGCGGTGCGGCGGGTGCTGCCCGGCCTGCTCAAGGCGCTGGGCTGGCAGGCCGACCTGGTCGAACGGGGGCGGCGGGCGACCGCCGATCTCTTCGCCGGGCTGATCAAGCGCTATTCGTTCGGCTCGAAGGACGTGGACCCGGGGGTCGCGCGGTTCGCCGAGCGGCTGATCGAGGCGACGCCGATCGATGTGGTGGCGGAGTTCTATCCGGCGTTCATCGCCCACGACAAGGCGGCGGCGCTGCCGTACTTCGACGGGCTGCCGGTGCTGGTGCTCGCGGGCGACAAGGACCTCATCACCCCGATGGAGCACAGCGAGGCGATCGCGGAGCTGCTGCCGGGCGCGGAGCTGGTGATCCTGGAGGAGGCCGGGCATCTGGTGATCCTCGAGCACCCCGAGGTGGTCAACGGCCATCTCACCGAGCTGCTCTCCCGGGCCGTTGACGGCACCGGCGACCGGACGAAGCGGGGCGTATCGGGCTGAGCGGAGTCGGGAGTCGGCCCGGGGCTAGGCTCTGTCTGACGGCGTTCGTACGGCTGCGACGCGCCTGACGGCGTTCGTACGGCTGCGACGCGCCGCCGCATAGGCCCCTGGTGCGAGGCGCCCCGCCGCCGTGGTCCGACCATCGGCGGGGGTGACTCCGCTTCCTCGCCTGAAGGCGGGGGCTTCCTGCCCGAAGGTCGCGGCCCGGTCCGAACCGGCCCTTACCGGTCCGGGTCTTTACCGGTCCGGGCCTTCACTGGTCCGGGTCTTCGCCGGTCCTTACTGGTCCTTACCGGGGCAGAAGGAAAATACCATGGGCCGGAGAAGCAATACGGCCGCCGGTGGAAGCCGGTGGCCCTCGCGCTAGGAGACAGATGGACGCAGGTACGCGCATCACCGTCACCTCTCCCGACCAGATGCGGGACCTGGGCCGCAGACTCGCCAAACTGCTGCGCCCCGGCGATCTGGTGCTGCTCACCGGTGAACTCGGCGCGGGCAAGACGACCCTGACCCGGGGGCTGGGCGAGGGGCTCGGCGTCCGTGGCGCCGTCACCTCCCCCACCTTCGTGATCGCCCGGGTCCACCCCTCGCTGGGCGACGGCCCGCCGCTGGTCCACGTCGACGCCTACCGGCTGAACGGCGGCCTCGACGAGATGGAGGACCTGGACCTCGACGTCTCCCTGCCGGATTCGGTGGTGGCCGTGGAGTGGGGTGAGGGCAAGGTCGAGGGGCTGTCGGAGGACCGGCTGCACGTGGTGATCCAGCGGACGGTGGGCGGCGAGCCGACGGTCACGGACGCGATGGCCGCCGATGTGGACGACGCACGGGACGTGGTGGTGACGGGCGTGGGCCCCCGCTGGGCCGGGGAGGACCTGGCGTCCCTCGCTGGGTAGCGGTGCGGGGGGCTCTGCCGCCGGGCGGGGGTGAGGGGTCGCGTTGCCGGGTGGCGCGTCCGCTGGGTGGGTCCGCTGGGCGCGTGACAGGGGTGGCTCGCCGGGGAAGTGCCGCCGGGCGGATCTGCCGTCGGGTGGGGTGAGGGGCGCATTGTCGGGTGCGTTGTCGGTGCGCGGGAGGGCTGTACTGCCCCGGGCGGGCCGGGGCGGCAGTGCCGGGCAGCGCCCCGCTGAGAGGCGCCGCCGTAGAGCTCCCGTGCAGATGCCGGGCAGTTTTCCGACAAGCCGTCGGCATGATGTTGCATTCCGGGCATCGCCCGTGGTCACATGGTGGGGAGGGAGCGTGGTTAGGTCTACCTAACTCCGCTCGACTGCCCCAGGACCCTCAGGAGGCATCATGTCGGCCCACGACCCCGTGGCCGGGACCGGCGCACGCGACGACGACCGGTCACCGTCGATGTCGGAGCTCCTGGCGGCGTGTGCGGCGGCGAGCGCGGTCTCGACGCCCCCGCGGCCGGCCGAGGAGGAGACCCCGGCGTCCGCCGGGCCCAAGGCGGACGACGAAGAGCGGGACGCGGCCTAGCCCCACGTCAGGCGCGCGACGCGGCTCAGCCGCGTCAGCTCTGGCTGACCGGGGGAGTCGGCGCGTCAGTCGGATGCGTCCGTCGGCCAGGGGATCAGTGCGCCAGTGCTTCGGCCCGCCGGGGGCAGTGCGTCAGCCCGCCAGGGGGAATCGGGGGTGGGTCGGTTGCCCGGGGAATCGGGGCGCGGCGGCTACCGGCGAATCGGGGCGCGTGGTGCCCGGGGGCCGGGGGACGTCCCCTGCCGGGGGGATCGGGGCTTCGGCACGAGAGTTCTTCGCGCGGGCGTCCCGGGATGTGCCCTGCCGGGGGGATCGGGGCGCCCGCTGCCCGGGGATCGGGGGTGTCCCTGCCGGGGGATCGGGGGCGTCCGCTGCCGGGGAATCGAGGGGTCGCGTCGACGGCCCGCTGACCGCCCACTAGGGGATGACGACGACCTTCGTGCCCACCTGGGCGAACTCCCACAGCGCCGAGCCGTCCGCCCGGCTCTCCCGGACGGCCCCGGTCCGCTTGCGTGCGTTCGGGTCCGGCATCGACCCGTCCACCGCCGCGCTGAAACCGAACACGACTCCCCCTTCCGAGTGGAAGACGACGACGTGCTCGACCTGCACCCCGTCCGAGCCGACCCCGCCCTCGTTGCGGGACGTCACCGCATAGGTGCCCGGGTCGGGGCTGGCCGGGCTGGGGCCCACCTCGAAGGTGCGGGTGGCCTTACCGTCGGCGCCGACCAGCCAGACCCGCTTGTCGTCCAGTGCGTAGACGACCCGCTCACCCGTGCCGGAGGCGGCCGGGAGGGCGGTGGACTTCTTCTTCTGCCTCGCCCTGTCCTTGTCCTTCTCCTTGGACTGGGAGGCGTGCGACCCGGGCCGGGCCTGGGTCGGATGGTCGGGCGCGGTCGCGGCGGCCTGGTAGCCGAGGAAGCCGACGACGCCCAGCGCGGCGACGGTGAGTCCGGCCACGGCTGGCCCGGTACTGCTCCTTGGCACGGCGGCAAACCTCTCCTGCGGTCAGAACGCGCTGACGGTCCGTACACACTTACGGCGACGGTAGCACCGGCGCCCACCGCCCCGCCGCGCTCCGGGCGCCCCGGGGCCGAGCTGTTCCACCGTCGGTGCGAAAGAACGACCTTCCGGGGCGCCGTAGGCTGTCCTCGTGCTGTTGCTCGCTCTTGATACCGCCACCCCCGCCGTGACCGTCGCCCTGCACGACGGCTCCGCCGTGATCGCCGAGTCCTCCGAGGTGGACGCCCGGCGCCATGGCGAGCTGCTGCTGCCCGCCGTCCACCGAACGCTGAAAGAGGCGGGCACCGAGCTGGGCGCGGTGACGGAGATCGTCGTCGGGACGGGCCCCGGCCCGTACACCGGACTGCGCGTGGGTCTGGTGACCGCGGCCACCTTCGGGGCGGCCCTCGGCGTTCCGGTCCACGGGCTGTGCACCCTGGACGGGATCGCCTACGCCGCGGGGGAGGCCGGGCTCGAGGGGCCCTTCGTCGTGGCCACCGACGCGCGCCGCAAGGAGGTCTACTGGGCGCGCTACGACGACGCCCGCACCCGTGTCACCGAGCCCGCCGTCGACCATCCCGCCGATCTCGCCGAGCGGGTCGCCGGGCTGCCCGCGGTGGGCGCGGGCGCGCTGCTCTACCCGGCCGTCTTCGCCGACGTACCGCCCGGGATGCCGGAGTACCAGTCGGCCGGGGCGCTCGCCTCGCTCGCCGCCGGGAAACTGGTCCGTGGGGAGGAACTGCCGCCGCCCCGGCCCCTGTACCTGCGCCGCCCCGACGCCAAGGTGCCCGCGAACTACAAGGTGGTCACCCCGAAGTGACCGGTACGACCGTGACGCTGCGCGAGATGCGCTGGTGGGATCTGGACCGGGTGATGGAGCTCGAGGAGGAGCTGTTCCCCGAGGACGCCTGGTCGCGGGGGATGTTCTGGTCCGAGCTGGCCCACGCCCGGGGCCGGGACGCCACCCGTCACTATGTGGTGGCGGAGAGCGGGTCCCGGCTGGTCGGGTACGCCGGGCTCGCCGTCTTCGACCGGACCGGCGACGTCCAGACCATCGCCGCCGCCCGCGACCACTGGGGCACCGGCCTCGGCGCCCGCCTCCTCACCGACCTCCTGACGGCCGCCACCGCCTTCGAATGCCGTGAGGTGCTGCTCGAGGTGCGGGTCGACAACGCCCGTGCCCAGCGGCTGTACGAGCGCTTCGGCTTCGAGCCCATCGGCATACGCAGGGGCTACTACCAGCCGGGCAATGTGGACGCCCTGGTCATGCGGCTGTCCGACCCGGCGACGACCGGCGCGGGCGCGATGCGCGTGAGAACGGCCACGGGGGAGGGCGGCGCGTCCGTCGAGGGCGACGTGCCCGTCGAGGGTGGCGCGTCCGCGGAAATCTCAGCAGGAACCAGCGCGTCCACCGCGAGCACAGAGGACCCCGCGTCCGCCGCGACCCCCGCGCATCCCGCGACTCCCGCGACTCCCGCGCATCCCGCGACTCCCGCGCACCCCGCATCCACCGCGCACCCCGAGTCCACGGCAAACCCCGAAAACCCCGCCGCATCCACCGCGACCTCAGTACAAGGAACCGAGACCCATGGCTGACGAACCCCTCGTCCTTGGCATCGAGACCTCCTGCGACGAGACCGGCGTCGGCATCGTCCGGGGCCACACCCTCCTCGCCGACGCCGTCGCCTCCAGCGTCGACGAACACGCGCGCTTCGGCGGCGTCGTCCCCGAGGTCGCCAGCCGCGCCCATCTGGAGGCGATGGTCCCCACCATCCAGCGCGCCCTCAAGGAGGCCGGGGTCGCCGCCTCCGACCTCGACGGCATCGCCGTCACCGCGGGCCCCGGGCTCGCGGGTGCGCTGCTGGTCGGCGTATCGGCGGCGAAGGCGTACGCCTACGCCCTCGGCAAGCCGCTCTACGGCGTCAACCACCTCGCCTCCCACATCTGCGTCGACCAGCTGGAGCACGGTCCGTTGCCGGAGCCGACGATGGCGCTGCTGGTGAGCGGTGGCCACTCCTCGCTGCTCCTGGCACCGGACATCACCGCCGACGTCCGCCCGCTCGGCTCGACCATCGACGACGCGGCGGGGGAGGCGTTCGACAAGATCGCCCGGGTGCTGAACCTGGGCTTCCCCGGCGGCCCCGTCATCGACCGCATCGCCCGTGAGGGCAACCCGGACGCGATCGCCTTCCCGCGCGGGCTGACCGGTCCGCGCGACGCCGCGTACGACTTCTCCTTCTCCGGGCTGAAAACCGCCGTCGCCCGCTGGATCGAGGCGAAGCGGGCGGCGGGGGAGGAGGTCCCGGTCGCCGATGTCTCGGCCTCCTTCCAGGAGGCGGTCGTGGACGTGCTGACCCGCAAGGCCGTCCGCGCCTGCAAGGACGAGGGCGTGGAGCACCTGATGATCGGCGGTGGCGTCGCCGCCAACTCCCGGCTGCGCGCCATGGCCGAGCGCCGCTGCGAGGACGCGGGCATCACCCTGCGGGTGCCACGGCCGAAGCTGTGCACGGACAACGGGGCGATGGTCGCGGCGCTCGGCGCGGAGATGGTGGCGCGCGGGCGGTCCGCCTCGGCCTGGGACCTGTCGGCCGACTCCTCCCTTCCGGTGACCGATCCCCATGTGCCGGACCCGGACGCCGACGGTGACGCCGACGGGCATCCCCACTCCCACACCCACTCCCACGACCATGTGCACGAGCTGAGCCGGAAGAACCTGTACGCATGACGGTCGCGTTGATGTGGGAAGCCCGAGCGGTGCGGGGGAAGGGCGAGGAACTGCTGGCCTGGGCCACCCGCCAGCCCCTCGACCCGGCCCCGCTACGCCGTGAGACCTTCCGCGCGCCCGAAGACCGCGTGCTCGTCATCACCTGGTGGGACGGGGCGTACGACACCCCGGGACTGCCGGAACTCCCCGAGCCCGGGGAGGACTTGGTACGGCGCGCGGTGCACCGATGGCGCTTCGAGGCGCTCCCGGACGAGGGCTGATCCGGCGGTCCCGCGCCGCGCGGCGCTGGGCGGCACGGGGCAGGGCATCGGCCGGGCCGGGTGGTGTCGTGCTGTGCGGCTCCGGGGCCGGGCGCGGGCTCGTGCCATGCGGCGCCCGGGTCGTGCGGTGCGGTCCGGGTTCGTGCCGTGCGGCGCCGGGCTGGACGTGGGGTGTCGGCTGGGGCGGGTGTGCCGTAGTACGCGCGCCGCGCCGGGTTGGGCGGGTCGTACCACGCGTGCCGCGTCGGGCAGGGGCGCACCACGTGTGCCGTGCCGTGCCGGGTCGGGCCAGACGCCGCGCCGTGCCGTGTCGCGTCGGCTGCGCCCGTCCGTTGGCCGTCAGCGGAGGGCCTCGGTGAGATCGGCGAGGTGCCGGGAGACCGGGCCCAGGGTGAGCAGCCCGCTGCCCGCCCCGGCCAGCTCCCCCGCCGCCGGGGCCAGCGCGGTGCGGGCACGCGCCATCGCTTCCCGGTCCCCGAGGGCGATGGCCGCCTGTCCGGTGAGGCACCACAGGGCCTCCAGCAGCAGATCGCGGGGCGGGTCGGGGACCGTGCGCAGCGCCGCCCCGGCCTCGGCGCGGCGGCCCTGGGCCAGCAGCACCAGCGGGCGGGCCCAGGGCGCGTACGGCCCCCAGTCGAGGTCCGCGCCGGTCGGGGCGGGCCGCCCCTGCTCCACGCGCAGACAGAGCAGCGCGAGCGGCAGCAGACCGTGTTCCAGACCGGGCATCCCGGCGCCGTCCAGCCGCGTGGCCGCGTCCCGGTAGGCGGCCTCGGCCTCGGCCGTCCGGCCCGTCGCGGCGAGCCGCAGCGCCCGGTACCACGCGGTGAACACCTCCACCAGCGGCCGCTCATGGCGTTCGCCCAAGCGGTCGGCGGAGGCCGCGTGCCGGTCGGCCGACGCGAAGTCCGCGAGCGCGCTGCGCGCCTGGAGCCGGATGAGATGGCCGAGCACCTCGAAGGTGACCAGGCCGTGCCGTGCGGACAGGGCGATCAGCTCGGCCCCGGTGGCGTCCCGGCGCGGCGCCAGCCCCGCCCGGTCGAAGGTCTGGATGAAGACGCCGTTGAGGGCGAACGCCAGCAGCGCGGGATCGTCCAGCCGACGCGCGATCTCCTCGGCCTCCCGCGCCGCCTGCCCACCTCGCGGCGACCGGCCGCCACGCGACTCGACGGCGATCGTGGCCAGGAGCCGGGCGCGTACGGCGTCGTGGCGGCCGGGCGGAAGCGCGGCCACGGTGCGTTCCGCCGCTGCCACGACGCGCGCTGCCTGCTCCGGGTCGTCCAGGCGGGTCCAGATGGCCGGTACGTCATAGGCGCCGATCACCCGGGCGGTCAGTTCCGGATCGCCCAGTTCCTCCGCCGCCGCGACGGCCGCCACGCGCTGCTGCCGGGCCGTCCGCAGTCCGCCGCCCCCGGTCATCGAGAGATCGCGCAGCAGGCCGACCGTCGACTCCAGCCGGGTCCGCGCGCCGGAGGCCACGGTGCGGTCGTAGGCGGCGGTCGCTTCCGCCCACACCCGGGCCGCCGCCCCGCCCGGCGCCGTGCCGGGGTCCAGGTGGGGCGCCTGGCCGAGGATGTCCGTCTCCAGTCGGCGCAGTTCCGGGCCCGGGTCCAGGCCCAGCTCTTCGACCAGCAGCGTCCGGGCCCGGCGCAGCACCGCCAGCGCGTCGCCCTGGCGGCCGGTGCGGTACAGCGCGAGGGCCAGCACCCGCCAGGCGCCCTCGCGCCAGGGGTGCTCGGCCAGATGTGCCTCCAGGTCCGGTACCGCCTCGGCGGCCAGGCCCAGCGCCAGCCGGGCCTCCGCCTGCCGCTCGACGGCGTGCAGCCGCAGCTCCGCCAGCCGGGAGCGTTCGCCCCGGGCCCAGTCCTCGTCGGCGAACTCCGCGTACGCCGGTCCGCGCCACCGGCCCAGCGCCTCCGCCAGCCGCGCCGACGCCTCGTCCGGCGGCAGGGTCGCGGCGGCGGCCACGTCCTGTTCGAAGCGCCAGGCGTCCACCGTGTCCGTCCCGGCGCGCAGCGCGTACCCGGGCCCCTCGGTGACCAGCAGCCGGGACGGGGCGCGGGGCGGACGCTGCGGCTCCAGCGCGCGGCGCAACGCGGCCACGAACGTACGCACCGCACCCACCGCCCCCGGCGGTGGCTCGACCCACAGGTCCTCGACCAGCCGGGAGACGGGGACGACACGGCGGCGGGCGACGATCAGCCGGGCCAGCACCGCCCGGTGCCGTGGCCCCTTGAGCGCGATGGCGTTCCCTTCGGCGTCCCGGGCCACCACCGGCCCCAGCACCCCGAACCAGACCCGCATGGGGCCACGGTAGCGCGCTGACCGGATGCTCATCCGCGCCCGGCAGGCTGACAGGCATCCGGACCACTCCGGCCGGCCCCGGCCGACGACGCCACCCGCGTCATCCACCTCATGAAAGGCAACGACCATGGCCCCTGTCATCCCCGGCTTCGACTACCGGCGCGTCCCCGTCGCCGACGGCGTGTCCCTGAACGTCGCCGTCGCGGGCTCGGGCAGCCCCGTCGTGCTGCTGCACGGCTTCCCGCAGACCCACCTGATGTGGCGGCACGTCGCCACTGATCTCGCGGCCGACCACACCGTGATCTGCCCCGACCTGCGCGGCTACGGCGCCAGCGACAAACCGGCCGCCGACGCTGCCGACGGCGCCGGTTACGCCAAGCGCACCATGGCCGCCGACGTCGTCGCCCTCGCCCGCGCCCTCGGCCATGACCGCTTCGCCCTGGCCGGCCACGACCGCGGTGCCCTGGTCGCCTTCCGGGCCGGTCTCGACCACCCTTCGGTGATCACCCATCTGGCCTGTCTGGACGTGCTGCCGACCCTCGACATGTGGGACGTGATGCGCGGCACCACGGCCGCCGTCGGCTTCCACCTGTATCTGATGGCCCAGCCCCCGGGGCTGCCCGAGCGGATGATCTCCGCCTGCCCGGACGACTTCTTCGGCCACTTCCTCGACCTGTGGACGGGCGACCCGACGGCCATCCCCGCCGAGGTCCGCGCCGCCTATCTGGACGCCTGCCGCGCCGCGGTGCCGTCGATCGTGGCCGACTACCGCGCCTCCGCCGGTATCGACGTCGATCACGACCGGGCCGACCGGGCCGAGGGCCGCCGGCTGACGATGCCGGTCACCGTGCTCCAGCAGGACTGGGGCGCCGCCCTCGGCTATGACGCGGCGGCAGTGTGGCGTGCCTGGGCCTCGGACCTGGAGCACTCCACCGTCGGCTACGGCCACTTCATGGCGGAGGAGGCACCCGCCGACGTCGCCAAGGCCCTGCGGGCGCTGCTCGCCCGCTAGACGATCACGTCGTTGCGCGGTCGCGCGGTCGCGCGATTGCTCTGTTGGGTCCTTGCGCTGTTGCGCCGTCGCGTCGTCGCGGCGGGACGCCGTTACGCCGCGCCCTCGGCCGTCCGGGCGTAGTGATCGGCGATCTCGTCGCTCGTCGTCACCCACACTCCGGGGTGGTTCACGACGTACTCCAGCGCCTGGTCCACGTACCTGTGCCGGAACGGCTGGTTGATCACGAACGGATGCAGGACCAGTGACATCACCCGCCCGCTGGTGGCCGCGTCGGCGTAGAGCTGGTCCAGCTGGTCCTTGACGATCCGGACGAAGTCCGGCCCGCTGAGGCTCTTCCCGACGAACAGCTGGATGTCGTTGACCTCGATCGAATACGGCACGCTCAGCATGCCGGGCACGTTCAGGCGGTACGGCTGGTCGTCGTTGGCCCAGTCCAGTACGTACCGCAGCCCCAGCTCGGCCAGCAGCTCCGGCGTCCGGAAGGTCTCGGTCAGCGCCGGCCCCAGCCAGCCGCGCGGCCTGCGGCCGGTGGCCTTCTCGATGGTGTCGACCACCTCGGTGAGATAGGCGCGCTCCTCCTCCAGGGACATACCGGCCTGGAGGATGGAGTTGTTCTTGCCATGTGCTGCCCACGCCCAGTCGCGCTCCCGGCCGGCCCGGACGATCTGCGGGTAGCGCTCGGCGACGTCGGAGTTGAGCATCACGCTCGCCCGCACCCGGTGCCGGTCCAGGCTCTCGATCAGCCGCCAGATCCCCACTCGGGGCCCGTAGTCCCGCCACCCGTAGTTCAGCGGGTCGGGCGCCAGCGCCTTGGTGTCGGGGAAGATACTGGTCGAGGGGCGGTCGATCTCGTAGTGCTCGACGTTCAGCCCCACGTAGAAGGCCACCCGGGCGCCGCCTGGCCAGTGGATCGGCTCGCGTTCGACGATCGGGCTGTAGTCGAAGAGCTGGTTGTCCATCAGGGATCACCTCGTGCGCGGTGGAGTTCGCTCGATGGGCATCGTGAAACCCTCACATAAGTGAGAAGGTCAAGGGAGGGTATTCGGGCACGGAAGGCCATGGGCGGAACCTCCGTACGCGCGAGCTGAAAGACTGCGTCGGCCGTGTACCGCTGTGCCACGAGCGCCGCGAGCGTCATCAGCGCGCCCGCGAGCGCCACGAGTGCGCCATCAGTGCGCCATGAGTGCCTGGAGGAAGGACGCCATGACGTCGCCCAACGAGCTTCCGCCACCGCCGCCCGCCCCGGACGAGCGGCCGTGGAACGACCGCGCCGGGCTGCTCGACGCGCGGGCGCGGGCGATGGGGGCGCTGGCGCGCTGGTACCTGGCGCCGCACCGGGCGCTGCTGTTGTGGCTGTCCACGATCGTCTTCGCGCTGGGCTGGACCCTCGCGGTGTCGGGATTCCAGTTCCTGGTGAAGGGCGAGATCATCGAGCACATCCTGGGCGTCATCTTCCTGGGCCTCGCGCTGGGCGCCACGGTCCCCTCCAGCCTCGGGGTGGTGTCGGGCATCCGGCGCGACGTCTTCGTGGGTGCGTGCCTGCGTGACTGGGCGGAGCTGGAACGCGATCCCCAGACCCTGCCGCACTGGCGCGTCTCCGGCGGCGCGCTCCTCTGGCTGGGCCCGTCCATCGTGCTGACCTGCCTCGGGCTGGTGCTGGGCGGCGCCGCCGTCTTCACGGACGGCGGCGACGGCTTCGGCACCGAGGCCGGTATCGGCATCGTCTTCACGGCAGCCGGAGGGCTCGGCATGGCCAAGGCGATCGACTACTACCGCCTGGTCAGCCGTGAACTCGGCCCAGGCACCGGCGGTCCGGAAACCGGCGGTGCGGGCGGTGGCGGTGCGTGTTTCGGCGGTGCGGACAGCGGCGGTGCGGGTGTCGGCGGTGCTGGTGTCGGTGGTCGCGGCACCGGCGGTCGCGGCACCCGCGGTTCGGACACCCGCGGTCCGGGCACCACCGGCTACGGCGACGACTTCTGCAGTGACTGAAAGCGGTTCCGCAGCTCCTCGTACCGCTCACTCGGGCTCTCCCCGCGCTGCTTGGCGGACTCCTCGATGCGGGTCAGCAGCTGCCTGATCCGCACGGCATCCATATAGGCGTCGCGCTCCAGCTTCTTGTACGCGGCGGCGGCGGGCCCCTTGTGGTCGTCCGGGTCGACCGACTGCCTCAGATGGCCGAGACGCTCGATCTGCTCCTCGAGATAACTGAGCATCCCCTCAAGGTCTTTGATGAGATCCGACAGTTCCTGATCCGATACGGACAGTTTGTCTTTACTCATGTCCCATCCGTCCCTGCCACCCTCCGATCGGCCCATTAGCGGGATGATCGTGCCATGACCGGGGCCGGTGTGGAGAGCCACCCGGAGTTTCTCCTCGGTCGATCGGCCCGGCGTGGTGGGTCATCGCACCGAGTGTCCCCGGTCCGGGCGGGGACGTCGATGTCCTCGAGTCCGCCCGGAGTTCACGTCTCCGGTATCGCCGCGAGGTGGTCGAGGTGCCCCGCCTTGATGGAGCGGAGCATGGCTCCCAGCTTCGCGGGGGTCGTGGTCACGACGGTGCGGGGGTCGTCGCTCTCGCGGAGGGCGACGGTCCGGCCCATGAAGGCGAGTTCTATACAGGAGTTGCCGTCCCCCGCGCTGGAATAGGTAGATTTCTGCCAGTTGACCTCGGTCATCTCCACGCCTTCACGTCCGCTGAGCGATGTCACGAATGAAATCACGTGACTCCTCCACGGAGAGGGCCGCCTCGGTCGTGCGGTCCAGGACGCCACGGTGGTTGGCGAGCTGGGACTGCGCGTCGAGGAAGACCGGTCCGTGCGCGGCGTCGAGCTGGGCGGTGTCGAGCTGGGGGACCGCGCCATGGGCGTAGGTGACCGAGAGTCCGGGCACATGGAACCCTCCGGCCTCGAAGGTCAGTACCCGCACGGTGACGTTCTCGCGCTCGGAGGACTCCAGCAGGCTCTCCAGCTGGGCGCGCAGGACGTGGGCCGTGCCGAACCGCATGCGCAGCGCCGCCTCGTGGATGATGAAGGTGCACGGCGGCGGATCGTCCCGGTCCAGGATGTCGCGGCGCTTCATGCGGTGGGAGAGCCTGCGCCGCAGATCCGTGGCGGACCACTGCGGGACGGTGTAGCTGAGCACCGCCCGCGCGTACTCCTCCGTCTGCAACAGGCCGGGCATATGCATGATTTCCAGCACCCGCAGGCTCGTGGCGTAGTACTCCAGCTCGGCAAGGTCGAGCCCGCCGGTGGCGATATGGCCTCGGTACTCCTCCCACCAGCCGCCCTTGCGCTCCCGGGCCATGGCGACGAGCGCGTCGACGTACGCGCTGTCCGGGCAGGCGTAGATGGCGGCGAGGGCGCGGACCCGCTCCTCGCTCACCCCGAACCGGGCGAGCTCCAGGTTGGTGATGTGGGTGCGGTTGATACCCAGCCGGTCGGCGGCCTCCTGGATGCTGAGGCCCGCGTCCTCGCGCATTCTTCTCAATTCTGTTCCGAGCCGGACTTGACGCGCGGTCGGGACGCTTCTGGGTGGCATGGCCCTCCGTAACCCCCACGGGGTAAATGTCGAGGAAATTCAACGGGACCGTAGCAGTTGTTTGCATCGCTGCCCTACCGTGGACTTCGTTGCCGCTACCGCGCGTTGATCGCCGTAACGGTACGCGCGCTGTCGGCCCCTTCACAGGGAGTTGCCCCATGGATTCCGATCACGAGTCCGACGACCGTCCCCCTCCCCAGCCGTCCGTTCCCTCCCAGGACCCGTACGTCTACACCCTCCAGAGCGGCCGCCAGGCGACCTCCGCCAAGGTCTGCCGGGACTTCGTCGCCTGTGTCCTGAACTCCGTGGGGCAGGAGGAACTGGCCGATGTGGCGACGCTGTGCACCTCGGAACTGGCCACCAACGCCTTTCTGCACGCCGAGGGCGACTCCGTGACGCTGCGCGTGGTGATCGAGCCGCCCCGCTGCCGGGTCCTGGTCTACGACGCCTCGGCCGAACTCCCCACCGCCGCCCGCCTCCCCGTGGGCGACCGCCTGTACGGTCGCGGTCTCGGACTGGTGGCAGCCCTGGCGGACGCATGGGGAACGGCGGAGGGGGACGTGGCGGGGCGGTACGCCAAGGGGGTCTGGTTCGAGCTGGCGGTCAAGGAGGAGGACGGCCACAACTAGGCCCCGGCGAGGCGTCGCGGGCCCGCGACGCCCCGCCGGGGCGGGCGCTGCACGAGCCCGCTGGTGCGGGCGCTGTACGTCCTGCCGGGGCGGGGCCTGTACGTCCTGCCGGTGCGTGGCTCGGGGCGGTCCGCCGGTGCGAGCCGCGACGTTTGCCGGTGTGGGGCCCGCGACGCCCCGCCGGTGCGGGGCTGCGGCGTTCCGCCGGGACGGGGCCCGGGGCGGTGCACCGGCGCGAGGTCGCGGCGAACCGCCGGGGCGAGCCGCGAACCTCCGCCAGGGCGGGGCCGGAGCGCAGCCGGAGCGGAGCCGACCGCGATCCCCACCGGACGGGCCCGTCACTCCGCCCGAGCGGGGCTCAGGCGGGGTGGCCCAGAAGCATCGTGGGGGAGCCCTCCGACCGCGTCAGCACGATGGTGCAGGCGTTCCCCCCTTCGAGGCGGAGCTTCTTGCGGAGCTGCTCCGGCTCGACCGCCGAACCGCGCTTCTTGATGGTCGCGATGCCGACTTCCCGCTCCCGCAGCAGCGCCTTGAGCCTCTTGAGGTTGAAGGGCAGCACGTCCGTGATCTCGTACGCGGTGGCGAACGGCGTCGGGCGCAGCTCGTCCGTCGTGATGTAGGCGATCGTCGGGTCGATCAGACGGCCCCCGACGCGGGCCGCGACATCGGCGACCAGATGGGCGCGGATGACCGCGCCGTCCGGTTCGTAGAGCCAGCGGCCGACCGGGCCGGGGCCGGGGCCCGGGAGGTGCGGGGTGCCGATGAGGGTGTGGCCGGCCGGCAGCAGGGTGGCGCGGCGCAGCCCCGGGCGGGCGGTGCCGAACCACAGGACGGCCTCCTTCACATGGCCGTGGTCCGAGATCCACTCGGCCTCCGCGTCCTCGGGGATCGCCTCGTGCGGAACGCCGGGGGCGATCTTGAGGGCGGCGCGTGGGGTGGTGCGGGCGGCCTCGACGGCCCAGGAGAGGGGCGGGGAGTACGCCTCGGGGTCGAAGACGCGGCCCCGGCCGCCGCGCCGGGCCGGGTCGACGAAGACCGCGTCGAAGGGCCGGGTGTCGATGTCGGTGACATCTGCGCAGCGGACCTCGATGAGGTCGGCCAGGCCGAGCGCCTCGGCGTTGGCGCGGGCGACGGCGCAGGTCAGCGGATCGCGGTCGACGGCGAGTACGGAGATCCCGGCGCGGGCGAGGGCGAGCGCGTCGCCGCCGATCCCGCAGCACAGATCGGCCACGTGGCGGACGCCGAAGTCGGCGAAGCGGGAGGCGCGGTACGCGGCGACGGAGGTGCGGGTGGACTGCTCGACGCCGTTCGGCGTGAAGTACATGCGGTACGCGTCCTCGGGACCGAATTTGGCCACCGCCCGCTGCCGCAGCTCGGCCTGGGTCAGGGCCGCCGAGACCAGCGCCGGGGGATGGTCGCGGCGCAGCCGGGTCGCGGTGGCGAGCTCCCGCGCCGGGTCGTAGTCGCGGAGCACGGAGAGCAGCGCCTGCCCCTCGTCGCCGAGCAGTGAGTCGAAGGCGTCAACGTCCACATGGCCTATTCTCCCCGCTCCCAGGGAGGCATTCGTCCCTTCTCCGGCGCGCGCATTCGTGCCGGGGAGCTGAAGATCGCTTTTATGATGATCAAATCTGGTGTCTCGAGGTATCTGGTTCTCCCCGTGGCCGCGGCCGTTCTCGCCGGCTGTGGTGGCCAGGGCTCTTCCGGGCCGCACGGCAAGGGCGCCGATCTCCCGCGTGCGGCCTCCACCACCCCGCACGCCGTGTCCGAAACCTCCGGGGCGCCGCCGTCCGGCAGCGGGCGCGAGGACGGCTCACCGCCCTCGGCCCCGTCGGCGACGGACTCGGCGGCGGGGGCGTTCCAGGGTGCGTACCTCCGCTGGGGGCTCGACCGGCCGCTGGCCGCGCCGCCGGCCCCGCCCGCGGTCAAGCCGCCGCTCGCGGCGGTGTGGCCGCCGGTGTCCGGGCTGCCGACGGTCATCCGGCGGGTCGCCACCACCGATCGGGTGGTTTTCCTGACGCTCGACGACGGGATCGAGAAGGATCCGGCCTTCGTGGACCAGGTCCGGGACCTCGGTCTGCCGTTCACACAGTTCCTGGAGGACGAGGTGATCGGCGACCACTACGACTACTTCCGCCGGCTGCGGGAGCTCGGCAACCGGATCGGCAACCACACGCTCACCCACCCCAACCTCGCGGGCAAGGACTTCGAGACCCAGTTCCACGAGATCTGCGGCCAGCAGGAAGTCCTCCACGACCGCCTCGGCCTGGAGCCCAGCCTCTTCCGCCCGCCCTACGGGGAGTACGACAGGACCACGCTGGAGGCGGCGGCGGAGTGCGGACTGCGGAAGGTCGTGCTCTGGCGGGCCGAGATGGAGCCCAAGGGGCTGGTGTACCGCTCGGGAGACGGGCTCCAGCCGGGGGACATCATCCTCGCCCACTTCCGTGGCCCGGAGCTGCTGGACGGCGCGACGATGACCGACATGATCACTTCGATGCTGCGGGAGATCCAGGAGCAGGGGTTCACCGTCGCCCGGTTGGAGGACTACATCTGAGGGCCACCGCGACCCCGGACCGGAACGGCTCGCGGCGCCGGAACCGGGGCCCGCGCCCCTGGACCGGGGCGGCCCGTGGCGCCGGACGTCGGGCGGCCCGTGGTCCTGGACCGGGGCGGCCCGTGACCCCCGGACCGGGGCGGCTCGTGGCGCCGGAACGGGGCAGCCCGTGGCGCTGGACCTCGGGCGGCCCGCGCCCCCGGACCGGGGCAGCCCGCGACCCCGGCCCGGGGCGGCCCGTGACCCCCGGGACGGGGCACGTACCGAACATGCGAACGAGACGGCCGTAAGGCCGCCATGAGGCGGCGGCGAGGTGCCGATCGGGGGCCGCCACCACGTGGCTTGGCACTCTAGTTGACTGAGTGCTAACCGCGTCATAATGTCGAGGCTGGCACTCGGGACCGATGAGTGCCAGGGATACAGCGACGGGCAGGTCCGGCACCCGCGACGACGGATCCACCTGGTCGCCACCTCAGACAGTTGACCCCGTGAGATCTCCGAAGGGGGAGGTCGGATCGTGACGACCACCAGCTCCAAGGTTGCCATCAAGCCGCTCGAGGACCGCATCGTGGTCCAGCCGCTCGACGCCGAGCAGACCACGGCTTCGGGCCTGGTCATTCCGGACACCGCCAAGGAGAAGCCCCAGGAGGGCGTCGTCCTGGCCGTGGGCCCGGGCCGCTTCGAGGACGGCAAGCGCCTTCCGCTCGACGTCTCCGTCGGTGACGTCGTGCTCTACAGCAAGTACGGCGGCACCGAGGTGAAGTACAGCGGCGAGGAGTACCTCGTCCTCTCGGCTCGCGACGTCCTCGCGATCGTCGAGAAGTAATTAATCACCGAAGTTTTGCCTGTGAGCCGTGCCCCGGTGCCCGTGTCATCTGAAACCGGGGTCGGGGCGCGGTTCGTTTGAGAGGACATACGCAACTCATGGCGAAGATCCTGAAGTTCGACGAGGACGCCCGTCGCGCCCTCGAGCGCGGCGTCAACAAGCTTGCGGACACCGTCAAGGTGACGATCGGTCCCCGTGGCCGCAATGTCGTCATCGACAAGAAGTTCGGTGCTCCGACCATCACCAACGACGGTGTCACGATCGCCCGTGAGGTCGAGGTCGAGGACCCGTACGAGAACCTGGGCGCCCAGCTCGTCAAGGAGGTGGCGACCAAGACCAACGACATCGCGGGTGACGGCACCACCACCGCGACCGTGCTGGCCCAGGCGCTGGTCCGCGAGGGTCTGAAGAACGTGGCCGCGGGCGCCTCCCCGGCCGCCCTCAAGAAGGGCATCGACGCGGCCGTCAAGGCCGTCTCGGACGACCTGCTGGCCACCGCCCGCCCGATCGACTCCAAGTCCGACATCGCCGCCGTGGCCGCGCTGTCCGCGCAGGACAAGCAGGTCGGCGAGCTGATCGCCGAGGCGATGGACAAGGTCGGCAAGGACGGCGTCATCACCGTCGAGGAGTCCAACACCTTCGGCCTGGAGCTCGACTTCACCGAGGGCATGGCCTTCGACAAGGGTTACCTCTCGCCGTACATGGTCACCGACCAGGAGCGGATGGAGGCCGTCCTCGAGGACCCGTACATCCTGATCCACCAGGGCAAGATCTCCTCCATCCAGGACCTGCTGCCGCTCCTGGAGAAGGTCATCCAGGCCAACGCCAGCAAGCCGCTGCTGATCATCGCCGAGGACGTGGAGGGCGAGGCCCTGTCCACCCTCGTCGTCAACAAGATCCGCGGCACCTTCAACGCCGTCGCGGTGAAGGCCCCGGGCTTCGGCGACCGCCGTAAGGCCATGCTCGGCGACATCGCCACCCTTACGGGCGGCACCGTCATCGCCGAGGAGGTCGGCCTCAAGCTCGACCAGGTCGGCCTGGACGTGCTGGGCACCGCCCGCCGCGTGACGGTCACCAAGGACGACACCACGATCGTCGACGGTGGCGGCAAGGCGGACGAGGTCACCGGCCGCGTCGCCCAGATCAAGGCCGAGATCGAGGCCACGGACTCCGACTGGGACCGCGAGAAGCTCCAGGAGCGGCTCGCGAAGCTGGCCGGCGGCGTGTGCGTGATCCGCGTGGGCGCGGCCACCGAGGTCGAGCTCAAGGAGAAGAAGCACCGCCTGGAGGACGCCATCTCCGCGACCCGCGCCGCGGTCGAGGAGGGCATCGTCTCCGGTGGTGGCTCCGCGCTGGTCCACGCCGCCAAGGTGCTGGAGAACAGCCTGGACCTGACGGGCGACGAGGCCACCGGTGTCGCGGTGGTCCGCCGCGCCGCGGTCGAGCCGCTGCGCTGGATCGCCGAGAACGCCGGCCTCGAGGGCTACGTCATCACCTCGAAGGTCGCCGAGCTGGACAAGGGCCACGGCTACAACGCCGCGACCGAGGAGTACGGCGACCTGGTGAAGGCCGGCGTCATCGACCCGGTCAAGGTCACCCGCTCCGCGCTGGAGAACGCGGCGTCGATCGCCTCGCTGCTGCTCACCACCGAGACCCTGGTGGTCGAGAAGCCGGCCGAGGAAGAGGCCGAGGCCGCCGGCCACGGCCACGGTCACGCGCACTGACGTCCGGCCCACGCAAGCCGAAGGCGCGGCCGCCCACAGGCGGCCGCGCCTTCGCGTATGCCGGTCCGGGTCCCCGGTCTCGCGTATGCCGGTCCGGGTCCCCGGACCGTTCCTCCCGGAAGGGCTGCGTCCCGGCGCCCCCGGGCGCTATGCCTTCGCCGGGGGACGGCCGACCTTGGCGGAGATGGAGGAGATGGCCGAGCGCGGGGCCAGCTTGGCCAGGCCCGTCATCGCCTTGTAGCGGGGGTCCGGGATGGACAGCGACTTGCCCCGGGCGAAGTCCTTCAGGGCCACCGCGACCAGCCGGTCCGCGTCCAGCCACATCCAGCTCGGCACGTTGTCCGGCTTGATCCCGGCCCGCGCGTGGAACTCGGTACGGACGAACCCCGGGCACAGCGCCATCAGCCGCACCCCCGAGCGCGCCAGGTCCTTCGCCGCGCCCTGGGTGAACTGCACGACCCACGCCTTGCTCGCCCCGTACGTCCCGCGCGGGAAGAAGGCCGCGATCGACGCCACATTGATCACTCCGCCGCGCCCCCGGCTGCGCATGGTCTCGGCCGCCGCGCTGGTCAGCCGCAGCACCGCCTCGCAGTGCAGCTTCAGCATCCGCAGCTCATCGGCGATCGGCACCTCCAGATAGCGGTCGCGATTGCCGAATCCGGCGTTGTTGACGAGCAGGTCGACCGGGTGGGTGCGGTCCCCCAGCCGGGCCTCGACCGCAGCGATCCCGTCCTCCTCGGACAGGTCCGCCACCAGCACGTCCGCCTCCACGCCGTGCCGGTCGTGCAGATCCGTCGCCTGTTCCCGCAGCCGCTTCTCGTCGCGTGCGACGAGCACCAGGTTGTGCCCGTCGGCGGCGAGCCGGCCCGCGAAGGCGGCGCCGATGCCCGCCGTGGTTCCGGTAATCAATGCAGTCGTCATACGCGCACGTTATCGGCCACGGCGGGCCCCGTCGGACCGCCGAGCGGGGCCGCGGAGCGATCTGAGCCGGAATGAACACTTCCGTCTGTCGGACCGGACGCCTCCCCGGGGAAACCGGAAGGTAGCCCGTGCCGGAAAGCGGACGCGGGCTCACCGGGAAGCGGACGCGGGCTCACCGGGAAGCGGACGCGGGCTCACCGGGAAGCGGGCGGCACGCCTCCGTTAAGCGGGCGGAAAGCGGGCGGAAAGCGGGCGGGACGTCGCTGCGAAGCGGGACTGAAGCGGGCGTGAAGCGGTCGTAAAGCGGGCCGGAAGCCGCCGGGGAGCGCCTGGTTCGGCGTCCCGTCAGTGCCCCTCGCCAGCTGACCGGTACTTCAGGGCGGCCTTCCGCGCCTCCGGATGCAGTGCGTCACCCGCCGCCAGCACCCTCGGCAGCAGCTCCCGCTCCAGGGTCTCGGCGCGGAAGAGGAAGGCGACCGTCACCTCGTGGTCGGGCCGGTGCACGATCTCGACGGGGTCGCCGGAGCGGACCTCACCGGGTTCGAGCACCCGCAGGTACGCCCCCGGGACGGCGGCCTGGGTGAACCGCTTCACCCACCCCCGCTCGCCCAGCCAGCCCGCGAACGTGCGGCACGGTATGCGCGGTGAGGTCACCTCCAGCAGCAGCCCGCTCCCCACCCGCCAGCGCTCGCCGATGCGCGCGCCGCTGACGTCGATGCCGCTGGTGGTGAGGTTCTCGCCGAAGACGCCGTTGGACAGCTCGCGGCCCAGCTCCCGCTCCCAGGTGTCGAGGTCCTCCCGGGCGTAGGCGTAGACCGCCTGGTCGTCGCCGCCGTGGTGGCGGGTGTCGCAGACCGTGTCACCGGCCAGGCCGCTCGCGCCCTGGCCCTTCGGCCCCGGGGGCGCGACCCGCACCGGGCCGTCGACCGGGCGCTTGTCGATGCCGGTGCCGGCCGGACAGTCGGTGTGGTCGGTCTTCATCGCCCGGCCCAGATTCACGGTGAGCACGGTGGGCCGGGCGGCTGGATGCGCGGGGGAAGCCGGGGAATACACCATGAACGGCACGGTAGAACAGCACGGTCAAAGCGTCGACGCAATATGCCGGCCGGTGTCCAAGGGTCCCTTATGCTCAAGGCATGATCGAGGCACGCCATCTCAGGGTGCTGCGCGCGGTGGCCGCCACCGGTTCCTTCTCCGCCGCCGCCCGTGAGCTGGGCTGCACCCAGCCCGCCGTCAGTCAGCAGATGAAGGCCCTGGAGGGCGCCGCGGGCACCCCTCTGCTGATCCGTACCGGCCGGGAGACGCGGCTGACCGAGGCGGGCCGGGCGCTGCTGCGGCACGCCACCGGGATCCTCGCCGGGCTGACCGCCGCCGAGGAGGAGGTCGCGGCGATCGCCGGGCTGCGCGCGGGCCGGGTGCGGCTGGTGTCGTTCCCCAGCGGCAGTTCGACCCTGGTGCCCATGGCGCTCGCCGAGATGCGCGCGGACCACCCCGGGACGCGGGTCTCGCTGGTGGAGGCCGAGCCGCCGGGCTCGGTGGAGATGCTGCGGGCGGGCGACTGCGAGATCGCGCTGGCCTTCCGGTATCCGCGGGTGGGTGCGGACGTGGAGGCTTCGGGGAGCGGTGCCGAGTGGGACGACCTGGTCCTGCGTCCGCTGCTCAGCGACCGGCTGGTGGGCGTGGTGCCGGAGGGGCACAGGCTGGCGGGCGCCGGGGCGGTGGGGATCGCCGAACTGGCCGGGGAGCCGTGGATCGCGGGCTGCCCGCGCTGCCGGGGGCATCTGGTGGAGGTGTGCGAGTCCGTGGGCTTCACCCCGCGGATCGACTTCGCGACGGACGACTATCCGGCGGTCATCGGCCTGGTCGGGGCCGGGCTGGGGGTGGCGGTGCTGCCCGAGCTGGCGCTGGAGTCCGTACGGGCCAAGGGCGCCACGACGCTGGAGGTGGAGCCGGCGGTGCGCCGGGAAGTGGTGGCGCTGACCCTGCCCGACCTCGCCCGCGTCCCGGCGGTGGCGGCGACGCTGGACCGGCTGGAGCGGGCCGCCCGCAGGTGACCGGCGCGCGCTCGCGCGCACGGCACCACCGTGAACTCGTGGCGGCCCTCCTCCCGGGTGACCGGCCAGGTGACCGGCGCGCGCTCGCGGGTACGCCCGCCGGCCGTCCGCACGCCCGGCGGGTGAAGGGAAAGGAACGTTTCTTCAATTGGCCGGGGCCAGGATCCGGTCAGGATCCCGAGGCCCCCGTACCGGCGACCGCGCGATGGCGCGCCCGCCCCATGAGCTCCTCGCGCTCGTCCTCGGTGAGTCCGCCCCACACCCCGTACGGCTCGCGCACCGCCAGGGCGTGAGCCGCGCACTGCGCCCGTACCGGACAGCGCATGCACACCTCTTTCGCCGACATCTCGCGGGCGCTGCGAGCGGCGCCGCGCTCCCCCTCCGGGTGGAAGAAGAGCGAGCTGTCGACCCCGCGGCACGCGGCGAGGAGCTGCCAGTCCCACAGGTCGGCATTCGGACCGGGAAGACGGGAGAAATCTGCCATTGCCTTATCTCCTCGAAGCGATCGGCTGCGGACGCTGTGTCCTGGGTCGTACACCTACGGGCTAAGTAGATGTAAATATGACTCATTGCGAATCTAGCCACATAGACCCGCAAATTGGAAGCAAGGTCGCCAAATGCCACCGAAGGGACTGCCTCGGGGGCTGCCCTATGGGGGAGGCGCGGGGGACGCGGCCTGCGTGACGAAGCTGCTCCGTATCCGACCCCTCACGTAGAGTGTCGAAGGCGGCCGCCAAACCCCGTAACTCTTTCGGGTGACCGTCGTTGAGAGTGCGGAGGCGGTTGATGGGTAAAGCTCTCGGACAGATATCCGGGGCTGTCAATCGCACAGGTGACGATATGTACCAGCCTGGAGGCTCAAGGTGACGCGCATCAGCTGCGGAGGACGGCCATGACATCCGTCCTCGTCTGCGACGACTCCCCGCTTGCGCGAGAGGCGCTGCGCCGCGCGGTGGCGACCGTGCCCGGCGTCGAGCGTGTGACGACGGCGGCCAACGGCGAGGAAGTCCTCCGCCGCTGGGGCGCCGACCGCTCGGACCTGATTCTGATGGACGTACGGATGCCCGGTCTCGGCGGGGTCGAGACCGTGCGGCGGCTGCTCTCCGCCGACCCCGGCGCCCGGATCATCATGCTCACGGTCGCCGAGGACCTCGACGGGGTCGCGCTGGCCGTGGCCGCCGGCGCCCGCGGCTATCTGCACAAGGACGCCTCGCGCGCCGAGCTGCGCGCCACGGTGACGCAGGCGCTCGCCGACCCCACTTGGCGGCTGGCCCCGCGCCGGCTGCGCTCGGCGGAGATGGGCGCCGCGCCCACGCTCACCGCGCGGGAGATCCAGGTGCTCGAGGGCATGAGCCACGGCCGGTCCAACGCGGAGATCGGCCGTGAGCTGTTCCTCTCCGAGGACACGGTCAAGACGCACGCACGCCGGCTGTTCAAGAAGCTCGGCGCCTCCGACCGGGCCCATGCGGTGGCCCTCGGGTTCCGCTGGGGTCTGGTCCGCTGACCCGGCCGAGACCGTTCTGACGTGCTGCGCAGCGGGGGCGCGACGGTCCCCGCCCGCCGGGTGGCGGGCGGGGCGAGAGCGTGCGCGGCGGGCGTTGTGGCGGTGGCCTGTGTCAGTTCCCCGCGCTATGCCGCATCCTTGAAGGTGTGGAGTTCCTCGGGGACGAGTCGGTCGGGCGTGAGGGGAGAGCGCAGGACGTGACGAGAGCCGGCGCACCTGCTCATAACGCTTCAGCGCACAACTACGGACGCGGTGGCACGGAGCCCGCGGGCCCAAGGCACCATGGACGGATGCCGCGCGACGAGGAGAGTCCAGGGGCCCCGAAGGGAGCCCCCGGGGGCACCGGGGCGATCGGCGCCCTCGTCGGGCGCGCCGTCCAGGGGGACGAACAGGCCACTCACGACCTGCTGGCCCTGGTCCATCCGCTCGCCCTGCGCTACTGCCGGACGAGGCTGTCCCGACTTCCCGGTGACGCCCGTCATTTTGTGGACGACCTGGCGCAGGAGGTCTGTCTCGCGGTGCTGTGCGCGCTGCCGCGCTACCGCGACACCGGAAAGCCCTTCGAGGCGTTCGTCGTGGCCATCGCCTCCCACAAGGTCGCCGATCTCCAGCGGGCCGCCATGCGCCACCCGGGCTCCACGGCCGTCCCCTCGGACGAGATGCCGGAGCAGCCGGACGATTCGCTGGGGCCCGAGGAGCGGGCGCTGCTCAGCAGCGACGCGGAGTGGGCCAAGAAGCTCCTGGCCAACCTCCCGGAGAACCAGCGCGAGCTGGTGCTGCTGAGGGTCGCGGTCGGGCTGACGGCGGAGGAGACCGGGCAGATGCTCGGGATGTCCCCCGGAGCGGTGCGGGTCGCCCAGCACCGGGCCCTGAGCCGGCTGCGGGCACTCGCCGAGCAGTAGGCCGGGGCGATTGGGGGCCTTGATCGGCGCCCTCGCCCTTCCCTTGTCCGCGGCCCGCCGCGCAGTTGTCCACAGGCGGAATGGGGGCACTCCGGGAGCCCGTTAGCATGGGAGTCCGCGCTGGGCAAGACCATTGGAAGGGTGTCATGACTGACAACGTCTACGGAGTGCCTGAGAAATTCGCCATGCTCGGGTTGACGTACGACGATGTGCTGCTGCTGCCGGGCGCCTCCGAGGTGCTGCCGAACGCGGTCGACACCTCGTCCAGGGTCTCCCGGAACGTCCGGGTGAACGTGCCCCTGCTGTCCGCCGCCATGGACAAGGTCACCGAGTCCCGGATGGCCATCGCCATGGCCCGGCAGGGCGGCGCGGGCGTGCTGCACCGCAATCTGTCCATCGAGGACCAGGTCAACCAGGTCGACCTGGTCAAGCGCTCCGAGTCCGGGATGGTCACCGACCCGATCACGGTCCGGCCGGACGCCACCCTGCACGAGGCGGACGCGCTGTGCGCGAAGTTCCGCATCAGCGGTGTGCCGGTCACGGACGCGGCGGGCAAGCTGCTCGGCATCGTCACCAACCGTGACATGGCCTTCGAGGTGGACCGGGGCCGTCAGGTCCGCGAGGTCATGACCCCGATGCCGCTGGTCACCGGCAAGGTGGGGATCTCCGGTGACGACGCGATGCAGCTGCTGCGCCGCCACAAGATCGAGAAGCTGCCGCTGGTCGATGACGCCGGGGTGCTCAAGGGCCTGATCACGGTCAAGGACTTCGTGAAGGCCGAGCAGTATCCGAACGCGGCGAAGGACGCGGGCGGCCGGCTGGTCGTCGGCGCGGCCGTCGGCGTCGGTGACGAGGCGTACGAGCGGGCGCAGGCGCTGGTCGAGGCCGGGGCCGACTTCCTGGTGGTGGACAGCGCGCACGGCCACAGCCGGGGCATCCTCGACATGATCGCCAAGGTCAAGTCCAATATCGCGGTCGATGTGGTGGGCGGCAATGTCGCCACCCGGGACGGCGCCCAGGCGCTGATCGACGCGGGTGTGGACGGCGTGAAGGTCGGCGTCGGTCCGGGCTCCATCTGCACCACCCGTGTGGTCGCGGGCATCGGCGTACCGCAGGTCACGGCGATCTACGAGGCCGCGCAGGCATGCCACGCGGCCGGGGTGCCGCTGATCGGCGACGGCGGGCTGCAGTACTCGGGCGACATCGCCAAGGCGATCGCGGCCGGTGCGGACACGGTGATGCTGGGCAGTCTGCTGGCCGGCTGCGAGGAGTCGCCGGGCGAGATGGTCTTCATCAACGGCAAGCAGTTCAAGTCCTACCGGGGCATGGGCTCGCTGGGCGCGATGCAGACGCGGGGCCAGGCCCGTTCGTACTCCAAGGACCGCTACTTCCAGGACAACGTGCTCTCCGAGGACAAGCTGGTCCCCGAGGGCATCGAGGGCCAGGTGCCCTACCGCGGCCCGCTGGCCTCGGTCGCACACCAGCTGGTGGGCGGCCTGCGGGCGTCGATGGGCTACGTCGGCTCGGCCAACGTGGCGGAGCTGAAGGAGAAGGGCCGCTTCGTCCGGATCACCGCGGCGGGCCTCAAGGAGAGCCACCCGCACGACATCCAGATGACCACCGAGGCGCCGAACTACTCCGGCCGCTGACCCACGCCGGGTCACCCGGGCGGCCCTGCGCGGGCGCGGGCAGGGATACAGGGATACTGGGACGGCTGTTCGTGAACAGGGAAAGGCACCCACGTGACTGAGATCGAGATCGGGCGCGGCAAGCGCGGCCGCAGGGCGTACGCGTTCGACGACATCGCCGTCGTGCCGAGTCGTCGTACCCGGGACCCGAAGGAGGTCTCGATCGCCTGGCAGATCGATGCCTACCGCTTCGAGCTGCCGTTCCTGGCCGCCCCGATGGACTCGGTGGTCTCGCCGCGGACCGCGATCCGCATCGGTGAGCTCGGCGGCCTCGGGGTGCTCAACCTCGAGGGGCTGTGGACCCGTTACGAGGACCCGGAGCCGCTGCTGGCGGAGATCGCCGAGCTGGACGAGCGCACCGCGACCACCCGGATGCAGGAGATCTACGCCGAGCCGATCAAGGAGGAGCTGATCGGCCAGCGCCTGAAGGAGGTGCGGGACGCCGGCGTGGTGACCGCCGCCGCCCTGTCCCCGCAGCGCACGGCGCAGTTCTCCAAGGCCGTGGTGGACGCGGGGGTCGACATCTTCGTGATCCGCGGGACCACGGTCTCCGCCGAGCACGTCTCCAGCGCCGCCGAGCCGCTCAACCTCAAGCAGTTCATCTACGAGCTGGACGTTCCGGTGATCGTGGGCGGCTGCGCCACCTACACCGCCGCGCTGCACCTGATGCGCACCGGCGCGGCCGGTGTGCTGGTGGGCTTCGGCGGCGGTGCCGCGCACACCACCCGCAATGTGCTGGGCATCCAGGTGCCGATGGCGACGGCGGTCGCCGATGTCGCCGCCGCCCGGCGGGACTACCTGGACGAGTCCGGCGGCCGCTATGTGCATGTGATCGCCGATGGCGGCGTCGGCTGGAGCGGCGATCTGCCGAAGGCCGTCGCCTGCGGCGCGGACGCGGTGATGATGGGCTCCCCGCTGGCGCGGGCCACGGACGCGCCGGGCCGCGGTCACCACTGGGGCATGGAGGCGGTGCACGACGAGGTGCCGCGCGGCAAGCGGATGAACCTGGGCACGGTGGGCACCACCGAGGAGATCCTCCTCGGCCCCTCGCACACCCCCGACGGTTCGATGAACTTCTTCGGTGCGCTGCGCCGCGCCATGGCCACGACCGGCTACTCGGAGCTGAAGGAGTTCCAGCGGGTGGAGGTCACGGTCGCCCCGTCGGCCCGCGACAAGAGCTGAGCGTTCAGTACAAGGGGAAGGCCCCGACCGCATCGCGGTCGGGGCCTTCCCCGTCGGGGCCTTCCCCTGGTGTCGCCGTGCGTGCCGTCCGGGTCAGCGGTTGCCGATCCGGTAGGCGGTGCTGACCGCGGCGACCGGCGCGAGCGCCATGAAGACGTAGGTCAGCGCGTCGGAGTCTTCCTTCCACGACTTCCACAGGTCGCTGAAGTGGTCGAAGAAGATCTCGTTCGAGGAGAGCACCTGGCTGCTGGCGCCGCCACCGATCTTGTCGGCGTAGTTGCTCATCACATCGTGGAGGATCATGGCGTAGCCGTAGAGCTCACCGAGGAATACCGCGGCCAGGGCCAGAACCGCGCCGACCACCCACAGCCCCGGGTTACGGCCGCCGAGCTTGGCGACCACCAGACCGATGAGCGCACCGACGACCACACCGGCGTAGGCGAACTGCGTGACCTCCGGCGGGGTCTTGTCCGTGTCCGCCATCGCGCTCAGCAGGAACGCGTAGAGGAACGCGCCGACGACCGTGGCCACGATGGCGGCGCCGACTGCCAGCAGCGGGTTGCCCGGACGCCCGACCTGCGGAGCGGGCGGCGGGAAGCCGCCGCCGAACTGCGGCTGGGGCGGCTGCGGCTGGCCCTGCGGATAGCCGTAGCCGGGCTGCGGGGAGCCGTACCCTCCGGCCTGCTGGGGCTGGGCGGGTTGCTGCGGATAACCGCCAGGCTGCTGTGGCTGCTGCCAGTTCTGGCTCATGGAATTCCCCCGGGGATGAAGGTGTGGAAACCGCGTTCCGGGGACAGCCGTGCTGATGAGCGGCTGCGGCTGGGAACGCGGAGGTATGTTTCGAGCCATAAAAGTAACAGGCGGGCATGACAATCAGACAAGTCGTGTCTGACGTCCGTGACATGGCTGGGACCGGACGGAGACACGCTGCCCCGGGCATATAGGGACATCGGTGTCTATTCGGCGATCCGCTTCGCCGCCGGATGGCTTTCCGCTCCCGCCACGGTGTGGAAGGTGAGGTCGTCGCGTCCCGGGATGTGGTCGCGCCCGTAGTCCGTCACCTGGCTGAAATGCCTGGTGCAGGGCCGCCGCGGTGCCCGCCGTGAGGCCACGGGCGGGGTGAGGGGCCTGAGTCGCGGAGGGGGTGGACGCGATCATGGTCGCGCGGTGGCAAAGGCGGCAGTGGTGGGCCCGCACGGTGGTGCGAATGGTATCAGTGTCCGGACTGAATCCGGCATAAGCAATAATGTCAACTTATGGCGCAGAACAAGTCGTTCAATGGGCGTGACATGGGTATCGACCTCGGCACCGCCAACACACTGGTGTACGTCCGGGGCAGGGGAATCGTGCTCAACGAGCCGTCGGTTGTGGCGGTCAACACAGTCGACGGCAGTGTGCTGTCGGTGGGCGCGGCGGCCAAGGAGACCATGGGGCGGACACCGACCAACATCGTCGCCGTGCGGCCGCTGCGCGATGGTGTGATCGCCGATTTCGAGATCGCCGAGCGGATGCTGCGGTACTTCATCAAGAAGGTCATGGGCAGCCGTCGGCTCGGCCGCCCCCGCGTCGTCGTCTGTGTGCCCTCCGGGATCACCGGTGTTGAGCGGCGTGCGGTGACGGAGGCCGCCACCCGCGCCGGGGCGCGTCAGGTGCATCTGGTCGAGGAGCCCATCGCGGCGGCGATCGGCGCGGGGCTGCCGGTGAGCGAGCCGACCGGCTGCATGGTCGTCGACATCGGCGGCGGTACGACGGAGGTCGCCGTGGTCTCACTGGGCGGCATCGTCGCCGCCCAGTCGGTGCGGACGGCGGGCGACGCCATGGACGTGGCGATCAGCTCGTACGTGAAGAAGCAGTACGCGCTGGCGATCGGTGAGCGGACCGCCGAGGAGATCAAGGTGTCCATCGGATCCGCCGCGCCCTCCGGGCCGCTGCCCGTACCGCGAGTGTCGGAGTCCGTCCGGCGGCCCGAGCGGAATGTCGAGGTGTTCATCCCGGGGCAGAGCGACGACCCCGAGGATACCCAGGCGCTGCTGCCGCCGGACCGCTGCACCATCCGCGGCCGGGACCAGGCGACCGGGCTGCCCAAGGTGCTCGAACTGACCGCGGACGAGGTGCGGCACGCGCTCACGGAGCCGGTGGACGCCATCGTCGCGGCGGTGCGGTCCACGCTCGACGAGACCCCGCCGGAGCTGGCGGGCGACATCATGGACCGCGGCATCGTGCTGACCGGCGGCGGAGCCCTGCTGCGCGGCCTGGACACACGGCTGGCGCGCGAGCTGGACATCCCGGTGCTGGTGGCCGACGACCCGCTGGACTGCGTGGCCATCGGCACCGGCCGCTGCGTGGAGGACTTCGCCTCGTTGCGCACCGCGATGGACGCGCGGCCCCGCAGGCCGGACGCCGTACGGGTGTGACGCCCCGGGGCGGGCCCGGCGGGGACTCTTCGGGGCGGGGTGCCATGGGTGTCGTGAGCGTGGCTCTTGGGGGCGGGGTGCCGTGCGGGGAGTTCCTCGGACGGGGTGCCGCGTAAGGTTCTTCGGGGCGGTGTCGTGGGCGTGGCTCTCCGGGGCGGGGTGTCGTGGGCGTCGCTTTCCGCGGCGGGGTGCCGTGAGCGCGGTTCCCGGACGGGTGCCGTGAGCGTGCGGCACCGCATGCGGCGTGGTGGGCTGGGCTGGTGACCCCGCGTCGGCTCCGTACGGCGCGGGCGGACGGCAGGCGCGGGCGTCGAGGTGGTGGTCGTGGGGCGCGGCGGGACGTACGGGCGGACGGTCGTCGCGACCGTCACCACGATCCTGGTCGCGATCACTTCCGTACTGTCGGCGCCGGCCGGGCCCGCCGCGACCGCGAGCCCGGCGCACCGCCACGGGTCCGGCGGTGGTGCCGTGGCGCGGGGTCTGGGGCATGGCCACGGGGCCGGTGGTGGTGCCGTGGCGCGGGGTCTGGCGGCCAGCGGCGGGCCCCGGGGCAGCACTGCGGCGCGGAGCCCGGCGCACAGCCATGGGCTCCCCGGCGCCGCCACGGCGCCGGGCTCGGCGCAGCGATATCCGGTGTCCGTCGAACTGGCCTCCCTGAGCCCCGCGGTAATCCGCCAGGGCGGTGAGCTGAGGATCAGCGGGCGGGTCACCAACACCTCCGCACGGCGCGTGGGCCCCGCGCGCATCGGGGTGCGGATCGGCGCCGCCGGTGCGATCGACACCCGCGGCGGACTCGCCGCCGTGACCCATCGCACGTCCCTGACCCGGTCCGACGGCCCCGAGGTGCCCGGCCGCCCGGTCCGCCTCGCCGCGCTGCCGACCGGCGCCGAGCGCGGCTTCCGGCTCACCGTGCCCGTCCCCGACCTCGAACTGGACGGCGCCGGGGCGTACGCGCTCACCGTGAGCGTCATCCGCTCGGACGGCACCGGCACCGGCACCGGCACCGGAACTGGGGCTGGGGCTGGGACCGGCACCGGCACCGGAACTGGGGCCGGGACCGGCACTGGCACCGGCACCGGCGGCGTGCTCGGGCTGACCCGTACGCAGCTGTCCGCGTTTCCCGACGCCACCCGGCTGGAGCCGCTGCGCACCACCGTGCTGTGGCCGGTTGTCGACACCCCCCGGATGGAGGCGCTGACCCTGCGCACCCCGGACAGCGTGCTGCCGGTCTTCCGCGATGACGAGCTGACCGCCGCCTTCGGGCCCGGCGGCCGGCTGCGGCGGCTGGTCGAGATGGGTACGAAGCAGCCGGTCACCTGGGTCCTCGACCCGGATCTGATCGTGCACGCACGGGCCATGGCCGCCGGCTACCGGGTGGCCCGTACGCCCGGTGGGAGCCATCCGCGGGAGGCCACCGAGGGGACGGGCGGCGAGGCGGCGGCGGAGTGGCTCGCCGCGCTCCGCAAGGCGGTCCGGGGCCGGGAGGTGATCGCGCTGCCGTACGCGGACCCGGATCTGGTCTCGCTCGCCCGGGGCGGCGGCGTCCCGCTCGCCGGTCTGCTGCGGAGTGCCTCCCGTGCGGGCAGGAGCGTCGTCGACCGGGCGCTGGGCATCCGGACCCGCGCCGGTGTGGGCTGGCCCGCGGGCGGTGAGCTGGACGACGGGATCGCCCGGTACGCCAAGCTGCTCGGCCTGGGCACGGTGCTCGCCTCCGGCGCCGGGGTGACCTCGTCCGGTCAGCTGGTCAGTGAGGGAGCCACCGACGACGGCGCCGTCGCGCTCGACGGCGGGACGACCGCGCTGCGCTATGACGCGGCGATCGCCTCCCTGCTCCTCGCCGCCCATCCGGCCGAAGGCGCCGCCGGTGCGCCCGCCCGGCTGCTGCTGCGGCAACGGCTGCTCGCCGAGACCCTGACGGCCGCGCGGGAGCTGCCGAACGCCCGCCGTGACCTGGTGGTGGTGCCCCCGCGCCGGATGCCGCTCGGGACCGCCCGGGTGTTGCTCACGGTGGTGGCCGAGGGCCGGAAGGCGGGGTGGCTGGAGCCGGCCCGGTTCGCGGCGGCGCTGCGCAAGCCCACGGCGGGGCGGCTGCGGGGCTCCGACGGCCATCCGCCGGCGCGGCACGCCTCCGAGCTGCCGCCCGCCCGGCTCGCGGCGGTGGACCGGGACCGGCGGCGGCTGCGCGCCCTGACCAAGGTGCTGTCGGACGCGCGGGTCACCGCCGCGTCCGTACGGGCCGCGCTGGCCCGCTCCGTCGCGACCGGCTGGCGCGGTGACCCGGCGGGGGCCGCCTCGTACCAGCGCGGGGTGTCCCGCTATCTGACCGCCT
The DNA here is from genome assembly GCF_001553455.1 of Streptomyces hygroscopicus subsp. hygroscopicus. Classification (GTDB taxonomy): domain Bacteria; phylum Actinomycetota; class Actinomycetes; order Streptomycetales; family Streptomycetaceae; genus Streptomyces; species Streptomyces hygroscopicus. The sequence goes on from NZ_BBOX01000248.1 coordinate 36,084, forward strand.
CGATCACGTCGGTGCGGCTGGTGCCGAAGTCCACGGTGGTGGTGGCCGGGGGCTCGGCGACCATTCCGGTCACCGTGGACAACGGTCTTCAGCAGGACCTCACCGGGGTGGAGCTCCGGGTCCTCTCCAGCCGTCCCGAGCGGCTGGACGCCCGGGAACGCGCGGTGCCGGTCCGGGCGTCGCGGGCGGTGAGCCGTACGGTTCGGGTGCGGGTGAAGGCGTACGCCAACGGTCCGGTCCGGCTGACCGCCCAGCTCTACACCACCGCCGACGGAAGGCCCTGGGGCGCCCCGATGACGTTCCGGGCGGATGTGCGGTCGGTGCCCTCGGGGGCGGTGATCTTCGTCCTGGGCGGGACGGCGCTGATCGTACTGACGGCCGCGTTCCGGCTGCGGCGTACGCGGGGCCGGTGACGGGCGACGCGGGCCGGAGCGGGGGCGGCGGGGCCGGTGACGGCGGGGCGGGGCCGGAGCGGGGGCGGTGGGCTCGACCGATGGACTCAGCCGACAGGACTCAACCGGTGGGCTGAACCAAACGGGCCTCAGCCAGTGGGCCTCAGCAAGTACCTCAGCCAGTGCGACTCAGTCAGTGGGCCTCGGCCAATGTGACTCAGTCAGGTGCGACTCAGTCAGTGGGCCTGAGCCAGCAGGACTCAACCGGCGGGTCTCACAGCCGGTGCGCGGCCCCCGCCGGTCCGGCGCCCCGGGTGTCCAGCAGCAGCTGGGCCTTCACCGCCAGTCCCTGCAGGTCGTAGGTGCGGTGGTGCTGGAGCAGCACGGTCAGGTCGGCGTCGGCCGCCGCCTCGTACACCGAGTCCGCGCGCTCCACCTCGCGCCCCAGCACCCGCCAGCACGCGACGTACGGATCGTGGTAGCCGATCCGGGCGCCCAGCTCCATCAGCCGGGAGGCGATCTCCCGCGCGGGCGAGCCCTCCGCGTCGGCGACGTCGGGCTTGTAGCCGACGCCCAGCAGCAGGACCCGGGCGCCGCGCGCCGACTTGCCGTACTCGTTGAGCAGGGCGGTGCAGCGGCGGGTGACATAGCCCGGCATCCGCCCGTTGACCTGCTGCGCGAGCTCCACCATGCGCAGGGGGAGGCCGAGGCCGAGCTGCTGGTCCGCCATGTGGTCGTGGTCGACCGGTACGCCGTGGCCGCCGACGCCGGGGCCGGGCCGGAAGGACTGGAAGCCGAACGGCTTGGTCTCGGCGCAGCGGACCACGTCCCACACATCGACGCCGAGGTCATGGCAGTACACCGCCAGCTCGTTGACCAGGGCGATGTTGACGTGCCGGTAATTGGTCTCCAGGACCTTGACGGTCTCGGCCTCGCGGGTGCCGCGCGCCCGGACGACCTTCTCGGTGAAGCGGCCGTAGAAGGCGGCGGCCGCCTCGGTGCAGGCGGGGGTGAGCCCGCCGATCACCTTGGGGGTGTTGGCGGGGCCGTGGGCGCGGTTCCCGGGGTCGTGGCGGCAGGGGGAGTAGGCGAGGTGGAAGTCGCGCCCGGCCCGCAGCCCGGATCCCTCCTCGAGAAGCGGACGGAGGAATTCCTCGGTGGTGCCTGGGTACACGGTGGATTCCAGCAGAACGGTGGTGTGCGGACGCAGCCGCGCCGCGAGCGTACGGGCCGCCTCGCCGACCGCCGACAGATCCAGTCTGCGGTCGTCCCCGAGCGGGGTCGGGGCGCAGATCACGGCGGTGCGGACGCGGCCGAGCTCGGCGGGGTCGGCGGTGATCCGGAAGCCCTGGGAGGCCATCCGGCGCAGCTCGGCGGCGGACAGCCGGCCCTCGCCCGATCCGGAGGGCAGCCGTCCGGCCCGGAGGTCGTCGGCGGCACCCGGATCGGGGTCGTAGCCGACGGTGCGGACGCCGGCGGCGGTGGCGGCCTGGGCGAGAGGAATACCGAGATGACCGAGTCCGATGACGGCGAGATCTGCGGGCATGACGTCGTGTCGTCCTTCCCGGGACGATGTCGGATGGCGGCGCAAACCCCCCAAAGGAAGACTAAGCGGAAATATGACTCGTATTCAGTATTGACGGAGGGTGTTGACGTGGTGTCGCGCCGGTGCGCACGGCAGCGGCATGGCACGGAGGGGAGAAAGCCAGGAAAATCGGCAGGGCGGCGTGACGTCGATCACAGCGGGAGGCAGCGGTGAAAACACCGGCACTGGGGCCGAACGAGCGCGGCGAGGCGCTGGCCCGGATGGCGGACCGGGAGCTGGACGTGCTGGTCGTGGGCGGCGGAGTGGTCGGCGCGGGCACCGCGCTGGACGCCGCGACGCGGGGCCTGGAAACCGGCCTGGTGGAGGCGCGGGACTGGGCCTCCGGCACCTCGAGCCGGTCCAGCAAGCTGATCCACGGCGGACTGCGCTATCTGGAGATGCTCGATTTCGCACTGGTGCGCGAGGCCCTGAAGGAGCGCGGGCTGCTGCTGGAACGGATCGCGCCGCACCTGGTCAAGCCGGTGCCGTTCCTCTATCCGCTGAAGCACCGGATCTGGGAGCGGTTCTACGCGGGGTCGGGCGTCGCGCTCTACGACGCCATGTCGATCTCCTCCGGGCACGGCCGGGGGCTGCCCGCCCACCGCCATCTGACCCGCGGGCGGGCGCTGCGGGTCGCGCCCTGCCTGAGGAAGGACGCGCTGGTCGGCGCGTTGCAGTACTACGACGCCCAGGTGGACGACGCACGCTACGTCACCACGCTGGTGCGCACGGCGGCTGAGTACGGCGCGCACGTCGCCAACCGCGCGCGGGTGGTCGGTTTCCTGCGGGAGGGCGAGCGCGTGGTCGGCGCCCGGGTGCGGGACCTGGAACAGGGCGGCGAGTTCGAGGTCCGCGCCCGGCAGGTGGTGAACGCCAGCGGGGTGTGGACGGACGATACGCAGGCGCTGATCGGGGAGCGCGGCCAGTTCCACGTCCGGGCCTCCAAGGGCATCCACCTGGTCGTCCCCAAGGACCGCATCCACTCCACGACCGGTCTGATCCTGCGCACCGAGAAGAGCGTGCTGTTCGTCATCCCCTGGGGCAGGCACTGGATCGTCGGCACCACGGACACCGACTGGGACCTGGACAAGGCGCATCCGGCCGCCTCCAGCGCCGATATCGACTATCTGCTGGAACATGTCAACGAGGTCCTCGCGGTGCCGCTGACCCGCGACGACGTGGAGGGCGTCTACGCCGGGCTGCGCCCGCTGCTGGCCGGGGAGTCGGAGGCCACCAGCAAGCTCTCGCGCGAGCACACGGTCGCCCATCCGGTGCCGGGCCTGGTGGTGGTCGCGGGCGGCAAGTACACCACGTACCGGGTGATGGCCAAGGACGCCGTGGACGAGGCGGTGCACGGCCTCGACCGCCGGGTCGGCCCTTGCGTCACCGAGGAGATCCCGCTCGTCGGCGCCGTGGGCTACAAGGCCCTGTGGAACGCGCGGGCGCGGATCGGCCGGCGGGCCGGGCTGCACGTGGCGCGGGTCGAGCACCTGCTGAACCGGTACGGCTCGGCGGCACAGGAGGTCCTGGAACTGATCTCCGGCGACTCGTCGCTGGGGGAGCCGCTCGCCGGGGCGGACGACTACCTGCGCGCCGAGGTGGTCTACGGCGCCTCGCACGAGGGGGCCCGTCATCTGGACGACGTCCTCACCCGCCGCACCCGCATCTCGATCGAGACCTTCGACCGCGGTACGCGCTGCGCCCGCGAGGCCGCCGGGCTGATGGCGGCCGTCCTGGGCTGGGGCGAGGACCAGATCGACCGGGAGGTCCAGCACTACGAGAAGCGGGTGGAGGCGGAGCGCGAGTCCCAGCGGCAGCTGGACGACCTGACGGCGGACGCGGCCCGGCTGGGCGCGCCGGACATCGTCCCGCTGTAGGAGGCCCGTGCCCGGGAGCGCCCGTGGGTGCCGGGGGGGGCGTCCGGTGGTGCCCTATGGACGCCATGGCCTCTATGGAGGCTATGGCATCCATGGCCGCCATGGATGCCGTGAGACCTCTCGGAGCCCCGCGGGGTCCCATGACCGTGAGGCCCCTTGGGGCTCTGCGGGGCCCCGTGATCGTGAGGTCCTTCAAGACCCCACGGGATCCCATGTGGCCCCGTGACGTCCCATGACGTCCCATGGGGTCCCGTGACGTCCCATGGGGTCCCATGGAGTCCGCGAGGTCCCATGAGGCCCCACGGGCCTCATGAGTCCTTACGGTCGAGCGCAGAACTCGGCCTCGAGGAGCGTCGTTTCGTCGGCCGGAACGGAACCGGCCGTGCTGTTGAGCCGGTAGACGAGGGTGTGGCGGCCGTCGGAGGTGGCCACGGCCAGCACGTAGGAGCCGTTGATCTCGCCGTTGTGACCCCACAGCGTCACCCCGCACGGCAGCCGCACCGGGAACAGCCCCATGCCGTAGTGGCCGCCGGAGGCGGAGGTGTCCCGCATCCGCCGCAGCTCGGCCCGGGGCGCGGCCTCGCCGCGCAGCAGCCCGGAGACGAGGCGGGCCAGATCGTCGAGGGTGGAGATCAGCTCCCCCGCGGCCCCCGCCGAGGAGGGGTTGAGCTCGGTGACGTCGCGTCGGGCGCCGCCGGACCGCGTCCCACCGTCCCGCGTGTACCCGCGGCCGTGCGGGGCCGGGAGGGCGGTGCGGGCGCCCGGGAAGGAGGTTCCGCGCAGCCCCAGGGGGGCCAGTACCTCGCGCCGGGCCTCGGCGGCGTAGGAGCGGCCGGTGGCCCGTTCGATCACCATGCCCAGCAGGACGTAGTTGGTGTTGGAGTAGTGCCAGGCGGCCCCGGGCGCGGAGTGCGGGCGGTGGGCGAGGGCGGTGCGCACCAGGGACGCGGGGGTGTGGGTGCGGTCGGCCGCTTCGGCCAGCTGACGCGCCAGTACCGGGTCGGCGGTGTAGTCGAACAGCCCGCTGGTGTGGTTCAGAAGCTGACGAAGAGTGATGTTTCGGCCATTGTTGCCCTGTCCGCGCACCAGCCCCGGAAGGTGTTCCTCCACCGTGTCGTCGAGGCCGAGCCGCCCCTGGGCGGCCAGCCGCAGGGTCACCGCCGCGATGACGGTCTTGGTCAGGCTGCCCGCCCGGAAATGGTCGTCGCGGTGGACGCGGCGCCCGGTGCGGATGTCGGCGACCCCCGAGGCGATGAACCGCGTGTCCCCGTCCATCCGGCGGACGAGCACCGCGGCCCCCGGCGCGTCGGCCCGCTCCGCCAACCGGCGTAAGGCGGCGCGCACGGCGGTGTTCCGGCGGCTCTCGGCGCCCGTTCCGGCGTCCGCGTGCGCACTCGCCCGCGCGTCCGCGCCCCGTCCCGTTTCCGCCGTCGCACCGCAGCCGCAGAACGCGAGACCGAGGGCGGCGGTGAGCGCCAGAACGGTCGGCATCCGGGTCCGCCTGTGCCATCGTAAGGCGGAGATGGGCATGACACGGACCTCCGTTTCCTGCGTACCGCCAGATGGTCGCAGGTACCGCGGTGGCCGCCACGCCGCGCCCCGGACCCGGGGCGGTTCCGGGTCCGTGGATGAGAGACAATGGACGCTCTCCCAGGGTGGGTTCAGGGCGGGCAGATTCGCAGAGGGGTCGCATGTCGGAGGCTGAGAAGACGCAGGGCTCGACTGGGCGCCTCCTCGCCGGGCGATACCGGCTCGGGGAGATTCTCGGTCAGGGTGGCATGGGCACGGTCTGGCGTGCGAAGGACCAGACTCTCGGCCGTACGGTCGCGGTCAAGGAGCTGCGCTTCCCGTCCAGCGTGGAGGAGGACGAGAAGAGACGGCTCATCACCCGTACGCTGCGCGAGGCGAAGGCGATCGCCCGGATCCGCAGCAACGGTGCCGTCACCGTCTACGACGTGGTCGACGAGGACGACCGCCCGTGGATCGTCATGGAGCTCATCGAGGGCCGCTCGCTCGCCGACGTCGTCCGCGACGACGGCCCGCTGACCCCCAAGCGCGCCGCCGAGGTCGGGCTCGCCGTCCTCGACGTGCTGCGCGCCGCCCACCAGGCGGGCATCCTGCACCGCGATGTGAAGCCCTCCAACGTGCTGATCTCGGACGACGGCCGGGTCGTCCTCACCGACTTCGGCATCGCGCAGGTCGAGGGCGACCCGTCGGTGACCTCCACCGGCATGCTCGTCGGCGCGCCCTCGTACATCTCCCCGGAGCGGGCCCGCGGCCACAAGCCCGGCCCGCCGTCCGACCTGTGGTCGCTGGGCGGCCTGCTGTACGCGGCCGTGGAGGGCGTACCGCCGTACGACAAGAGCACGGCCATAGCGACACTGACCGCCGTGATGACCGAGCCGGTGGAGCCGCCGAAGAACGCGGGCCCGCTGGAGGAGGTCATCTACGGTCTGCTGGCCAAGGACCCGGAGCGGCGGCTCGACGACGCGGGGGCGCGGGCGCTGCTCGAACACGCGCTGAGCGCCCCCGAGGAGGCCAAGGCCCCCGCCGACGCGACCCGCACGATGAGCCTGCCGCTCGCGCCCTCGCCGGAGGACGAGACCGCCGCCAAGGCCAAGGAGGCGGCCGTCTCCGAGCGCAGGCGCGGTGCGCTGAGGTCCGTGCGCAACGCCGCGGCGGCCGCGAAGAAGACGGAGACCGGGAGCGCGGCGGAGGGCGTGGACAAGCCTCCGGCGGCGGTGTCCGGGGCGGCGCGGAAGGCCGGGCCGGCCGCCGCGACCCCCGAGGCGGCGCCCGCCCCGCAGCCGCCCGTGCCGCCGCGTGCGCCGATCACCGATGTGATCCCCAGGCGCACGCTGATCATCATCGTGGTGGTCGTGGTGCTCGCCATCGTGGGCACCGTGCTCGCCGTCGTGCTGAGCAGCGGCGGGGACGGCGACGACAACGCCAAGGGCGCCTCCGGGGGCGACACGTCCGCCTCCGCCGGGGCCTCGGGCAGTTCCCGGGAGGGCCAGGGCACCGACACGTCGGGCCAGTCGGCGGGCGAGTCGCCGAAGGCGGGGAGCTCCGGCCGGCAGACGAGCGCGAGCACCTCCGACGGTGCGGACGACGCCTCGGACAAGGGCAAGGACAAGGGCAAGGGCGAGGGCGGCGGCGGTAAGGGCGGTCTGCCGGACGGCTACAAGACCGTCAAGAGCTCCGACTTCCCCTTCAGCATGGCCATGCCGGAGGGCTGGTCGGTCCACCCCGGGAGCTATTCCGGCAGCCGTAAGTACTACGGCGGGTCCCGTATTCCGCGTATTCAGGTCGACTTCACCGACTCGCCGAGGTCGGACGCCGTGGCGGACTGGAAGAAGGGCCAGGAGAACGCCCGGCGGACCATGTCCGGCTACAAGGGACTGGGCATCACGTCGGTCGACTGGAAGGGCTACCCGACCGTCGCGGACTGGCGGTTCGAGCGCGATCAGGACGGCAAGCGGGTGCGGGCGGTCAACCGCGGTTTCAAGGCGGACGACAGCCACGGCTTCGCCATCCTGATCACCTGCGAGGCGGACAAGTGGGACGAGAAGGAGTGCACCACGCTCCGGCAGACCGCCTTCAGGACCTTCAAGATTACGGACTGAACACTCCTGTCGGCTCCTGTCGGCGAAGCGTCGTTCGGGCACGTATCGTGAGAGGCCCTAGACTGTGCGCAGCCGCAGGAACCCGCCAAAACGACCACATTTGACGGTTTGGCGCTGCGCTGATCGCTGATAAGGGCGGCGTTGATCGCGCGCTTGGGGAGGCGTCGTGGAGGAGTACGCGGGCCGGGTGCTGGCCGACCGCTATCGCCTGCCCCTGCCGCCCGCCGACGAGTACGAATTCGTCGAGACCCGCGCCTTCGACACCTACAGCGGGCAGGAAGTCCATCTGCGGCAGATACCGCTGCCGGAGGTGGTCGAGGCCGAGGTCGTCGACGAGGACGCGCGGTGGGGCGGCGGTGGCCGCCCGGCGGGACGGAACGGCACGTTCGCCGGAGCCGGGCGTACGGCCCGGGGCGGCGGCGGTGATCCGGCCGTCCAGCGCGCCATCGTGGCGGCGACGGCCGCCGCGCAGATCCCCGACCACCCTCGGCTCGGCCAGGTCTTCCACGTCTTCGCGGAGGCCGGAAGCCTGTGGATCGTCAGCGAACTGGTCGCCGGCCGTCCGCTCGCCGCGCTGCTCGCGGAGGGCACACTGTCCCCGCACCGTGCCGCCGAGGTCGCCAACGACATCCTCACGGCGCTGGGCGCCCTGCACGCCCATGGGTGGGTCCACCGCAACATCACCACCCGCACGGTGCTGTTGTGCGACGACGGCCGCGCGATGCTCACGGGGCTGGCGGCGGGCGCGGCGGAGGAGGCGCTGTGCGGCTACGACCCCGTTCCGGCGCCCTCGGCCGCCGCCCCGGCCGTCGACGAGCCCGTCCCGGACGCCGGGGAACTCCCGGCGGCTGACGACCCGGCCTCCGCGCCGCATGGCCCGGCGGATTCCGGCGATCAACCGGAGCCGGCCCACGGCCCGACGGGGGCCGCCATCCCGGGGGCCCGTGCGGGCGAGGGCGGCGAGGCGCTGCCGCACACCGGCCCGCGCTACCGCGACCAGGGCGCCGCGGGGGGTTTCCGGCCGCCGGGCGCTCCTTACGGTGGCCACGAACCGGGGGCCGGTGGCCACGAACCGGGGGCCGGTGCCCGGCCCGACGCCGAGGGCCGGGCCCACCGCGACCAGGGCACGTTGCGGGGCCTGCCGGAGCCGCGGGCGCCTTACGGCGACCACGGCGCGGCGGAGGCGAGTTCGGAGCCCGGCGCCGGCGGTCCGGGCCACCAGGAGCAGACGGAGTCCGGGGCGGGCGCCCGCGGGCATGCGGCCCCGTACCGCGGCCAAGAGGCGGCCCCGTACCGCGGCCAAGAGGCCGTCGGCGGGCTGCCCGGACCGCGACGGGCGGGGCTGCCGGGGCTGCCCGGGGACCGGGAGGGCGAGCGCGGCGGCGCCGGTGCCGATGTCCCGGCCGCGGCCTCGCGGGCGGC
>NZ_BBOX01000249.1 GCF_001553455.1 Streptomyces hygroscopicus subsp. hygroscopicus
GCGCTCCAGCGCGTGAAGTTCACTGCGGATTACCTCGTGGGGTGGTGGCTGAGCAGCGCGCCGGCGCGGGATCGGGGAGATGGGTGCGGGTACGGGGGACGGCCCCCAGGGGAATGCGGCAAACTTCCGAATCCTCGCGGTTGTCACTCTTTGCAGATACGAGCCCACCCATGGTCACACGTCCAGTGTGGCCGACCGGACTGACATCCGTGAGACGCCGATCGTGGGAGGGGAGTTCCCGGCTCCGCCCCGATTGGCTCAACTGGCCTCGGGATGGCGGCCGGTGTCGGCGGCGAGTTTGAACTCGGCGCGCGGGTTCTCCAGCGACCCCAGCGAGACGATCTCCCGTTTGAACAGTCCCGACAGGATCCACTCGGCCAGCACGCGCGCCTTACGGTTGAACGTCGGCACCCGGCTGAGGTGGTAGGCGCGGTGCATGAACCAGGCCGGATAGCCCTTCAGCTTGCGCCCGTAGACGTGCGCGACGCCTCTGTGGAGCCCCAGGGAGGCCACGGAGCCCGCGTACTTGTGCGCGTAGTCCGTGAGCGGCCGGCCGGCGAGCGAGGCGAGCACGTTCCCGGCGAGCACCCTGGCCTGGCGGACGGCGTGCTGTGCGTTGGGGGCGCACTCCGCACCGGGCCGGTCGGCCGTCAGATCGGGGATCGCCGCGGCGTCCCCCGCCGCCCAGGCGTGCTCCACGCCCGCCACCTGGAGCGCCGGGGTGCAGGTGAGCCGGCCGCGCCCGTTCAGCGGCAGATCGCTGGAGGCGAGGACCGGATGCGGTTTGACGCCCGCGGTCCACACGAGCGTGCGGGTGGGGAAGCGCGAGCCGTCACTCAGTGCGGCGATCCGGTCGGCGCAGGACTCCAGGCGGGTCTCCAGCCGGACGTCGATATTGCGGTCGCGCAGCTCCCGGAGGGCGTACTTGCCCATCTCCTCGCCGACCTCCGGAAGGATCCGGTCGGTGGCCTCGACGAGGATCCACTTCAGGTCCTCGGGGGCGATGTTGTGGTAGTAGCGGACGGCGAACCGGGCCATGTCCTCCAGCTCGCCGAGCGCCTCGACGCCCGCGTATCCGCCGCCGACGAAGACGAAGGTCAGCGCCGCGTCGCGGACATCGGGGTCCCGGGTCGACGAGGCGATGTCCAGCTGTTCGAGGACATGGTTGCGCAGCCCGATGGCCTCCTCGACGGTCTTGAAGCCGATGCCGTACTCGGCGAGGCCGGGGACCGGGAGGGTGCGGGACACGGATCCGGGGGCCAGCACCAGCTCGTCGTAGTGGATGTCGACCGTGCCGGTGCCCTCTTCCTCCGTGGCGAGGGTTCTCACGGTCGCGGTGCGTTTGCCGTGGTGGATCGCGGTGGCCTCACCGATGACGACCGTGCAGTCGGGCAGGACCCGGCGCAACGGCACCACGACATGGCGCGGCGAGATCGATCCGGCTGCCGCCTCGGGCAGGAACGGCTGATAGGTCATGTACGGCTCGGGGTCGACCACGATGACCTGTACGGCGCCGTGCCTCAGCTCACGCTTCAGCTTCCGCTGGAGGCCCAGCGCGGCGTACATCCCGACGTAGCCACCGCCGACAACGAGAATGCGCGCAGGTTCCTTCACCCTCCCATGAGGCACGCGCGTCCGCGGTTTGTCCACAGGCCCGACGAATTGTGTGACCGGACGAGGCGGCTCGTCCCGCGGTGCGGAATCGGTTACACGTACGAAATGTCCGCAGGTCAGCCCGGGGGTGAGTACTGACCGACGGGTGGGGAGTCGGAAAAAGCCGGTCCTCTGCTCCAATCAGGGGGCGTTCTGTCCCGAGCTACCCTCTTCTTTCTTGACCTGGGCTCAACTATGTTCGTACTGCGTCGGGGTTGTGACTGCCCCGGCAGTCTGGGCGGGGAGTCTCCGGGGGGAGACGTCATTACCGGGGGATCACTTATGCACCTTCAGGGTTCGTCATGGTCCGCAGCCGTCGCGTCGGACGGAAACGGCGGACGGAACACACCGCTGCGCGTGGACGCGCAGCGCAATCTGGAGCACGTCCTGCGGGCGGCCCGCGAAGTCTTCGGTGAGCTGGGGTACGGAGCTCCGATGGAGGACGTGGCACGCCGGGCGCGGGTCGGGGTGGGCACCGTCTACCGGCGGTTTCCCAGCAAGGACGTGCTGGTGCGCCGCATAGCCGAGGAGGAGACGGCAAGGCTGACCGATCAGGCGCGGGCGGCGCTGGGTCAGGAGAACGAACCGTGGTCCGCGCTGGCCCGGTTCCTGCGCACCTCGGTGGCGTCCGGCGCGGGCCGGCTGCTGCCGCCGCAAGTGCTGCGGGTCGGGGTCGACGTGGAGACCGAGATCCGCCTGCCGCAGCAGCGGCCGGCAGCGTTAGCCGCTCCGGCCCAGCCGGAGCTGCGGCTGGTCGAGCGGCCGACCGCGACTGAGGACGAGCCGGACGACGCGGGCGCCGCGGCGCTACTGGAAGTCGTCGGGCAACTGGTGGAGCGGGCACGAGCGGCGGGCGAGCTGCGCCCGGACGTGACGGTCGCCGATGTGCTGCTGGTGATCGCCACGGCGGCGCCCTCGCTGCCGGACGCGGCGCAGCAGGCCGCGGCGTCATCCCGGCTGCTGGACATCCTGCTGGACGGGCTGCGGTCGCGCCCCGTGGGGTGAGGCCGTGGGGTGGCCCCGTGGGGGCCCCGTGGGGTGAGGCCGTGGGCCCGGGAGTGGCGTCCACGCCGCCTCGGCGCCGGGCAGGACGTTGGGGGGTGGTGACGTTCGGGGGCGGTGACGCTCGGAGACCGGTGAACTTTGGGGCCGGTGTCCTCCGGGGTCAGTGACTTCCGAGGTCGGCGACCTCCGACGGGCCTTGCCGGGCGGGTTGCTTGCCGTGGGGCCGTCCGCGAGGAGGTCGGCTTCCTGTCGGCCCGGTGGGCGGGACGGCGGGGTCGCGTTCCCTTCACCGGTTCCAGGCGGCGGAGGCCGCGTTGCCTTCGCCAGTTCCAGGCGGCGGAGGCCGCGTTGCCTTCGCCGGTTCCAGGCGGCGGGGGTCGCGTTCCCTTCACCGGTTCCAGGCGGCGGGGGTCGCCGCGCCCTCGTATGCAGGGGTGCGGCGCATGCTCCGCGTGCAGGGGTGCGCCACGCCCGCCGCACGCCCGCTCCATGTGAGCCCACGGCTCCTCCGCGGGCCGCGGAGGAGCCGTGGGGGTGAGGACGCGCGGTTGTCGGCCGGGGCGCCGCGCCTGCGCGTGCCCGTGTCAGCGGGCGGGCGGCGGAGCGGAGCCCGGGTCGGCGGTACCGGCAGGGTTTTCGGTTCCGGTACAGCCTGCGGTTCCGGCAGGCCGGGCGGTCGCGGCACGGCTCACCGTCCCGGCCCGGCCTGCGGTCCGGGCACGGCCTGCGGTCCCGGCAGGGACGACGGCCTCCGCCTCGGGCGGGGCGTCGGTCGGGTCGGTCTCGTGGGGCACGTGGATCGCCTCGGGCGCGTCGGTCACCTCGGGCACCTCGGTCACCTCGGGCACGTCGGGCGCGTCGGGCGCGTCGGGCGCGTCGGTCCGGTCGGTCGCCTCGGGCGCGTCGAGAGAGGTCAGCACCTCGTCGAGCAGGCGGATGACCCGCTCGGGGGTCAGTGTCATGCTCTCGGTGCGCAGCTGCTCGACCGCTTCACGGCCCAGCGCCTCGGTGACGCGCGTCACGGTCGTGTCGATGTCCTCGGCCACCAGTGGTGAGCGCGGCAGACGGCCGCGCCAGCCGTCGGCGGCACCCAGTAGCCGCGCGGCGAGCCGCTCCTGTCCGCACCGTGCCAGGATCTCCGCCGCCGACTCCGCCTGATGGGCCAGCAGCAGCTCCATGGAGCTGCCCTCAAGGCCGTCGCGCAAAGTGTTCCGCAGTTTGCGCAGTCCGCCGGGCAGATCGCCCTCCGCGCCGGTGATACGGCCGTCCAGGCCGTTGATCACGACCCAGAACTGCGGCGGCGGGGTGCCGCGCCACGCTTGGTCCCGCGCAGCCTCGCAGTAGGCCCGTGCCTGGGCCAGATCGCCGCGCAACAGCCCGACCAGGCCGCGCAGCATGAGGTTGAACGCCTGCACGTCGTGGGTGCCACAGCGCTCCGCCTCCTGTGCCGAGCGGTCCAGCAGCCTCAGCGCGCCCTCCATGTCCTTCTCGTGGAGGGCCAGATCGGCGAGGCGGGTGACGAGGAACGGCACCTCGGTCTGCGCGCCGATCTCCTGCGCGAGGTGCCATGCCCTCTCATAGGCGGCCTTCGCCTCCGCGAACCGGCCCCGATGGCAGGCGGTCTCGCCGCGTGCGCCCTCCACCTGGGCGAGCATCCAGCGGTCGCCGACGCGGGCGGTCAGTGCGCGCAGTTCGGCCAGGTCGTCGTCGACGCGTTCGATGCCGCCCGGCAGGTCGATGGCGAGGTGAGTGCGGTACATCAGCGCCATGCCGAGCGCCCAGTCGTCACCGTGCTTCCGGCAGTCGGCCACGGTCTGGTCCAAGAGCGGCAGCACACGGGAGAAACCCCCCAAGGCGAAGGTGACGAACGGCCAGAGCAGACCGGGGAAGCGCGCGCTGCGGGGCCCTCGATGGCTCGCGTAGGCGTCACGTATGCGTGTGGCGGCCTCCCGGACCCGGGGGTCGCTCATATCCGGACCGCTGCCCTGTTCCGCGAGCAGGATGAAGTACAGCAGCCGCAGGTCCATGAACTGCCAGTACCGGGTGGTTTCCGCGTCGAGGCCGTCCACCCCGTCCGGAGCCCGGGCCGGGACCTGGGGGAACCGGTCGAACGGCTGGACGCCGTCCGGGGCCTCGTCCCCCTCGTGGTCCGTGCCTCGACGGCCGCCCTCGAGGGCCAGGGCACGGCCGATCCAGACGGCGCCCTCGTCCCGGTAGTTGCGCAGCCACCAGAACCAGGCCAAGTCGCCGATGAGCGCGAACAGGGTGTTCTCGTCCGCGATGGTCAGGGAGCGGTGCAGCGCAGCGCGGATGTTGTCGAGGTCGGCCTCGACGAGGCGCAGCCATGGGAGTTGTCCGGCGGAACGCAGACGGGGCTCGGCGGTGCGCATGAAGTCCCGGAAGTGGGCGGTATGGCGGGCCACGGCGGCGTTGTGGTCGGCGCGGGCCGCCAGGTCCTCGGTGGCGCGCTCGCTGACGTACTCGTGGACGGTCTCCAGCATCCGGTAGCGGGGCTCCCCGCCCGCCTGGCCGGTGAGCCCCGCCGCTGTACCGTGCGCGGGATGGTCGACGACCAGGAGCGACTTGTCGACCAGCGCCCCGAGCAGCTCCAGCACCTCGGCGGACGCGATCCGGACGTGGGAGGGCGTATGTGAGCGCATAGGGGCGCGCGTCTCGGCGCACGCAACCGCGTCGCCCGGCTCCCGCGTGCCCGCCGTGCCCTCCGGGCCCGCCGTGCCCTCCGTAAGGGCGTCGTCCGTCGTCACGTCCGTAAGGGCGCTGTGCGCTGTCATGCCCGTGAGGGGGTCGTGGGTCGGCACATCCGTAAGGGCGCTGTGTGCCGTGGTCTCCGTAGGGGCTCTGTGTGCCGTGATGTCCGTAGGAACGCGGTAGGCGCCTACGCCGTCCGTTGTGGGACCAGTCGCGCCGGCGTCCGCCGTAAGGGCGTTGTCGTCGGGCGGGCCGTCCGCGCACACGGCCTCCGCCGCGGACAGGGTCCACCCGCCCGAGAAGACCGAGGCACGGCGCAGCACGGCGCGCTCGCGCTCGTCGAGGAGGCACCAGGACCAGTCGACGACGGCCCGCAAGGTCTGCTGGCGGGGAAGCGCGGTTCTGCTGCCGCTGGTCAGCAGGCGGAAACGGTCGTCCAGCCGGTCCGCGATCTGCCGTGGGGTCAGCAGCCGCAGCCGCGCCGCGGCCAGCTCGATCGCCAGCGGCAGACCGTCCAGGCGATGACAGATCTCCGCGACCGCGGCAGACGTATCCGGGTCGGCCGCCGGATCGAACCCGGGCCGTACGGTGGCGGCGCGTTCGGCGAACAGCTGGTGGGCGGGGGCGGGCGGAAGCGGCTCCACCGGTCTGACGATCTCGCCCGGCACCCCCAGCGGCTCCCGGCTCGTGGCGAGCACGGTCACCCCCGGGCAGTGCTCGAGCAGGGTCTCGGTCAGCCGGGCCGCGGTGTCGATGACGTGCTCGCAGTTGTCGAGCAGGAGCAGCAGCCGGCGGTCTGCGCAGTACTCGACGAGCAGGTTGGTCGGATCGTTGCCGTCCGCGCCGGTGGTACGGCTCTCGAGCCCCGAGGCGAGCAGCGTGGTCGCACGGCGGCCGACCGCGCTCAGAACGGCGCCGGGGACGGCGGAGGGCTGGTCGAGCGCGGCGAGTTCGGCCACCCAGACGCCATCCGGATAGTCGGCCGTCACGGTCGCGGCGGCTTCTTCGGAGAGCCGGGTCTTGCCGGAGCCGCCGGGGCCGGTGAGGGTGACCAGCCGGGCGCCGACCAGGTCCCGGAGGATGTCACCGATCTCGGTCTGTCGGCCGACGAAGCTGGTGAGGCGGGCTCTGAGGTTGCTGTGCGGCAGAGGCGGCACGGCCGTGCGCGAACCCGCCTCCCGGGCGGCGGCCCGGCCGTCGGCCCGGCTTGCGGCCCGGCGGCTCGCCAGGCTCCCTCCCCGGCCATCGGTCCCGTCTCCGGCCCGGCCGTCCGCCGCGTCCGTGGGTCGGCTGTCTCTCGCGTCCGTGGGTCGGCCGTCCGTCGCGTCCCTGGGCCGACCGTCTCTCGCCTCCCTGGGCCGACCGCCGATCACACCCCTACGGCGGTTGACGATGACGTCCCCGCGGTCGCTCCCGCTCCCGGCCCGGCCGTCGGCTGAGCGCTCGGCCCGGCGGTTCGCCAGGCTCCCGCCCCGGCCGTCGGTCCGGTCCCCAGCCCTGGCCCCTCCGGAGCTTCCGCTCCTGCTCCCGCCACGGCCGCCACCCCGCGGCGAAGCGCCCTCCGCGATGGACGGGCCGCCGTGCGTGCCGCCCGGCTCCCGGGGGGCCGCCTCGGCGTCCGTCGCCAGCAGCTGTCTGTGCAGCTCCCTCAGCTCCGCCCCCGGACCGGTGCCGAGGCGGTCGGCGAGGACCCGGCGGACGTCCTCGTACGCGGCCAGGGCGTCGGCACAGTGACCGGCCGCCCGCAGCGCGCGGATCAGCTGGGCGTGGAACGTCTCGTCGAGCGGGTGGTCCGCGACGAGCTCGCGCAGCTCCGGTATGACGTCCGTAGGGCGGTCGAGCGCGAGGGCGGCGTCGATCCAGCGGTGCAGCGCGGTCAGCCGGAGGGCCTCGGGACGGGCGGCGGCCGTGCTCCGGTCCGGCAGATCGGCGAGGGCCGGGCCGCGCCAGAGGGCGAGCGCCTTACGGAGGGTGGCGGCGGCTGCCTCGGGGGCGCCGGCGTCCAGTGCGCTCATGCCCTCGTTCGTCAGCCGCTCGAAGCGCAACAGGTCGACGTCGTCCTGGGGAGAGGCGGTCGCGAGACGGTAGCCGCCGGGTGAGGAGACCACGGCGTCCCTGCCGATGACCCGGCGCAGCCGGCCCACGAGCGCCTGGAGCGCGGCGGGCGCGTCGTGCGGAGGGTCGTCGGCCCATATCTCGTCGATCAGGACGTCGACGGAGGCCGGGGCGGAACGTGCGGCCCGTACGGCGAGCGCGGCGAGCAGCGCCCGGATCCGGGGGCCGCCGAGGGGCAGTGCGTTTCCGTGGCCGTCGCGCGCTTCGGTGGTGCCGAGTATCAGATACCGCACAAGGGCCATTCTGCTAGGGGACCGGGCACAGCCCGGGAGATGGTGCGGCGCGGCGGCGAGAGGTTCCGTTCATCACATCACCCTAAGAACAGTTGAGAACAGTGGCCTCCCGCGCCTCATGGCCGCTGTAAGGACGCGGCCCCACACACGCCCCATGGAAGCTGTAAGGACATCGGCCTCGTACGCCCTGTGGCCGCTCCCAGAACGCCGACCTCATACGCCCCATAGCCGCCCTCAGAACGCCGACCTCGTGCGCACCTCATGGCGGCCCTCAGAACGCCGGCCTCATACGCCTCACAGCCGCCGACTCCCGGCGTGGCAGGACCGGGCCGTACCGCGCGGGGCACCCGGTGCGCCGTACCGCGCCGTACCACGCGGGGCCGCCGTACCACGCGGGGCCGCGCGCCGCCCCCGTTACGCGAACCGTCACAGGCTCGGTCGCGGCACCACTCCGCCCGCGACCGCCCGCTGCCGTGGCGCCGCCGTACCCGTCCAGCAGGTGCCCCGGCGGGCCAGCAGCCGCCGCAGCCAGACCTCGGTGGAGACGAGTTCGGCCAGGCCGTCCAGGGGCAGCCGCTCCCCCTGCGCGGCGGCGCGGAGCGCCTTACGGACGACGCGGGCCTCGATCAGGCCCGCGTCGGCCAGCAGCGGCGCGTCGAAGAGGGTCATCAGCTCGCCGGTCCAGGCGCGCATGCCGGTCCGTGCGGCGGCGGTGTGGGCGGCGTGGGAGGTGGCGCCCCAGCCGGCGGGAAGCTCCCGGATGCCCGCCCCGGCGAGGACCTCGCGCAGCACCGCGGCGCGGGCCCCCGGTTGCACCCGAAGCGCTTCGGGGAGCGCGCGGCAGGCCCGTACGACCTGGTTGTCGAGGAAGGGCGCGTGCAGGCGCTGGCTGCGGACCTCGGCGGCCTGTTCGAAGACCCGGTGGTCCGCCGCGTATCGGGCCAGGGCGGCGTCGGCGCGGCGTTCCCCCGGGCGGCGCAGCAGCACGGGGCGCACGGCCGCCTCCTCCAGCCGTACGGACACCTCGGCGAGCGTCTCTCCGGTGAGCCAGCGGGCGGCGGGCCCGGGGCGGCACCATGTCAGGGCGGCGAGGGAGGCCGATACGGCGCCCGGGCCGCGCGCCGCCTGGTCGTCGACGAAGCGGCGCTCCAGCAGGCGCGCCGCGGCCTCCTGGACGCCGTCGCGGTAGGACGTGCGGGCGAGCCGGCGCGCGGCCCGGTAGACCGTGAAGGGCACGAAGAAGGACTGCGCGGAGGGGCCGTCGGCCCTGGCGAGCGCGGTGGCGGGGCGCAGCAGATGGCGTCTGCGGCGGTCGAGCAGCAGGTCGGCGAGGCGCGCGGGGTGGGCGTCGAGCACCTGGCGGGCGCCATGGCCGATGAAGTGGTCCGCGCTGCCCGCGGCGAGCCGGCGCCGATGGCGTTCGGCGATGACGAGGGAGGGGCCGGGTTCGTCGGTGAGGGCGCCGGTGTCGAGGCCCGCGTACGGCAGGGCCTCTTCGCCCGCGGCGACGACCACATGGTGCAGCCGCGGATTGGCGGCGATGGCGCCGGCGCGCTCCAGTTCGGCCTCGCGGATGCGGGCGCCGCCCGCCGTGGCGAGGTCGTTGAAGGTGACGGCCAGGAGCCGCTCACCCGCCTCGGTGCCGTGGCCGAAGAGGGTG
>NZ_BBOX01000250.1 GCF_001553455.1 Streptomyces hygroscopicus subsp. hygroscopicus
GGAGCCGCTCACCCGCCTCGGTGCCGTGGCCGAAGAGGGTGCCGGGCATCCCTGGGAGACCGGCCGCGAGCAGCGCGAGGGTGGCGGAGGCGCTGCCTCCGGACAGATCGGCGCCGATGCCGGGGGCCGGGGCGCCGCGGGCCGCCCGCCGCTCGGCGGGCCCCATGCCCGGCACCGGGCCGGGGTCGAGGCCGTCGGTCTCGGGGGCGTGGCGCGGTGCGGTGAGCCGGGCGCGTACGGCTTCCACGAGGGCGTCCCGGACCGCGTCCACGGCCTCGTCCTGGTCGAGCGGGGGCGCGGCGACGGCGAGGGACGCGGTGGGCTCGTAGCCGGTGACGTCGCGGGCGCCGTCGCGCAGGATCAGCGCATGGCCCGGGGGGATGCGTCTGACGCCCATATAGGGCGTGCTGTCGCCCATGGCCTCCGGGGAGTCGGGGCAGGCGAGCAGCGCACCGAGATGGCTGACGTCGAGTTGCGCCTCGATGAGGTCGGCGAGCGGGAGCGCGGCCGTGGCGTAGGCGGTGCCACCGGCCCAGTCGGTGTGGAAGACGGGCCGGGCGCCCGCGAGATCGCCGACGATGGTGACGCGGCGGCCGACCTGGGCGACGGCGGTGTAGCTGCCGGGCCAGGCGGTCAGATGGCGCAGGGCGCCGCCGCGGGCGGCGAACAGGCCCACCCGCAACTCCTCGTCGGACGCGCCGCAGCAGCCGAAGACGGCGAGACGGGTGAAGGGGTCGGTCTGGACGACGCGCACCTCATCGGGCCGCCAGTCGCCGACCGCCCACAGCGGATCGGGGTCGGCCCACAGGAGTTGGGCGCCGACCGGCTGGATCGCAGGGCCTTCCGGGGGGACCGGGCCGGATGCGGTACTGCTCCACCCCACCAACCACCGCATCGCCGCCTCCACAGGCTGTGGGCATCCAGGGCAACCAAGAAGTAGGTGCCATCATGCACAGCATGTTGACGGTTTCGGCATCGAACCGGACAACAACATGGATCTCCTGGATGTCCCGTGACCACAGATGACCACAGAAATCGCAGAGTTGATCACAGGGGGTGGCGCACCTCGGGAAGGCATCCGTAAGGAGGCCATGAGGGAACCACCGCCGGTAGCGACCCACCGTTCCGCCGTGGCCCATGCTGCCACGACTGGGGCGCACAAGAGCGCAAGGGCGTCGATGAGTGTGCGGAGCGGCGCAGAAGAGGCGCACGAAGGAGCGCACGAAAGGGACACCAACCGGCCTGCCGACCAACGGACTTGTCGCTCGGCGGCGCTCGGCGGCGCTCCGTGGGGCGCCCCGCCCGCCGCGTCCGCGACTTCTGCCGCACGGCGCCACGTCCGCGACTCCTGCGCCACTCCTCCGCCAGTCGTCAACCGCTCGTCCACGACGTGTGCCGCGCGCCGCTGCGCCTGTCGCTCTCCACGGCGTCCGGGCGCGCACCGCTGAGTCCGCCATTCGCCGTCACGCCAGCCACTCGCCGCCTACCGCCCGCCGCCTACCGCTCGCCGCGGCGTCCACCGAGGACCACCACGTCCACCACCCGCCACGGAGCCCACCACCCGCCACGGAGCCCACCACCCGCCACGGCGTCCGCCGAGCGCCGGTCGCCCGCCGCAAGGGATACGTGGCTCACCGCCGTGCGCCGAATCCGCACGGAAGAGGGCTTCCCGCGTCGGGCCTCCCCCTCCCCGGCCCGACGCGGGAGCCCGGCCGTGATGGGCGTTATTCAGCCAAATTTTCGTGGCGCTCTCGATGGTCTTGCGAACGCCCTGTATGTGCTCAACTTCCGCCTCTCGCACCCCTCGACACGACAGTCCGGGAGGCGGCGTCCGCCTCCCGGACCGTTCCGCCGCCCGCGGGGAATGAGGCGGCGGCGTCCCCCAGCCCACTGGATCCAGTACAGCGGGCCGACCCACGCAGGACCCATCGAAACGTCCCCGTCGCGACCGAGACAGAGCGCACACACGGGCGCACAGCCACACACACCGGGAGCACACGTCACGCTCCGCACACCCGTTCGTACAAGAATCTCGCCATCCGGGACACCACCTCTTAACGGTCGGGATGCGGCGAACTACGCTGGGTTTACGAATGCCCCGTGCTTATGCCGGGGCGGCCGTCGGTGCTGTCGAGGGGTGCGCATGTCCAGGGAGCCACGCGGGCCGAACGAAAAGCTCGGCACCGTTCTCGCCCTCGCTGGGATCAGCAATGCCGGGCTCGCGCGCAGAGTCAACGACCTCGGCGCCCAGCGTGGCCTGACGCTTCGCTACGACAAGACGTCCGTCGCGCGCTGGGTGTCCAAGGGCATGGTGCCCCAGGGCGCCGCGCCACACCTCATTGCGGCTGCGATCGGGAGCAAACTCGGACGCCCCGTTCCGCTGCACGAGATCGGCCTGGCCGATGCCGATCCGGCCCCCGAGGTCGGTCTCGCCTTCCCGCGCGACATCGGCCAGGCCGTCCGTTCCGCGACCGAGCTCTACCGGCTGGATCTCGCGGGTCGGCGCGGCGGGGTCGGCATCTGGCAGAGCCTGGCCGGATCCTTCTCAGTAAGCGCGTACGCCACTCCGGCCTCGCGCTGGCTCATATCCCCTGCCGACAGTTCGGTGTCCCGCGAGCCCAAGGACGCCGAGGACGGGGCCGCCACCGCGAGCGCCACGAGCGCGGCCACCGCGGACGCCTTACCGCCACAGCGTGTCGGCCACAGCGACGTCACCAAGCTGCGCGAGGCCGCCGAGGACGCGCGCCGCTGGGACTCCAAGTACGGCGGCGGCGACTGGCGTTCGTCCATGGTTCCCGAGTGCCTCCGGGTGGACGCGGCCCCCCTGCTGCTCGGCTCGTACAGCGACGAGGTCGGCCGCTCCCTCTTCGGCGCCACCGCCGAACTGACCCGGCTCGCCGGCTGGATGGCCTTCGACACCGGCCAACAGGAGGCCGCGCAGCGGTACTACATCCAGGCGCTGCGCCTGGCCCGCGCCGCGGCCGACGTCCCGCTGGGCGGCTATGTGCTGGCGTCGATGAGCCTTCAGGCCACCTACCGGGGGTTCGCCGACGAGGGCGTGGACCTGGCCCAGGCCGCCCTGGAGCGCAACCGTGGCCTGGCCACCGCCCGCACCATGAGCTTCTTCCGGCTCGTGGAGGCGCGCGCCCAGGCCAAGTCCGGGGACGGGCCCGCCTGCGGAGCGGCCCTGAAGTCCGCCGAGGGCTGGCTGGAGCGCTCGCGGGCGGGCGACCCCGATCCCTCCTGGCTCGACTTCTACAGCCATGAGCGGTTCGCGGCCGACGCCGCCGAGTGCTATCGCGACCTCCGGCTGCCGCGCCAGGTGCGGCGCTTCACCGAGCAGGCGCTGGCCCGGCCGACGGAGGAGTTCGTACGGTCGCACGGGCTGCGGCTCGTGGTGTCCGCCGTCGCCGAACTCGAGTCCGGCAATCTGGACGCGGCCTGCGCCGCTGGTGCCCGCGCCGTCGAGGTCGCCAACCGGATCTCCTCCGCGCGCACCACGGAGTACGTACGCGACCTGATGCGCCGCCTCGAGGCGTACCGCGACGAGCCGCGCGTCGCCGAGCTGCGCGAGCAGGCCCGGCCGCTGCTGGTGGCCCCGGCGTGAGCGGGGCGGAGACGAGCGGGGCGGAGCGAGCGGGAGCGGAAACGAGCGGGACGGCGGAACGAGCCGCAGCGGAATGAGCGGAATGAGCGGGACAAACGGCACGGCGGAATGAACCGAGCGAGATGAGCGGTTCAACATGACATGCCCAATGCGGGCGGTTTCGCATGATCCGCCCGATATGAACGGCTTGGAGCGCATCGACCCGTATGACCGGTGGCCCTGGCCCCGACCCTAGTCATCGCATGGGTTTCGGGCCGTTGTCAGTGGCGCAGGTCATGATAGGGATCGACGGTCGGGCGACTGGACGGTGTGGCGGGTGGGGAGGTGACATGGCGTGACGGCGTTGGACTGCGACGTGCTGGTGATCGGGGGCGGGATCGTCGGCATGTCGACGGCGTATGCGATCACCCGCGCCGCGCCCGGCACCCGCGTGACCGTGCTCGAGAAGGAGGCGGGCCCGGCCCGCCACCAGACCGGGCGGAACAGCGGAGTGATCCACAGCGGTATCTACTACCGGCCGGGATCGCTCAAGGCGCGGTTCGCGGTGCGCGGCGCGGCGGAGATGGTGAAGTTCTGCGCCGAGTACGGCATCCCGCACGAGGTCACCGGCAAGCTCATCGTCGCCAGGGAGCGCTCCGAGCTGCCCCGGCTCCACAGCCTCGTCCAGCGCGGCAGGGAGAACGGCATTCCGGTCCGCGAGCTGGGCCCCGCCCAGCTCGCGGAGTACGAACCATGGGTGCGCGGCCTCGCCGCGATCCATGTCGGCACGACGGGCGTGTGCGACTTCGGCGCGGTCGCCGCCCGGCTCGCCCGGCTGGCCCAGGACGCGGGCGCCTCGGTGCGGTACGGAGCACAGGTGCGCACCATCGGCCGGCGCCCCTCAGCGGTCGCGGTCCGTACGGCGGACGGCACGGTGCTGCGCGCCCGGGCCCTGGTCAACTGCGCGGGGCTGCACTGCGACCGCGTCGCCCGGCTGGCGGGCGACGACCCGGGCATGCGGATCGTGCCCTTCCGCGGTGAGTACTACGAGCTGGTGCCCTCCCGCGCCTCGCTGGTGAACGGCCTGGTGTACCCGGTGCCCGACCCGGCGTTCCCGTTCCTGGGCGTCCACCTGACCCGCGGCATCGACGGCGGCGTCCACATCGGGCCCAACGCGGTGCCGGCCCTCGCCCGCGAGGGGTACGCCTGGCACACGGTGCGCCCGCGGGAGCTGGCCGGCACGCTGGCGTATCCCGGCTCCTGGCGGATCGCCCGCCGCCACTGGCGGTACGGGGCGGGTGAGATGCGGCGTTCCCTGTCCAAGCGCGCCTTCACCGACGCCGTCCGCCGGCTGCTGCCCGATGTGACGGCCGACGACCTGATAGCGGCCCCGGCGGGCGTGCGCGCCCAGGCCGTGCTGCCGGACGGCACGCTGGTGGACGACTTCCTCATCGCGCAGTCGCCCCGGATCGTCCATGTGCTCAACGCCCCGTCGCCCGCGGCCACGGCCTCCCTGCCGATCGGCCGGGAGGTCGCCCGCCGGGTGCTGGAGACCCTGCGGGCGGGGTGAGGCGCGACGGGCGGGGTGAGACACGGCGGCCGGGGTGAGACGGCGGCTGGGAGCGCGCCACGCCCCTGGCCACCGCACCAGCCCCGTGCGGCGGCCAGGGTCAGACGGCGGCCGGGAGCCGGGGGCGGGCCGAGTCCCGCCGCGGCGCCCCCGGCCATCGCACCAGCCCCGCCCCGCCCCTCCCTCCTCACGCCGCCTTGCCCCGCCTCGCTCCACCCCGTCCCCCTTCCTTCCTCGCCCCGCCTCGTCCCGCTCCGCCCGTAGAATCGAAGCACTGTGTCCGAGAACCCCACCACCCCCGATTCCCCCGTGGAGCGCACGCTGCCCGCCCCCCGTGACCGCGGCGAGCCGATGTTCCCCGGCGGCCCCGCGGCCGATCCGGCCGGCTCGCACCACGAGCGCCGCATCCGCTCCTTCCGCCCCCGCCGCGGCCGGGTCACCGCGGGCCAGGGCGAGGCGCTGCGCCGTCTGTGGCCGCAGTGGGGCCTGGACATCGACGGGCTGAGCCGTATCGACCTCGGTGAGCTGTTCGCCACCGAGGAAGGTCCGCGCCCCGGCCTCCCCGTCATCCTGGAGATCGGTTTCGGCATGGGTGAGGCCACCGTGCAGATGGCCGCCGCCGACCCCGGCACGGGCATCCTCGCCGCCGACGTCCACACCCCCGGCCAGGGCAATCTGCTCGCGCTCGCGGAGCGGAACGGCCTGGACAACATACGGGTCGCCAACGGCGACGCGATCATCCTGCTCCGCGAGATGCTGGCCCCCGCCTCGCTCTCCGGGGTGCGGGTCTTCTTCCCTGACCCCTGGCCCAAGAAGCGGCACCACAAGCGCCGCCTCATCCAGCCCGAGTTCGTCGAACTCGCCGCCACCCGGATGAAGCCCGGCGCCCTGCTGCACTGTGCGACCGACTGGGAGCCGTACGCGGAGCAGATGCTGGAGGTCCTCTCCGCGAGCCCCGCCTTCGAGAACTCCCAGCCCGACGGCGGCTACACCCCGCGTCCGGACTTCCGGCCGCTCACCAAGTTCGAGGGCCAGGGGCTGAACAAGGGACACCTCGTCCATGACGTGATCTTCCGCCGCAACGACACATAACGCCCCCAAGGGGATGGGCATAAACCCAGAGTCCCCTGCCCCCTTTCGTTAGGGTCGGTCGAGTGCATCAGTCCCCGCCCCCGCAAGAGCCGCCCGATCCACCGGCCACGCCGCCGCACAAGGCCACCCCGCACGGAGGGCCGCACGACGCCGACGTCTCGCACGGATCGCGGCACGCGGCCCCGCAGGGCGCCCCGTACGCCGCTCCGCACGGGGCGGCGCAGGGCACACCGCACAACCCGCCGCACGCGGCCCCACAGGGCACGCCGCACGACATCCCGCACACATCGCCGCACGCGACCCCGCAGAGCACGCCGCACGACCCGTCGTACGCGCCCCCGCAGCGCACCCCGCACGACACCCCGCACGCGGCCTCGCAGGGCACCCCGCACGACACCCCGCACGGCACGCCCTACGGCGGCCCATACGGCGATCCATCCGGTGCCCCGTACAGCGATTCGTCCGGTGGCCCGTACCCGTGGTTCGCCGCCGGCGCCGCGCCGGCGGGTTGGCCACATCCATCGCGCCAGGGCTGGTGGGGGCCGGGCGGCCGCCT
>NZ_BBOX01000251.1 GCF_001553455.1 Streptomyces hygroscopicus subsp. hygroscopicus
CACATCCATCGCGCCAGGGCTGGTGGGGGCCGGGCGGCCGCCTCGCCCGCCTCTGGGACAACAGGGCGCTCCGGGCCACCGCGCTCACCGGTCTGCTCTCGCTCTCCGGCCTGATCATCCTGGCGCTGGTACGCGAGCAGACGGGCACCAAGGGCTTCATGGTGGGGCTCGGCCTCGCCGTCCTCCCCGTGCCGCTGATCATCGCGGTCTTCCGGTGGCTGGACCGCGTGGACCCCAAGCCCTGGCGGAACCTCCTGTTCGCCTTCGCCTGGGGAGCGTGCGCCGCGACGCTGGTCGCGCTGATAGCGAACGGCTTCGCCACCGAGTGGCTCATGACCACCGTGGACTCCTCGTCCTCCCCCGGCCGGGCCGACGCCTGGGGCGCCACCTTCGTCGCGCCGTTCGTGGAGGAGAGCGCCAAGGCGGCCGCCGTCCTGCTGCTCTTCCTCTTCCGCCGCCGGGACTTCAACGGGCTGGTCGATGGGGTCGTCGTCGCCGGAATCACCGCCACCGGTTTCGCCTTCACCGAGAACATCCTCTATCTCGGCTCGGCGTTCGTCAGCGACCAGACGCTCGGCTACTCCGGCATCCGGTCGACCACGGCCGCGACGTTCTTCATCCGCGCCGTGATGTCCCCCTTCGCGCATCCCCTCTTCACCTCGATGACCGGTGTCGGCTTCGGCATAGCCGCCGCGACGGCACGGCACCAGCGCGTCCGCCGCGTCCTGATACCGATCGCCATGCTGCTGACGGCGATGGTCCTGCACGGCGTCTGGAACGCCTCGGCGACCCTCGGCGGCTATGGCTTCCTGATCGTCTACGCCCTGTTCATGGTCCCGATGTTCGGCCTGCTGACCTGGCTGACGCTCTGGTCCCGCGCCAAGGAGCTGCGCGCCGTACGGGAGCAGCTCACGGCCTACCAGGCCGCCGGCTGGCTCACCCCGCCCGAACCCATCGCGCTGTCCTCGATGCGCGCCCGCGGAATCGCCCGGGACCTGGCCCGCCGCACGCAGGGCGCGGCGGCGGCCCGTACGGTCGGCGAGTACACCGCCTACGCGACATCGCTCGCCTTCCTCCGCCGCCAGGCGTACCGCGGCACGGCCGGCCCGGACTTCACCACCCGCGAGAAGGAGCTGCTGGACCGCCTGTGGGAGCGGCGCGAGACCGTCCAGCCCGCCCTGGCCCACGCCGCCCTGTCGGTACCGCTCCCCCGCCCCCGCCGCGTCCCCCGACCGGCCCCCGGCACGTTGCCCGCGCCGTTCTGGCCCGCGGGGCCGTACGGCGGCGGGTACGGATACGGCTACGGAGCCGGGCAGGGCCCCGGATACGGAAGCGACAACGGCTACGGCTACGGCCAACAGCCGCAATACGGGGTCCAGCCCGCCTACGCCCCGTGGGCCACCCCTCCTCCACCCGGCCCCCAGCCCCCTACGACCCCGGCGACCCCTCACCCGTCTCCCGTGTCGCACGGCCCGGGCGGCCCCGAAAGCCGTCCGTAACCTCGCGCTCCCTCAGACGCGTCCTCGGAAAGAAAGCGGGCACCAGGGGCTTCCCTCGTGACGCGAGGGCTGTCCGGCACGCCAGGGCAGCGTCATGCCTGAATTAGTAGGCTTATACGACTAACCTCTTGGGTCGACCATGCTCCTGGATCTTGGGGGGACCCACGTTGGACATCGTGCCCGGGCAGAGGCGGAAGCGTAAGGAGATACAAGCCGTCTACGGTGGCAGTCCCCAAGGGGGTATCGCACACTCGCGCTTGACCCCCAACGTTCTGCTGTTCACCGATCCTGGCCGGGGCCACAAGGTGGGCTACTTCGACGGTTGGGGGACAGACGGCTGTTACCACTACACCGGCGAAGGTCAGAGGGGCGACCAGAAGATGATCCGCGGAAACCTAGCCATCCTGAACCACGTGCAGGACGGACGTGCCCTCCACCTCTTTGACGCAGTCGCCAAGGGCGTCGTGGCATACGTAGGAGAGTTCACTCTCGCCACGGACACCCCCTGGTACTACCGGGACGCGCCCGACGCCAAGGACGAGATCCGCAGCGTGATCATGTTCCGGCTCAAGCCCGTGGGCACGACGGCAAAGCTCGGCGAGAACCTCACCTTTACCCCGCGCAAGGACGACGTCGTCGAAGACGTCGAGATCGAAAAGCACCAGACGGAGCGCATGCTCGTCAACTCCAAGGAGGAGGCGCGCGAAGCCGAGCGGCGTGAGGCGCCCCTCGTCGGTGCCTACTGCGACTACTTGGTGGAGCGTGGGCACACCGTCACCCGCAAGAAGATCATCCCTGCCGGTGAGGTCAGGGCCCTCTACACCGATCTCTTCGACACCACCGACCAGGTCTTGATCGAGGCCAAGGGCAGTGTGAGTCGCGAGGCGGTGCGTATGGCCATAGGGCAGCTCTACGACTACCGCCGATACATCAAACCCACACCGTCCCTAGCCGTATTGCTGCCATCACGTCCTCGCCAGGACCTGATCGATCTGTGCAACGTGTCGGGTGCGACGGCGATCTGGCGCGACGGGACGGCGTTCAGGGCCGAGTGATCCGACCCGCTGACCACACGGCTCCTGCATCGTCTTCTGACTCCGGCACCGTGTCAGACCCCCTTGGTACAACAGCTACACCACTGAGCCGACACCGAGGAGAGCTGCCCATGGCCGATCACCTTGCGGACCAGGCGACCCCGGTGCCGGGGCTGTACGAGCGGCTGATCACCGCCCGGATCGAGGAGCAACTCAACGCGCTGGACGCCAGTGGGTGGAAGACCATCCGGCAGAAGGTTGGCGAGCACTCCTCCCCTCACGTACTCGCCCGTCACATCGGCGAGACCGTCCGACAGATCTTCCTCGCCCTGCCACCCGCGGAGCAGGTCATCGCGGCGAATCACATCCTCGAGTCGATCAGCACCCTCGACGGGGCCAAGCAGTGGGTAGACCTCGTAGCAGACGGGCCTCACCAGCTGACGGCCATTGCCGAGCAGGAAGCACCGGGCGTCTACAGCATTCGGCCAGCCACACCGCTCTCCGAGACAGCGCTCATCACCAACGCGCCCGAAGACCCGAACCTCGGATTCGAACTGCGGGCAGAGCTGGCCACCGCCGACCGCATCGATCTGCTCTGCGCCTTCGTGAAGTGGCACGGTTTGCGCGTCCTGGAAGAGTCGCTCAAGGCTGCTCGCGACCGTGGAGTGCCGATCCGCGTCATCACGACCACCTACATCGGCGCTACGGAGCGACGCGCGTTGGATCGCCTCGTCACGGAGTTCAACGCGGAGGTCAAGGTCAACTACGAGACTCGGTCCACGCGCCTCCATGCAAAGGCATGGTTGTTTCGGCGTAACAGCGGCTACGACACGGCCTACGTGGGGAGCTCCAACCTCTCCAAGACGGCGCTTCTCGACGGCCTGGAGTGGAACGTCCGGCTGTCGTCCGTAGCAACGCCAGCCGTATTGCGAAAGTTTGAGGCGACGTTCGATTCGTACTGGGCTGAGCCCGCCTTTGAGACCTACGACCCCGAGCGTGATGCCACCCGGTTGGACGAAGCTCTCACGCTGGCCAGCGGTCAGCAGAAGACTGGCACCCATGCCATCAGCCTCTCCGGCCTTGAAGTAAGGCCGTACCCCCACCAGCAAGACATGCTCGAACAACTCCGCATCGAGCGCGACATCCACGGCCGGCACCGGAACTTGCTCGTCGCAGCGACCGGCACCGGCAAGACCGTCATGGCGGCCCTCGACTACAAGGCGCTGAAGCGCGCCCACCAAGGACGTCCCCTCAGCATCCTGTTCGTGGCCCACCGCCAAGAGATCCTCAAGCAGTCGCTGCGCACCTACCGGGAGGTGCTCGACGACGCGAACTTCGGGGAGCTACTGGTCGGAGGAGAGTCACCGAAGGACTGGACGCATGTCTTCGCCAGCGTTCAGTCCCTCAACGCCCGAGACCTGGAGGAGTTCGCTCCCGACCATTTCGATGTGGTGGTCATCGATGAGTTCCATCACGGTGTCTCCCCCACCTATCGGCGCATCATCGATCACTTCGCGCCCATCGAGCTTCTTGGCCTGACGGCTACGCCTGAGCGGATGGACGGTAGGAACGTCCAGGATGAGTTCTTCGACGGTCGCATCGCAGCCGAGATGCGGCTGTGGGAAGCCCTGGAAAACGATCTGCTCAGTCCATTCCACTACTTCGGCATCGCGGACAACACCGACCTCGAAGGGCTTACCTGGAAGCAAGGGTCCTACGTCGCAAGTGAGCTCAGCCAGCTCTACACCGGCAACCACGCTCGTGCCCGACTCATCGTCAAGGCCGTCCAAGAGAAGGTGGCCGACCCAGGAGCCATGCGAGCACTCGGCTTCTGCGTCACCGTGGCGCACGCCCACTTCATGGCTGACTTCTTTCGCCAAGTGGGTATCAGCGCCAAGGCCCTTGACGGTCGCACCCCTGCCGCTGAACGCGCCCAAGCCTTGAGGGATCTCCGCGAAGGCCGCGTACAGGTCCTCTTCTCCGTCGACATATTCAACGAGGGGCTCGACGTCCCGGATGTGGACACCCTTCTCTTGCTCCGCCCCACATCCAGCGCCACAGTCTTCCTCCAGCAGCTTGGCCGGGGACTTCGACGTACACCAGACAAGCCGGTTCTCACCGTGCTCGATTTCATCGGGCAGCACCGTAAGGAGTTCCGCTTCGAAGAGCAGTTTCGTGCCCTCACGAACTTCACTCGCCACCGGCTGACGGAGCACATGGAGCGAGACTTCCCTCAGCTTCCTTCCGGGTGCCAGATCATCCTGGACCGCAAGTCCAAAGAACGGATCCTGGACAACATCAAGAGCCAGATCAATGTGAACGTACGGCAGTTGGCCCAAGAGGTCGCGGCATACGCCGAGCCGCGACTCGACGCCTACCTCAGAGAGAGTCACCGCGAGCTCAAGGAGCTCTACCGGGCCAACAACTCCTGGACGGGTCTGTTGAGGCGAGCCAATCTCCTTACGGACCAGCCGCCCGAAGGGGAGGCCGCACTGCTCAAGCGCGTCTCAGCATTTCTCCATGTCAGTGACCCACAACGGGTGAATGCCTACCGTCAAATGCTGGCCGATGACGCCCCTGGGTACGACACGCTCGACGCATCAGGGCAGGCGTATGCACGCATGCTCTTCTTCTCGTTGTGGCCGCTGGGCGGCGGGTTCAGCAGTTACGCCGACGGCTTCGCGTCGTTGCGCCAGCAGCGAGCCTTCCGAAGCGAACTGACCCAAGTGTTGACGTACAACCTGGAGCACACCGACCACTATCCAATTCCGCTCCTGGGGGAGCACAGCGGCGTACCGCTGGCCATCCACGCCTCGTACAGCCGGGAGGAAATCCTGCCCGCTCTCGGCCAGGCAGAGCTTGGCGGTTTCCTGCCCGGAAACTTCCGCGAGGGTGTGAAGTGGTGCGAAGGGATCCAGACGGACGCCCTCCTGATCACGCTCGAGAAGGACGATAAAGACTTCTCGCCACAGACCCGGTACAAGGACTTCGCGATGAGCCCGGATCGCTTCCATTGGGAGTCGCAGAACCAAACGTCTGCCTCCTCGCCCACGGGACAGCGCTACCAGCAGCACAAAGCGCGGGGGTCTTACGTGCTGCTCTTCGTCCGGCGCTACAAGAAGACAGACATCGGGGGACCTCAGCCCTGGATGCTGCTCGGCCCTGCCGAATACGAATCCCACGAAGGCAGCAAGCCCATGG
Organism: Streptomyces hygroscopicus subsp. hygroscopicus; assembly: GCF_001553455.1. GTDB lineage: Bacteria > Actinomycetota > Actinomycetes > Streptomycetales > Streptomycetaceae > Streptomyces > Streptomyces hygroscopicus. The sequence goes on from NZ_BBOX01000251.1 coordinate 5,735, forward strand.
GCATTGTCTGGCGGCTCCAGCATGAGCTGCCCGCCGACGTCTGGACGTACTCGGCCATCGCAGCGGGGTAGGTCAACCGGCCGTGTGCAACTCTGCCTCGAAGTGCATTTGGGCACGGTCCAGAGCCGTATCGGGGTCCTGCCCGTGGGCACGGAACCAGTGGAGCACGTCGGCAATCAAGGTGATCGCCGCCTCCTCCCAACTAGCCAGCCCCAGTCGAGTCAGAGAGCTCGATCCGGCCACCGATGGCCCATAGAGGGTAAGCAGAGCCTCAGCACGGTGAACCTGGGGCACGTCCACATGAGCGTCGTTCCGCGTGAGGCCGGTGGCGATCTCGCACCAGGTGGTCTTGCCTTTCTCGGTCGGAATGACCCCCCAGCGGTCTGCCATCGCCGTGACTAACGCCAAACCTCGGCCCGACTCGGCTGTGGTTGTCGCGCTGAGCAGGGTCGGCAACGCACTGCCGTCCGGGTCGTGGACCTCAAGGCGCACATATGTGCCGTTCATGGCCATTGCCAGCGTCGTCGGGGTACCCGGACCAATGTGGGTGATGACGTTGGCGACGAGCTCGGTGACGCACATCTGCGCCACCTCAATAACGTCAGGTAGCCCCCACAGCGTCAGATGCGTGCGCACGATCCGCCGCAGGGCTGCCACTTCGCTGGGTTCCGCGAGGAAGGGAAGATCCCATGCCTTCCTCGACATGCAGTGTCCGATGACCATGACTCAGCCTTCTGCCGCTGGGCGCCACCCAACAGTCACCGATGGCGACGACGTGGTGGCTTTCGGTTACTCCATGTGAGAGCATGGAACTGCACATCCCGACATGCAATGTGCATATACGGATTCGCTCGATCGAGTGATGACGGGCCAGCAGCCGTCCGACAAGACTGAACGGCCCCTATGAATTGAGGAGTCAGCGTGCCCGGGTCACCCACCGCTCGACGCCGTCGCCTGGCGATTGAGCTCAAGAAACTTCGTGAGGAACACCAGCTGACCTGTAGCCAGGTGGGCGAGGGACTGGACTGGAGTGGCTCGAAGGTCAACCGCTTAGAAACTGGCCAAGGTCGAGTGCAGCCATCGGACGTCGATGCGCTCTGCCGGTTCTACGGAACGTCCGATGAGCTCCGTGAACTTCTCAAAGAACTTGCGAAGCAGTCCAAGACGCGTGGGTGGTGGCATGCATATGGCAGCGCCGTGCCCTCGTGGTTTTCGGTCTACGTCGGGCTGGAGCAGGCTGCCTCGGGACTACGGACGTACGAGTGCGAGATCGTACCTGGCCTACTGCAGACGGCTGAGTATGCTCGAGAACTTCACCTCGCCACCTCTCCCTCAACCCCTGACGACGTTGAACGTGTCGTCAGCGTAAGGATGGAGAGGCAGGCCATCTTAACGAGCGCATCTCCCCCTGACCTGTGGGCCATCGTGCATGAGAGCGTACTTCGGCATGTGATCGGCAACGCCAAGCTGATGCGGAGTCAGTGTGAACGCCTACTCGAAATGGCGGCGCTGAAAAACGTCACGATCCAGGTGCTGCCTTTCGATGCTGGCAGTTACCCTGCGGTTGGGGCGCTCACCATCTTGGCGTTCCCCGATCAGGAGGACCCGGACGTTGTGTACCGCGACGGACTTACAGACGCTGTGTACCTCGAGCGTCCGGAAGACATCGCTTGGTACTCGAAGGCTTTTGACAACCTTCGTGCGTTGTCCATGAGTCCTCAGCAGTCGAGCAATCTGATCAGGCAGGCGATGCAAGGACTGGACGGATGACTGACATAACAACTTTCACCTGGCACAAGAGCAGCTACAGCAACGGGGCCGGGGGCAACTGCGTCGAGGTGGCCGGTCTGGCCGGTGAGGGAACCGCCGTGCGGGACTCGAAGGATCCGGGTGGGCCCGTGATCGGGTTCTCGGACCGCGCGTGGGGTGACTTCGTCGCGGCGGTGCGGAGCGGTCGGCTGGGCTGAGCTGCGGCTGGGCCCTCCTGGTCTCCTTGGGGTCCGGTTTCGGGGCGAGGGCCCGTGCGGGGGGCCTCCTGCGTAGGGTCGGGGTGAGGAGATCCTTGGAGTGGGAGGTATCGGTATGGCTGGAGTGCCGGCGGGTGTCGTGGCCGCGGGTGGGTTGGTCGGGGGGTATGGCGTTGCCCGGTGGACCAAGAAGCGGCCCTTGGGTGGGGTTGCCCTGGCCGCCGCGGGGGCCGTGGCCGCCAGGGAGTGGCGGGAGAAGGCGGGGAACGGGACGGCGGCCGCGTTGAGCGCGGCGTATGTGGCCGCCTTCGCCGGGTCGCATCCGCTGGCGAAGAAGATCGGGGCCTGGCCGTCGGTTTTCGCTGTCGCCGGTGGTGTCGCCCTCGCTTCCTGGGCGCTTGCCGACCGGCGGTAGGGGCGCGGCGTAGACGTTGAGCCCCTGTGCTGGTGACGAGGGCGGGCGGGGCTCGATGCCCCGCCCGCCTTTGTGCGGCTGACGACGGACTGCCGGTGGGCTCAGGCGGAGGCCGAGGTCAGCAGGTCCAGTTCCGGCTGGGTCAGCTTCAGGTCGACCGAGGCCAGCAGGGCGGGGAGCTGGTCGACACGGCTGGCGCTGGCGATGGGGGCCACGACCGTGGGCTGGGCGAGGAGCCAGGCCAGGGCGACCGTGGCGGGCTGGGTGCCGTGGTTGGCGGCGACGTCGTCCAGGGCGGCGAGGACCTTCTGGCCGCGCTCGGTCTCCAGGTACTTGGCCGCGCCCGTGGAGCGGGGGCTGTCGACCGTGGTGCCCGGGCGGTACTTGCCGGTGAGGAAGCCCGATGCCAGGGCGTAGTACGGGAGGGTCGCCAGGCCGTGGCGGGCGGCGACGTCGGCCAGCTCGCCCTCGAAGGTGTCGCGTGAGACCAGGTTGTAGTGGGGCTGGAGGGCGACGTAGCGGGCCAGGTTCTCCTGGGCGGAGAAGGTCAGCTGGGCTTCCAGGCGCTCCGCGCTCACATTGGACGCGGCGATCTCGCGGACCTTGCCCTCCCGGACCAGCTCGTCCAGGGTGGTGATGATCTCCTCCACCGGCACGGACGGATCGTCGTAGTGGGTGTAGTAGAGGTCGATGTAGTCGGTGCGCAGCCGCTGGAGGGATTCCTCGATGCCCGATTTGATGGCGGACGAGGTCAGGCCGCGCGGCTCCGGTACCCCGGCGCCCACCTTGGTGGCGAGGACGATGTCGGAGCGGTTGCCGCGGGAGGCGAACCAGTTGCCGAGGATGGTCTCGGACTCGCCGCCCTGGTTGCCCGGCACCCAGGCGGAATACACGTCGGCGGTGTCGATGAAGTTGCCGCCCGCCTCCACAAAGGCGTCGAGCACCTTGAAGGACTCGGCCTCGTTCGCGGTCCAGCCGAAGACGTTCCCGCCGAAGGAGAGCGGGAAGACGGACAGGTCGCCGATCTTCTTCTTGTTGTCAGCCATGTCTTCCATCAACGGCTGACCGGACCGGGTTGTTCCGTGAGGACCGTAAGGATCGCGTCAGCTCAAAGGACCGTAAGGATCGCGTTCGAAGTCGGCGGTCGTCCGAAGTCGGCGGTCGGTCCTGAGCCGGCGGTCCTGGCGTCAAGGGGGGAGAGAACGCCAGGACCGCCGGGGTATCAGGGGTTCATTCCGTGCTGGCGCAGCCAGGGCATCGGGTCGATCGGCGAACCGCCGCCCGGCCGGACCTCCAGGTGGAGGTGCGGGCCGGTGACATTGCCGGTGGCGCCGACGCGGCCGATGACCTCGCCCGTCGACACCTTGCCGGAGGTGACGACCATCGAGGACAGGTGGCAGTACCAGATCTCGGTGCCGTCGCCGAGGGTCAGCACGATGCGGTAGCCGTACGAACCGGCCCAGCCGGCCTGGGTGATCGTGCCGCCGTGCACCGCCTTGACCGGGGTACCGGTCGGGGCGGCGAAGTCCTGGCCGGTGTGGTCGGCCGACCACATGTCGCCCGCCTGGCCGAAGTTCGCGGTGAGGGTGTACGAGACGACGGGGAGGGTGTACGAGGCGGCGAGCCTGGCCTGGCGCTCGGCCGCGGCCTTCTTCTCGGCCGCCTCCTTGGCCCGCTGCTCGGCGGCCTTCTTCTCCGCCTCGGCCTTGGCCTTCCGCTGTGCGGCCGCCTCCGCGGCCTTGTCGGCGGCCTTGTCCGCGGCGGCCCTGGCGGCGGCCTCCGCCGCGGCGACGCGGTTGTCCTCGTCCGCCGCGGTCTGCTGGCTCTCGGCCTGCTGGAGGATGCGGGCGCGCAGCGCCTCGCCCGCGTCGGTGCTGCCGCGCTGCTCGTCCGCGCTGGTCAGGCCGGCCTGGGAGAGCGGGGCGGCGGCCGTCTGGGGGGCGCTGCCGTCGTCCGACATCCAGGAGCCGATGCCGGGCAGGTCCTTGGCCGCGGGCAGGCTGGCCTTGACCTCATCGGCGACATGTCCGAGGTCCGGCAGGGATATGGGCACGGCGGGACGGTCCTTCGCGCTGGCCATACCGCCCGCGCCGACCGCCGCGATCACGCCGACCCCGAGGACGGCGCCGCTGCGTGCCATGGTCCCGCCGCGCTGCTTCACCACGCGGTGCCGGCCGCGTACGGGGGCGATGGAGTCCTCGGTGGGGTTCCACTCCTCCCAGGGCTCGGTTTCGAAACCGGCACCCGGGTTCTCGAACGCGTCTGCGTCCGCGTACCGCGCGTCCCCATCCGCGTACTGGTCGTCGGGGGCGAAGCGGCCGTCCCCGGAGCTCATCCCGCCGCCGGCGTCGAAGCCGGGGCCGTAGGCGGTGGCGGTCCCCGAACCGCCTTCACGTGTGCGATACGGGGCCTGGTCCAGGACAGACCTGTTGGACGCCACGGAGGCGCACTCCTTTCCTTCCCTCTCGCCTACCGGGTTAGCTGACGGGTTCGGAGCAGGAAGGTCTCCTACGGGTCAGGTTCGACCCGATTCACCCCAAGGTTGTTGGTTCCCCGGTTCCCTTGATGTTGCTGGTGGTGCGGTACTGCCGCTGTGCGTACGGGATTCGGCGACGGCGCACGGTGCCGCCCTTGCGACGGTTGTGACGACCGCGCTGCGTTATCGAACGTTAATAGAGAGCGCGATGTGATTCCAAGCCGTTCCGAGGAATCCGCGCACCTTTGGCATGAACTTAGCGCTCAAGAAGGGACAGATGGGGGCGAGTCAGCGGCCCGGACGAGGGGTGACGGAAACGCCTGCGGACTGATCGTGCATCAATTGTTATGCGGAGGGAGCTCGGTCGGTTACGCAGGGTGTGCAGGTCCGTTGCCGCTCGCGCGGGCCTCACGGTCGTTGTGCTGCCCGTTCTCACGGTCGTTCCCACGGTCGTTGTCCTGCCCGTTCCCTCTTCCGTTGCCGCGTTCGTGGTCCTGCCCATTCGCCTGCCCGTTCGCCTGTCCGTTCTCCCGTCCGTTGCCACGGGACGAGGTCCGGCGGACCGCCAGCAGCGCCATGTCATCCGACGTCCCGCCGTCCGTATGGCGCTCGACATCGGCCACCAACGCGTCCACCAGCGCCTGCGGATCGGACAGGCGGCGGCCGCCCAGCGCCTCCTCCGGGTCGTAGAACTCACCGCTCCGGTCCCGGGCCTCCGTCACCCCGTCCGTGAACAGCAGCAGCGTCTCCCTCTCCTCGAACCCCAGCTCCATCACCCGGTCGGGCCAGCCGTCCAAGTCCCCCATCCCCAGCGGCAACGCCGGTGCCTCCGGCTCCAGGGCCCGCACCGCGCCGCCCTCGTCGAGGAGCAGCGGCGCCGGATGGCCCCGGTTGATCAGCCGCAGGGTGGGGTCGCCCCGAGGGATTTCGGCCACCACCGCCGTGGTGAACCCCTCGAACACCTCGAGGTCGGCCCGCCGGGCGCCCTCGCGCCGCAGCGCCCGCTCCAGCCGGCCCACGAGCGCCTCCAGGGTCGTCTCCTGCTCCGCCGCCTCCCGGAAGCAGCCGAGGAGAATCGCCACGACCTCCACGGCCTGGAGCCCCTTGCCGCGCACGTCCCCCACGATCAGCCGTACGCCCTGCGGGGTGTCCTGGACCGCGTACAGATCGCCGCCGATCGCCGCGTACTTCTCCGCCGGGACGTACCGCGCCGCGATCTCCAGCCCAGCGAGCCGGGCGGGCGGCGCGGGCAGGACGGCGCGCTGAGCCGCCTCCGCGACACCCCGCGCCGAGGCGAGCCGGTGGTAGCTGCGGCGCACGATGCGGTTGATCGCCAGCGCCAGCACGGTCACGGTCGCGACCGTGATGATCTCGGTGGCCGCCTGGGTCGGGTCCGCCACACCGTGCAGCTCCGCCAGCAGACAGGTCGTGACGACGGCGACGACGGCCGTGACGACGGTCTGCCGCAGCCGTAAGAGCGCCGCAGCGACCAGGGGGGCGGCGGCGAAGAACGGCGAGGCGGTGTAGCCGGGCGGGGCGGCCAGGTCGAAGGCGATACCGCAGAGGATGAGGAGTGCGGGAGCCCAGCGGGCCAGCTGGCGGCCCGGAGGCCCGTCGTCCGCTTCCTCGGCCGCGCCGGGTCTCGCACCGCGTCTCGCGCCGGATCTCGCACCGGGACCGGCGCCGGGCCCCGCGCCCGCCTCCGCGGTGGTGGCGGTGGACGCGTCGGCGGAGGGGGCACCGGTCGAGGCTTGGACGTCGAGAAGCGTATGGAGGCGGTTACGGGGTCTGCGGGCGCGCGGGCGGCTCAGCCGGAACCAGGCCGTCCGCCACTCCGTACGGGCGCCCGTACGAGCCCTGCTCCCTCGCACCCGCACCGGCTTCTCTCGCTTTCCCTGGTCCGCGTCCCGCCGTCGTCACCGCCGTCACCGCCGTCACCAGGCTTCCGGCTGACGGGCGGCCAGGCGAGTCGGTGTCGGCCAAGCGGGTGCCGTGCGGACGGGTCTCAGCGCCCTCCTTACGGATCTCGCCGGTTCAGTGGGCGGGTCATCAGTGGGCGGGTCAGAGGGCGGCGGCCGTGCGGTGCGTCGGAGATCGACGGCGCGGAACGTGTCGGAGGCCGCTTGGCTGCGGAAGGCGTCAGGGGCCGTCGCCACGGAACGCGTCGCAGATCGACCGCCACGGGACGCGCGGAAACCGTCGTTACGGAACGCGTCAGAAAGCTGCGCCGCGGAACGCCGTCGCCGCGAACCGTGTCAGAGAGCGACACCGCGGAGCACCGTCGCCGCGGCACGCGTCAGAAACCGTCGCCGCGCAACGCCGACGCCGCGAACCGTGTCAGAGGTCGACGCCGAGCGCGCGGGCGTGGCGGTCCGCCGCGAGCTCCGCCGAGACCTCGTCGAGGTACACCTCGCAGACCAGGCGTCCGTCACGGGTGAGGTTGTGCTCCAGCTCCCACAGCACGATCTCGTCCCCTCCGGCCAGCAGGAAGGCATGCTCATAGAAGCGGCACCAGGTCGCGTCGGGCCCGCCGGAGCGGCGCCGGGGCTTGGGCGCGAGGGCGATGTCATGGGCGAACGCGGTGGCCAGCAGGCGCTCGGTCTCCTCCCCCGGACGGTCGGGGTTCTCCGCGCGGCGCAGGACACGACGGGCGTGGTCGGCCGAATTGTCGGCCACATACGCACGCGAATTCTCCACCGGCTCGGCCGTGTGCAGCAGCTGGTCGGGAAGCCACAGCGGTAACCCGTCCAGCTCATCCCAGCGGGCGCCGCCGAGGCGGTCATGGACGCGGTGCTCGGCCAGCGCCAGGGCGTCCTCGTCGGCGTAGAGCTCGTGGAGCGGGCGGGCGTCCTCGCCGGTGTTGTGCTCCAGCTCCCACAGCAGCAGGCTGCTCCCGTCGGGGAGCAGGAAGACGTGCCGGTAGGTGCTGTATCCGAGCTGGCCGCGCCGCTCATTGCACTGCCGGCAGGACCGCAGCTCGGACTGGTGCATCAGGGCGCTCCGCGCCTGCGCCAGCACCGCCTCGCCGATCTCGAAGCCGTTCTGCGCACGGGCCAGAAGCCCGTCCATCAGCTCGGCCGGTGTCCCGTCCGCTCGTGAGTGCCCCATGTCTCTCCTCCGCCTCCCGGCTTTGATTCGCCGCGCCCCCCGGGCGACCACCTCGCGCACTTAGCGTAGCGGCGTGAATACGCGCCGCGCTGCGGTTCGGCGAAGCTGTCGGTGTGACCGTGCCTCACTCTTTCCTGCGCCGAAGAGGCTGGATGTATCACTCGTCCGACCGGCCGAACAAGTCCGGGGCCAGGGGCGGGACATCTCGGCTGGTCACCGCAGGGACGCCCGCTCGCCGCGTCCCCGTCCCCTTGCCGCCACCGCCGCGCGGCCTTCCCCGCCAACCTCCCGTCGCCTCCCCGCCGCCTCCTCACCACCTTCCCGCCGCCTTCCCCCTGTCGGCACGCATCCGCGCCGCCTTCCCCATCGGCACGCTCCTCCGCGTGACCTCCGCGCCGCCTCCCACCCACCGACACGCCTCCCCACCGTCTCCGCGTCACCCTCGTGCCTCGTCCGCCGGTCAACGGTCCGACCCGCTCCCACTTGGCCCTACCCGCCACCACCTCACCCGGCAGCCGCCTTACTCATTCACATAAAACGGATTCAGGCGTTCGTTAGACCAAATGGCTCTTTCCTTTGCCCTCCTTGGCGGGATTCTCGGAGAACACGCCCCGGAAGTGCCGCGCTATGCCGGACGGGTGAAGCTGACTGGCAACCCGAAGCCTTAACTGATGAGCTTCGTTGTGTCATGCGTCCGTGAATTCGCGGAGCAACCCAGACGGAGGAATTAAGTGAACATCGGCAAGAAGGCAATTCTCCTGACCGCGGCGGCCGGCTCTCTGGTCATCGGCGGTGCGGGCGGCGCCCTGGCTCACAGCAGCGACGACTTGACCGTGCAGCTGAACAAGTGTGGCACGGCCGTCGGCCCGACCACCCACACGTCCCTCGGCGCCCCCACCGGCGACCTCAACATCGGCTCGGACTGCCTCAACTTCACCAACAGCCGTGGGACGGTCGTCCAGTCCAACGACTGCGACACGTCCACCGGTCTCACCCTCCACACGGGCGGGCTCGCCCCGACGGGCGACACCAACATCGGCTCCAAGTGCGCGAACATCGCCGTCGACGAGGACAACAACTCTCACCGTCGCTGAGTCGTCGGCCCTCTCATGGTGTCATCGCCCCCCCCGGCGGTAACCCCATGAGGCATCCCCCCGTTGGGAATCGCGGCCCTGGAAGCCTTCCTTCCAGGGCCGCTGCCACGAAAAAGGCTTTGGGTGACGGTGGATGAGCGCACCACACACGCGCACCGCGCCGAAAGCCCCATTGGAGGCTCTTTATGCACATGCGCAAGAGGACGGCGCTTCTTGTCGCGGCTGTGGGTGCGCTGCTCGTCGGTGGTGCGGGCGGAGCCGACGCCACCGATCCCGGTCCCGGCCGCGCGGTCGGCGGCAATGGCGGGACCCAGAGCAACCGCTGCACCACCAGTTCCGTCATCGGCACCATCACCGTGGCGGCCGGTCCGGCCGAGTTCAGCAATGAGACCAACTGCGTGAACACCGCCGAGTCGGGCGTGACAGAACAGAAGAACCGCTGCCGTACCCATTCCGTCATCGGTCCGATCACGGTGGCACTGGCTCCCGGCTCGGAAATCAAGAACGGGACCAACTGTGTCAACGTCAGCGAGTCGGGTGGCGTGACGAAGCAAACGAACGACTGCCGCACGACCTCCGTGCTCGGCCCGATCACGATCGGCTCCGGCGCAGAGGTCACCAACGAGACCAACTGCACCAATGTGTCCGGCTCCGCCCCCCGGGACGGAAAGCAGGAGCAGCGCGCGGACGGCACGAAGAACGGCCAGAACGCGAAGAACGGCCAGCGCGAGAAGAACGTCAAGAGCAGCGACCAGGAAAGCCGTCGGCAGCCCTGAATATCCGGAATCCACCGGAACTCGCCGTCACCGAGATTCGGGAAGACCGGACCGGCATGAACGCGGCCTTGGGGCGATTTCCCCGGGGTCGCGTTCGCGTTTTCATTTTCCGCGATCCCGGCACATGCAATTTCACCGACTTCCGCACCTGCTTAATATACCTTTACTGTGGCAGACGGGTGATGCTGCCGGTAATCCCGGATCCCCATCTTCTGAAATGTCGTTGAGAAGGTGTCTGCGGATATTCGCGGAGAACCCGATATGGAGGCACCAGAACAATGCAGATCGGCAAGAAGGCAGCTCTCATGGCCGCGGCGGCCGCGGGCACCATGGTGGTCGGCAGCGCCGCTAGCGCGAGCGCCCATGGCCTCTTCCCGCAGTCCGGCGGGGCTCAGCGAAACCACTGTGACACGTCCACCGGCGCCACCACCCACACGGCCGCTGCCGCCCCCACCGGCGACCTCAACCTCGGCTCGGACTGCCTCAACTTCACCAACAGCGGCTCGGCCTTCCAGAGCAACGACTGCGACACGTCCACCGGTCTCACCCTCATCACCTCCGTGACCGCCCCGACGGGCGACACCGACATCGGCTCCAAGTGCGCGAACGTCGCGGTCGAGGAACCCCCGGTCGTGGTCGTGCACCAGAACCCGCCGAAGCAGCAGCAGAAGGCCAAGGAATCGCACAAGGCCCACGAACAGAAGGGCCACGAATCGCAGAAGGGCCACGCTTCGCACAAGGCCAAGAAGCACCACAAGGCCAAGGACGTGCACAAGCCCAAGAAGCAGCACAAGGCCAAGGCCCACGTCAAGGTCAAGGCCAAGGCGAAGAAGCACGACTGCAAGCACTGACGCGTTGATCCCACGGTCGAGTCCGCGGCGCCCCCGGAAGCACGTCTCCGGGGGCGCCGCGGCATTCAGCGGGTCGGACGCGGACGGGTGCGCCGTGCGCACCGCGCCCCGTAGCCTGCCCTACACACCACACCCCGTAAGGGCCGGCACGCACTGGTTGGGGTTGTTGCCCAAGACCGTGGTCGCGCTGAGTGATACCGAGCCGCCGTCGGTGAAGATCCCGCCGCCCTGACCGCCGTTGGCCGTATTACCAATGATATTGTCGCCGGTCATTTGTGTGGTGCCCGCGTGCTGGAACAGGCCGCCACCATTCAGCGTGGCGGTGTTATCGGACACCGTGGTGGACAGCACACGCAGGGTGCTCCCCAGATTGGCGAGACCGCCGCCATAACTTCCGGATGTGTTCCCGAGGATCTGGCTGCCGTTGATGGTGAGATCTCCGACCGAGGTGACAATACCTCCGCCCTCGAAGTTCGTGGTCCCGTTGTGCTGCACCGTGACGGCGTTCAGCAGCGTTGTTCCGTAGTTTCCCAGACCGCCGCCCGAACTGTCCGCGGTATTGTCGGAAATCGTGCCGCCCGAGACGCTGAGCGTGGCCGACGTATTGACGTGAATACCGCCGCCGTCCCCGGCGTCGTTTTGCGTCACGTCGCTGGCCGAGAGCACCGCCGTACCGCCCGGGGCGATCTCGATGCCACCGCCGACGTTGCTCGCGGTGTTGCCCGTGACCGTGGACTGGGTCAGCTGCAGCGAGCCCCGGTCGAGGATGCCACCGCCGTCGGTGCCCGCGCCCGAGGTCGCCCGGCCGTTCGAGAGGGCCACGCCGTTGACCGTGAAGCTTCCGCCGGGCGCGACCTCCGCGATCCGGAAGTCCGCGGCGGAGGCGCTGCGTCTGATGGTCGCTTGGATCCCGGTGATGGTCACGTCACGGGTGATGAGCGGCAGTCCGTCGGGACCGTTGGGGCCGGTGTACGCCGCGGAACCCAGCGTGTACACACACCCGGTGGTCAGGACGACGGCCCCGCCAAAGGGCGAGCTGTTGGCCTCGTTCACCGCGGCCACCAGCGCCGCCGCGTCTCCGCAGGGCACCGGGACCGCCTTCTCACCGTTCCCTCCCCCGTCTCCCTTCCCTTCGGCGGACGCCGGAGCGGAGACCGCCCATGCCGATACCGCCAGCGCCATGACGGGGATCAACCCCCGGATCGTTGTCGAGAGTCGCACGAGCCGTCTCCTTACGGGTTCCTGAGCAGCAGCAGGTTCAGACTCTGCGGTCGAGTGCCGATCGGCATCCGCTCAAGCGCCGGTCGAGTGAGACCCGATCTTGTGTACGAGGCGAGTGGGACCGCCCCGGCCACGGGCCCCGGAAGACGGGGTCGCGGACGCCCAGGGAACGAAGAAACCGCAGGTCACCGGTAGGTGCCTGCGGTTTCCGAGGTGGGTCATCAGGGGCTCGAACCCTGAACCAATGGATTAAAAGTCCACTGCTCTGCCAATTGAGCTAATGACCCGCACCCCCGCAGCATAGCTCGGCCGGGGGCCAACGCCCGAGCCAATACCCCCCGGGAGCGAAAGGCCGTGCAACGACGCGGCGTTGCACGGCCCTCGTGAAGCCCCGATCAGGCGCTCCGAACAGCCGCCGATCAGGCTCCGTGATCAGGCTCGGTGACCCGGCTGGGTGACCCGGCTCCGTGATCAGCCGCCCCGGTCAGCCATCCCGGGCCCCCGTCCCGGTCAGCCGTTGCGCTTCCAGCGCGGCTTGTCGGCGCGCCGGTCGAAGGACCGGTCGTACGAACCGTGGGAGCGCTCGTACGAACGGCCGCCGGTACCGCCGCCCCGGTGGTCGTCACGGCGGGCCGGGCGGTCGTCGCGACGGTCCCGGTTGAACGGACGGTCCCCGCCACGGTGGTTGTGGTCGCGGCGCTCGAAGGAACGGCCACCCCGGTCGTTGTCCCGCCGGTCCCGGCCGAAGCCGCGGTCGTCGCGGCGCTCGTACGGACGGCCACCGCGGTCGTCGCGCCGGCCGAAGCCGCCACGGTCATCCCGGCGGTCGCGGCCGAACGAGCGGTCGTCACGCCGGTCGTCACGGCGCTCGTCACGGCGGTCCCGCCCGAAGCCCCGGTCGTTGTCGCGCCGGTCGCGGCCGAACGAGCGGTCATCCCGGCGATCGTCACGCCGGTCGTCGCGACGGTCGTCACGGCGGTCGCGGCCGAAGCCCCGGTCATTGTCCCGCCGGTCGAAGGAACGGCCACTCCGGTCGTTGTCCCGCCGGTCACGGCCGAACGAGCGGTCATCCCGGCGATCGTCACGCCGGTCGTCGCGACGGTCGTCACGGCGGTCGCGGCCGAAGCCCCGGTCGTTGTCCCGGCGGTCGAAGGAACGGCCACCCCGGTCGTTGTCCCGCCGGTCGTACGAGGAGCGGCGCGGCGCCTCGGCGGCACCCGTCCCCTCGGGGGCCTCCGCGGCCCTGGTGGCGGGCACGGCCTCGGGCTCCGCCGTACGCTGCGCCGGCAGCGTCACCGCGGCCTCGGCCACCGCCGCCGCCCCGGCCTCGGCCGCGGACTCCGCCGGAGCCAGGGTCTCGCCGCGCTCGCGCGCCGCCCGCGCGGCCAGCCGGTCGGCCTCCTCGCGGAGCTCGACCGCACGCCGCTGCGCCCGCTCCAGCTCCCGGGTGAGGTCCTGCGCCTCGCGCTCGGCCTGCTTGGCGGCGTTCGAGGCCGCCTCCGCCTGCACCTCGGTGAGCGAACGCGCGCCCGTGATCCGGGCCACGTCCTCGTCAAAGGCTCCGGCGCCGCCGACGATGTGACGGGAGGCGTCCACCCCCGCGTCCTCCATCAGCCGGAAGATCTGGCGGCGCTGGTGCGGCAGGGCCAGCGAGACGACGGTGCCGCTCTGGCCCGCCCGCGCCGTACGGCCGGAGCGGTGCAGGTAGTCCTTGTGGTCGCCGGCCGGGTCCACGTTCAGCACCAGGTCGATGCCGTCGACGTGGATGCCGCGCGCCGCGACGTCCGTGGCGACGAGCACGTTCACGTACCCGTCCTTGAAGTCGGCCAGGGTGCGGGTGCGGGCGCCCTGCGTCATGCCGCCGTGCAGCGCGTCGGCGCGTACGCCCGCGTCGCACAGCTGCTCGGCGACGCGGTCGGCGCCCAGCTGCGTACGGACGAAGATGATGGTGCGGCCCTTGCGCGCCGCGATGGCGGCGGTGACCGGCGCCTTGTCCTTCGGCTTCACCACGAGCACGTGGTGGGTCATGGTCGAGACAGCGCCCGCGGACGGGTCCACCTCGTGGGTGACCGGATCGACCAGGTAACGCTTGACCAGGGTGTCGATCTCGTTCTCGAGCGTCGCGGAGAACAGCAGCCGCTGCCCACCCTGCGGCACCAGGTCGAGGATCTCGGTGACCTCGGGCAGGAAGCCCATGTCGGCCATCTGGTCGGCCTCGTCGAGGACCGAGATCTGCACCTTGTCGAGGGACGCGGCGCCGCGCTCGATGATGTCGCGCAGCCGGCCCGGGGTGGCGACGAGGATGTCGACACCGCGCTCCAGCGCGTAGATCTGATTGCCCATCGAGGTGCCGCCGCAGACGACCTTGAGCTTGAGGCCGAGCACATCGCCGTACGGCTGCAGCGCGTCGCTCACCTGCATCGCGAGCTCGCGGGTCGGGGTGAGGATCAGGCCGCGGGGCCGCTTCTTCTCGGTGTGCCCGCCGGCCAGCGTGGTCAGCAGCGGAAGGCCGAACGAGAGGGTCTTGCCGGAGCCGGTGCGGCCACGGCCGAGGATGTCGCGCCCGGTGAGGGCGTCGGGGATGGTCGCGGCCTGGATCGGGAAGGGCGTGGTGACGCCGTTCTGCGCGAGCTTGCGGACGATCTGCTCGGGGAGGCCGAGGTCGGCGAAAGTGATGTCGGGTGCCTTAGGGGTCTCGGGGGCTTCCGCGGCGGGCTGCTCGGATGACGCCTTCGTAGACGTCGCCGCCGTCGGCGCCGTCACCGACGCCGTCGCCGATGCCGCCGCTGACGGCGACTGGTCGGTCTGGTCGGCGCGCTCGGCCTGCTCGGCCCGCTCGGTCGAGTCGGTCGGTGCGATCTGCTCGGACGACACGATCTGCTCGATCGGGGCGGTCGGCTCGGTCGGCTCAGTCGGTGCGACCTGCTCGGTCGGCTCATCGAGGACGGGCATGACGGCGTGGTCAGTGGAAACGGACATGCGAAATGCGAAACCTTCCGGAGTCTCGGCACGCGCCCAAACTCCGTGTATGTCGCAAACGACCGCCTCTATGCGGTCAGCCACGGGATGGCAAGGAACGCGCCTCACGGCGCACTTCTACGAGGCGCCGGGCAAATGGGATCAAACGATCTACCACCATACGCACCTTCCCCCCTCAAGAGCAAATGCGCTCCGTTCGCGCTGGATCTCGTCACTAGGTGTGCGGTCCGGGGTGGTGGGTGACGCGGCTCACCGAGGGGCTGGTCGGGGGGCGCCGCCAGGCGGTGGCCGGTGGCGCATCCCAGCGGCGGCCGGGGCGCCGGGCCGGGCGTGGCGGGCCCGCGAAGTTCGACCGGTGGCCGGTCCCCGGAGACCGGCCGGGAGACCGGCCACCGGCGAATGGCCGAAGATCGGTCACCGGAGACCGCAGGAGACCGGCCGTAGACCGGCGGTAGGTCCGCCGCAGACCCACCGCGGGGCCGGACCTAACCCGCCGCCGCTGGAGATCCGCCGGGACCGGACCTCGCCCGCCGCCGCCGCAGATCCGCCTGGGCTGGGCCTAGTCCGCCGGCTGCTCCGGAGCGGAGGCGGGCGGGGTCTGGGGCTCGGCCTCCGTCGGCTTCGGGTCCGGCGCGCTCGGCGGCGGGTTCGACGGCCGGGGCGCGGGCGGCGCGTCGGACGGGGTGGCGCCGCCCGGCTGCGGAGGCGGCGTGGGGGCCGGGCGATGGTGCGGGGACCCGTGCTTGCCGGACGGGGCGGAGGGGACGGTCTCGGGATCGGCCGCGGAGGCCGAGGCGGACCGGTCCTCGCCGTGCTTCCGCTTGTCGCCCTTCTTCTTCCCCTTGCCGTCCTTCTCGTCCCGTCCGGAGTCCGCGTACGCATGCCCCCTGCCATCCGACCGCACCACGGCGCCGCCCGTGTCCGCCGCCTCGCCCTTCTGGTGGGAGCCGCGGTGCTTGTCCGGCCGCTCGGGGTCGTCGGAGACGCTCATGCAACCGCCCAGCGTCATCGCCACGGCGACGAGCGTCACGGCCGCCGTGGCGCGCGCCACGGCGCGGGGGGCGCGCCGGGAGGTCCGGGGGGAACGTTCGGTGCGAGGAACGGGGGATCCGGGCATGCGCGGGACACCTCCAGGCGGCAGGGATGTGACGCAATGCCCAACTGGCCCCGCCCGTCACAGGACACGCATACGACACGGACCCGGTCCGCCGCGTAGACCGCGCGTCCGGCGTCGGCCGTAGACGAGTGTCGGCCGTAGGGGAGGTTCGGCCACACGCGGGGACCGGCCACACGCGGGGGTCGGTGCCAGGCGGACCCTGGCGTAAGCGTGGATCGGTGCACGGCGTAGGCGAGGTCGGTCCCAGCCGGGCCCCGACGTAGGCGTGGCTCGGTGCCACGCGGGGTTCGGCCACACGCGAGTGCCCGCCGCACCCGGGCCCCGACGTAAGCGAGGCTCGGTGCCCGACGCAGGCGTAGGTCGGTGCCGGGCGGACCCCGACGTAAGCGTGCATCGGTGCCCGACGTAGGCGTAGGTCGGTCCAAGCGGGGTTCGGCCACACGCGGACGCCGACCACACGCGGACGCCGACCGCAGACGGACCTCGGCACAAGCGGCCTCAGCCGCAGGCGGGGTCAGCCGTAGCCGAGCGCGTGCAGCCGGGCGTCGTCGATCCCGAAGTGGTGCGCGATCTCATGGACCACGGTCACCTCCGTCTCCTGGACCACGTCCTCGCGCGTCTGGCTCATCCGCAGCGTCGGCCCCCGGTAGATGGTGATCCGGTCCGGCAGGACGCCCGCGTACCACTCGCCCCGGTCGGTGAGCGGCGTCCCCTCGTAGAGCCCGAGCAGCTCGGGATCGTCCGTCGGCGGCTCGTCCTCCACGAACACGGCGACGTTGTCCATGAGCCGTGTGAGCTCCGGCGGGATCCGGTCCAGCGCCTCGGCGACCAGTTCCTCGAACTCCTCGCGCGTCATCTCCAGCACGAGGCCATTGTCAGGCAGTCGGGGCCGGAAAGGCGCGGCCCGCGCCAAGGTATTGGCGCCGGGGGGCGGACGAACGGGGCGCGGCGGCCGAAGAGGGGCGCACCGCAGCCGCCCGGGTACGAGCCGGCCACCCCGACCGCCGCTCACCGCCTCACAGCCGACTACCGCCACACCGCAGGCCACCCCCACACCGCCAACCACCACCCACCCCCGACTGCCACCCATCCCCGACCCCTGGCCACAGACGCACCGCAGGCCACCACAGCCACACCGGCACCGGGCCACCACCGGCGTCGCCGCCCACGCATACGCCTCCGCGCGGCCGGGCATACGGGACCAATGGCCCGCGAACCGCTCCGGCTGCTCCGTGCCACCGCTCAGCGCGCACGTACCGCGGCCGTCTCCCCTCTTCGCCGCTTCCGCCGCCCCTCGCACACCCCCTCCCCGGCCACCACCCTCGATCCCACCGCCCTCCACCCCACCGCCCACACGTCGCTCGGCAGAACGACGCTCGACGCCACGGCGCCCAACACGACTGCGCCCAACACGACGGCGCTCGACCCCGCCGCGCGCCCCCGCCCCCTCGTCCGCGCCGCCGGGCTGGCCGCCGTCACCGTCCTCGGCGCCTGGATCGGGCTGCTGGTGGTCGGCAGCGTCCACATCTCCGTGGGCCCGATGGACACCCGGATGGCGCTGCGGCCGTCCCTCACCGGCGGTACCAAGATCAACGTGGCCCCGCTCGGCGCGCTCGAACTGGACAGCCACCACGCCCCGCTCCGCCTGGACGTGGCGGTGGACCGGCTCGATCCCGTCCGGTCCCAGGCCCTCGTCGATCACCCCGAACGGCTCTCCGGGCTCCAGGACGAGGTCGCGAGCGATATCACGCACGGCACCCTCGACCTCGCGTTCCGCTCCTGCGCCGCCGTCGTCTTCGGCGCCACCGCGCTGGGCCTGGCCGTCTACCGCCGCCCGCGCCGGGCACTGGCCGCCGGAGGGCTCGCGCTCACCCTGCTGACCGCCTCCGGGGCGGCGGTGTACGCGACCTGGAACCCGAAGTCCGTACTGGAACCGCGCTACTCCGGGCTGCTCTCCAGCGCCCCCTCGATGGTCGGCAACGCGCGCAGCATCGTGGCCGACTTCGACGTCTACCAGCGGGAGTTGGCCCGGCTGGTGACCAATGTCACCCAGCTCTACGAGGCGACCTCGACGCTCCCCGCGTATCAGCCCGACCCGACCACCATGCGGGTGCTGCACATCTCGGACGTCCATCTCAATCCGGCCGCGTGGCACATCGTGGAGTCGCTGGTGCGGCAGTACAAGATCAACGTGATCATCGACACGGGCGACACGATGGATCACGGCACCTCCGCCGAGAACGGCTTCCTCGAGCCCGTATCCGACCTCGGCGCTCCCTACGTCTGGGTGCGCGGCAACCACGACTCGGCGTCGACCCAGCGCTACCTCGCCGGGCTCAAGGGGGCACATGTGGTGGACAACGGTGAGGTGGTCACCGTCGGCGGGCTGCGGATCGCGGGCATCGGCGATCCGCAGTTCACCCCCGACCGGTCCGCCGCGGCGGCCGGCGACGCGGTCGAGCACAGCGCCGGACGTCGGCTGGCCGAGGCGATCCGCGCCCGCAAGGCCGCCGGCGCCCCGGTCGACATCGCCCTCGCCCACAACCCGATCGCCGCCCGGGAGACCGACGGCACCGTGCCGCTCGCCCTCACCGGCCATGTCCATCACCGCCGTACGCAGGTGCTGCCGGGCGGCACCCGGCTGATGACCGAGGGCTCGACGGGCGGCAGCGGGCTGCGCGCGGTGGACGACGGCACACCGGACAAGGTGCAGGCGTCGGTCCTCTACCTGGACCGGGACACCCGACGGCTCCAGGCGTGGGACGAGATCGATCTGGGCGGTCTGGGCCTGGCGAAGGCGGAGGTCAGCCGCCATCTGCCCGCTGAGAACCGCCCTGGGGCCACGCCGACGCCCACCACTCCGTAAACCGTTTTGGCGAACCTCACCGGCATCCCATATGCTTCTCGCGTCCCCGAAAGCGCCGCGAGGCGCCCAGGTGGGCCATCGGCCCTCATCGTCTAGTGGCCCAGGACGCCGCCCTTTCAAGGCGGTAGCACGGGTTCGAATCCCGTTGGGGGCACCACCTTATTTAAGTCACCGCAGGTCGAAACGTACCTGCCGGTGACTTTTCCCTGTTCCTCGCACAGGCGACTCCGCGTCCTCGGAAGCTCCCGACACACCCGGAACGGAAACTTTCGCCACCCGGAAACTCTCGACGCCTCCGTACCTCCGGCACTTCCCAGCACCCCCAGGCGCCCCCGGAACTCCCAGAACTCCCGGAACTCCCAGAACTCCCGGAACTCCCGGAACTCCCGGAATGACTTCCTCCCCGACGTGGTTGTAGCGGGTGGACTCGCCGCAGGCCCACACGAGGGAGCGCATATGACCGTCCAGGACGTTGATCGGAGCAGCTTCACCGAGGAGTGGGAGCGGTGGCACCGCGACCACGAAGATGCGCTCGCCAGTCCGCACGGCTTTCTCGCGATCACCAGTCTGCGGTGGCTGAGCCCGGAGCCGACCCGCTTCGAGGACGCCCCCGGGGCCTGGTCGAGCGGCCCGGAAGGAGTGGTGGTCGAGCTGGCCGAGGGCGAGGAGCTGACCGTCGACGGCACGCCGGTGCACGGCCGGTACGTCTTCGGTGTGATCGCCGAGCGGGCCAGCCTGTATCCGGGGTACGGCGACGCGGTGATCGAGGTCGCCAAGCGCGGCGGAAACGACATCATCCGCCCCCGTCACCCAGGCAACCCGCTGCGCACCGACTTCACCCGCACCCCCGCCTACACCCCCGACCCCCGCTGGGTCCGCACCGGCCGCTACCTCCCGTTCGACGAACCGCGGGCAGTGACCGTGGGCGCCGCGGTGGAGGGGCTGGAGCATGTCTATGACGCACCCGGCGAGGTCGAGTTCGAGCTGGACGGCGAGACCTTCCGGCTCACCGCCTTCAACGGCAAGCGCCCCGGCAGCCTGATGGTGCTCTTCACCGACGCGACCTCCGGCGTGACCACGTACGCGGCGAACCGTTCCCTCCAGATCGCCGCCCCCGACGACGCCGGCAAGGCCACCCTCGACTTCAACCGCGCCACGAACCTCCCCTGCGCCTACACCGACCTGGCGACCTGCCCCCTGCCACCCACCGAGAACCGGCTGCCGGTCGCGGTCGAGGCGGGCGAGAAGATCCCCTTGGAGCGCGGCGGCCAGCCCTGACGCCCCGGAGGAGGCCCCCCGCGACGGTGACTCACCGCGAGACGTCGACCGCGTGCGGCCCCGTCTTTCCGCCCGTCCCGTCTCGTCCCCACCCGTCCGGTGAGCGGTCAGAACACGGTCGGAGGTCTGATACGCTGATCCAGCGACATCGACGCGGCGGAGAAAGACCAAGGCCCCGATTCGAAGATCGCAAGGTGTGAATCCACAGCGGGACATCCGATGAGGAGCACACGCCACCATGTGCGAGAATCGTGCTCGTACACGCAAGGTCCTGTGGAGCAGTTTGGAGTGCTCGCCACCCTGTCAAGGTGGAGGCCGCGGGTTCAAATCCCGTCAGGACCGCTGCGGCTGGGTAGCTCAGTTGGTACGAGCGTCCGCCTGAAAAGCGGAAGGTCGCCGGTTCGACCCCGGCCCCAGCCACCGCAGCCCTCACCAGGGCAAAGCCCCCTCCCGGGTCATCCGGAGGGGGCTTCTTCGTTGGCTGTGACGCCTACGGCTGACGCCAGCGGCGCCGGATCACCCGATCTACGCCAACCGGTCCTCCAGACGACCGAGCGCCTTCCGCTGCTCATCGAGCGAGGCGTGAGCGTAGACCTGGCAGCACTGGGTGCTTCCCGTCACGCACCGCGTTGGCCCTCTTACTGGAAACCGGTGGCAGTCACCATTGATCCTCCGATAGACAAGCAAAATGGGAAACAAGGACGGAGAGCGTCCGGAACGCTACGAGGAGCGAGCCGCCAGGAACATCGTCGGCACGGCCTTGGGAGCACCGACCGAGCGCTGGGACGTTGGGGCGCTGGAGAAAGCACACGACTTTTGGGTGCTACCCGCTTCAGGACGAGAAGCCGTGGAGGTTGTGCAGTGGGCTGATCGGGACGCGATGGCAGACGAGGCTGCGCGTGCCCGGTTCTTCTCGACCTCCACCTCCCGCGTCCATGACGGCCTGAAAGAAACATGGTCACTCTTGGTGGACGAGGACAGCGCCATCTGGGGCCAGCGGAGAGAAGACGGTCGGCGAACTCGTCGGGGCCCCTACAAGTTGCTGCGCCAGGCCGTTGGTCCTGCGCTGCTGGAGTTGGAAGCCATGGGCGTGCACCGGGTCGACGCACATCGAGACTTCAGCTATCCCTTCGCGCCTGCGGAGAACCCGCGACACAAGCTCATCTCACTTGGGGTGCACCAGGCCGAGACCATGCCGTCGACACGGTCTCCAGAGATCTTGCTGTCCGCGCTGCGCGGTTTCACGGTCCCGGGCGACGCTGACATAGCCAGCTTGCTGACCGACTTTCTCACAGATGCCCCGCAGAGAGACGTGCTGGACAAGCTGGCTCGCTCAGGCGCAAGCCGCCGCCATGCCTTCGTTTGGCTACACCGGGGTTCCTTAGGCCCTTTCCTCTCGCTGTGGAGAGACGGCGAACTCCCTACGACGGCTCCGAACCTGCCAGCGGAGGTTACGACCGTATGGCTGGGCAAGATCGGCGATTGGGGGACGGCCGTCTGCTGGGATGCGTCAACAGGGTGGCGACGTGTAGAAGCCCCAAGTCTCCCGTCGGCCTGACGCATGCGAATGCGCAGCACAAGCCCCCGTTCGTAACGCGGGGGCTTGTGCTGCGAAAGCTGGTCAGCCTAATCACCGTGGGACTACGACAGCCTGCCCTCCAAGCGGGCGAGGGTCTTCCGCTGCTCATCGAGCGAGGCATGGGCGTAGACCTGCATGGTCACCCCGTGACCGCTGTGTCCGGCGATCTGCTGGACGACGTGCACCGGGACCCCAAGATCCAGCAGCAGCGTGATGCAGGTGTGGCGGAGATCATGGAAGCGCAGATCCAGGCCGAGCCGCTTCCGCACCGGGTCCCAGCTCCGGCGAAGGTTGTCCGGCTCGAACGGCGTCCCTATTCGGGACGGGAACACCAGCCCGTTCTCCTGCCAGGCCATGCCGGCCGCCGCCCGCTCCTGCGCCTGACGCTCCTGGTGGGCACGGAGCGCGAGACCGCGAGGGGCGGGAGAGGGGGGATGGTGCGCTCGGAGGACCGCGTCTTGAGGAGGACAAGCCGCAGCTCTCCCCCGACGCGCTGGAGGTTGGTCAGCACGGTGAGGGTGCCCCGCTCCAGGTCCACCGCCGACCAGCACAGGCCCAGCAGCTCGCCGCGCTGCATGCCGAGGAGCAGCGCCAGGACGTAGAGGGCGTGCAGGCGGTGATCCCGGAGTTCCTTGAGCACCAGCTTGGCCTGGGCGGGTGAGAGCCCCTTGCCGGTCCGGTACGAGGGCGCCGGGGTCTTCACGAGCTTGGCGACGTTCCGCATGATCAGCTCCTCGCGGACGGCGTGCTCCAGGGCGTTCCGCAGCACGGCGTGAATCGACTGGACCATGCGGGCCGAGCCTGATCTGCCCATGTTTTCCGAGAAGAGATCACCCGCGCCCGCCGCTTGACCCGCGACATCCTCAGCGGACACCCCTGCGCGGACGACGCCGAACTCATCGTCAGCGAGCTGGGCAGCAACGCCCTCACCCATACCGCCAGCGGCCGGGACTTCGGCACATTCCAGCTCACACTGGCGCTCTCATCGCACGCGGTGGCGATCTCCGTCACCGACGCAGGAGGACGCCCCGCCGAGCCCCACCTCACCGACGCCGATCTCTACGACACCCACGGCCGCGGACTGAGCATCGTCATGGCGCTGGCCAGCCGCCTGGACATCACCGGCAACAAGCACGGCCACACCGTCACAGCCGAACTCCGCGCACCCAAGACGGAAGCCGCCGCATGCTGAATCCCACGCTGCGCCCCGGCTACTGGTGCGAATGCTGGACCCGCCTTGACACACCACGCCACCAGCTAACTTCCCGGTCTTGGGCTTTAGTCAGCCACTTTGGGGCGAGCCTCTAACCTTCGCGTTTCATTT
>NZ_BBOX01000252.1 GCF_001553455.1 Streptomyces hygroscopicus subsp. hygroscopicus
GCGGTGGCCAGGTCCACCGCCGCCGCACCCCGCCGGGCCCGCGAGCGGACCCGGTGCAGGGCGGCGGTGGCTGCCGCGGCGAGGCCGAAGACCGCGGCCTCGTAGCCCATCGCGTGCCAGAAGGCGGTGCCGGGGCCGGCGGCGGGTGCGGCGTACACCACGCCCGCGACCGCGACGCCGAGGGTGCCGCCGAGCTGCTGCGCGGTGGGCAGCAGACCCGACACGGAACTGGCCGCGTTCGCCGGAACCCCCTCCAGGACCAGGGAGAACACGGACGCGGTGAAGACGCCGAAGGCCATCCCGCCCGCCCCGAGTCCCAGCCACAGCGCCGGCCCGGAGGCCGCGATCGTGGCCGCGACCAGCAGCGACACCGCGGCCAGCACCCCGGCGGAGACGGCGAGGACCGCGGCGCCGTACCGGCGTACCGCCGCCTCGGCGACCCCGCTCCCCAGCAGTGCCCCGACCGCGTACGGAGTGACCGTCAGCGCGGTCTGCAACGGGCCGCGGTCCAGCGGCCCTTGCAGATGCAGCGAAAGGAGCAGGCTGAGGGACGGGACACCGGCGTTGAACACCAGCACCGCCCCGATCCCCCAGCGCGTCGTCCGCCCGGCGAGGGCGGACGGGTGCACCAGCGGGTGGGGCACCCGGCGCTGCGATACGACGAACGCGGCCAGCAGCGCCACCGCCGTGACCAGGCTGATCCACGTCCACACCGGCCATCCGGCGTCCTGGCCGAGGGTGAGGGGCAGGACGAGGAGGACCAGTCCGGACAGGGAGAGCCCGGCGCCGAGGGCATCGACCCTCCCCGCACCCGGCCGGCCGCGCCCCGGCGGGAGCGCGGAGGACAGCGCGAGGGCCGCGAGCCCGACCGGCACCGGAAGCGCCAGCGCGGCACGCCACCCCAGGCCGAGGGGGTCGAGCTGGAGCAGGATCCCGCCGAGCAACGGGCCCGCCAGCGAGGCGACCGCCATCGTCGCACCGTAGTAGCCCAGCGCGCGGGGCCGCCGGGCCTCGGGCACCGCCGACTGGATGACCGACAGGATCTGCGGGGCCACCAGCCCGCTGCCCAGGCCCTGAACCAGGCGGCCGACGACCAGCACGCCGGTGGCCGGGGCCGCGGCCGCGGCCAGCGAGGCCAGGGTGAAGACGGCCATTCCCACCACGAACAGCCGGCGGTACCCGAACCGGTCGCCCAGCCGGGCCGCGGTGATCAGCGAACAGGCGTAGGTCAGGGTGTAGCCGGCCAGCGCGAGCTGCCCGGCCCCCGGGCCGGCCCCCAGGTCCTGCCGGATGTCGGGCACCGCCACCTGCATCACCGTCACGCTCACCAGCTGGACGAAGGTCCCGGAGAGCAGCACCGGCAGGAGCGGTGCCCTCATGTCCGGTTCACCACCGGCGCGAGCAGCTCGGCGAGCTGGTCCGGCCGGGTGAGGAAGGGCGAGTGGCCGCCGGGCAGGGAGAGCACCTCGGTCGGCCGGTCCGGCACCGCCCGGTCCGCCTCGGCGATCATGAGGTCCTGGGCGGGCAGCGGAAGCGCGAGGTCGTCGGTCAGCCGGATGAACGTCCGCGGAACGCGACCCCAGCGCGCGGGGGTGACCGGCACCGGAGTGATCAGCGACGCGAGCGGCTCGTCCGGGTGCAGGGACAGCCGCCAGCCCTCCCGGTCGGCGGGCCAGTCGCCCAGGAAGGCCCGGTGGAGCGTGGCGACCTCGCCGGGGTCGGACGACAGCGGATTGATCCGGTAGGCACCGAGCACCTCGGGGTCACCGACCCGCGGGGCGTGGACGGCTCCGGCGTTCTCCGGGGCGCTGACGTAGTCGGTGAACCGCGGCCGGCCCCCGGGCACGAACGCCGACAGGTACACGAGGTGGTCGACCAGTTCCGGGGCCCGTTCCGCCGCGGCGGACGCCGTGCCGCCGCCCGCGCTGTGCGCGACCAGGACCACACGCCGGAACCGGTGGCGGACCCCGGCCAGGGCGGTCAGCAGCGCATCGGTGATCCGGTCCATCGTCAGATCGGCCAGCGCGGACCGCTCGGTGGCGAGGCCGGGCTGGCCGGGCCGCAGATAGCCGGTGGGAACGGGCGCGTCGACGCCGTGGCCCGGCAGGTCGACCGCGACACTCGCGACACCCCGGAACGCCAGGGCGCGCTGGGTCGCCGCCCAGTGCAGGGAGGAGTGCCAGGCACCGTGGACGAACACGGCGACGGCGGGGGGAGCGGGCTGGCTCATGAGCGGCCTTCCGGTCAAGGGGTTGATCGGAAACCAGCCCACACCGCGGGCACCCCGTTATCCAGCTTCATATCTCGACTACCGGTCGGCGATATCTTCGACGTATCGTCGACCCGTGGAAGCGCGTCACCTTCGCTATGCCCTCGCCCTGGCCGAACACCAGCACTTCGGCCGGGCCGCCGCCTCGCTCGGCATCGCCCAGCCTCCGCTGTCGTCCCAGATCGCCGCCGTCGAGCGGGAGGTCGGCGAGCGGTTGTTCGACCGTACGCCGCGGGGGGTGTTCCCGACCGCGGCGGGCACGGCGTTCCTCGAACGGGCCCGCCGCGCCCTGGACGAGATGGGCGCCGCCGTGGTGGACGCCGGGCGGGCGGCACGCGGCGAGACCGGGCTGCTGCGGCTGGGCTTCATCGGCTCCGCGCTGCTCGATCCGCTGCCGGGCGTACTGGGGCGGTTCCGGCGGGCGCGGCCGGACGTACGGCTGGACCTCGGGGAGATGAGCAGCCCGGACGGGACCGCGGCGCTGATCGCCGGGGGGCTGGACGTCGCGGTCGGACGGGGCGGCCCGCGCGGCCCGGGGGCGGAGGGACTGGTCACGGTGCCGATCGGGTCCGATGAGCTGATCGCCGTCGTGGCCGCTACGCACCCCTTCGCGGGCCGCCGGGCGATCGGCCTCGGCCAATTGGCGGCCGAGAACCTCATCGTGTCCCCACCGGATCAGGAGCCCGCGGTCGCGGCACGGCTGCGGTCGCTGTTCGACTCCGCACCGTCCCCGCTGGACTGCGCCACGACGTCCCGGGACATCCACACCACCGTGGGGCTGGCCGCCTGCGGAGTGGGCGTCGGGCTGGGACCGGCCCGGATGCGGCGGCTGGAACGCGGCGGCATCTGGTTCTGCGAGGTGACACCGCGCGTCCGGCTCCCGGATCTGCGGCTGTCGTTCCGCGCGGCCGACCGGTCCCCCGTGCTCGCCGCCTTCCTCGACGTCGTCCGCGCGAACTGCCGCGAGGTGGGGTCGCGACTCGACCACGTCCTGGCCCGCCACCCGGCCGTGCGCGGGATCGAACAGCCCGGTTAACCCGGGGCCCGCCCCCGGCCTCCCGGGAAAACCGCCGAGCACGGGTCCGTGGAACGGCGGCCGATGGCTCCCCCGGAAAGCGGACGGGCAGCACCCCCGCCCCAGCGCCCCGGCGCGCGACGGCGTCACCGTGCTCGGCGCCGCGGCGCCCGGCGACATCACCGTCCTCGGCACCGTGGCGCTCGACGGCGACGGGCGCGCGGCGCGGTACCGCCTGCGCGGCCCCGTCCACGCGGGCGAGCACCTCACCGCCGGCGGCGGGCCCTCGGCGGAGGGGCACCGGGCCGCGCATGGCCGCCCACCGGGAGACCCGGCGTGCCACGCCGTTGTGGCCTTCGCCCGGTCTCCCCGCGTCCGGTCCCGGTCCGACAGGTGGGGGGGGAAGGGGACGTGGTGAGCCGTCCCCGGCAGGCGGACCGGGATCGGACCCGACGGGGCCGGGCCGGGCCGTCCCGGGCCGGCTCAGCCGCCGATGTTCACATCGACGCAGACGTAGAAGGCGTTGGCGGTGTCCGCGATGTTCCAGACCGCGAGGACCTTCTGCTTGCCGGTCAGGTTGCCGAAGTCGACCTCGTGGGTGACGGTCTCGCCCGGCTGCGCTCCACCGTCGTCGATCTCCGCGATCTTCGAGTCGCCGACGAAGTACTGCCAGGTGCTGGTGGCATGACGTGCGGTCAGCTTCCAGGTGAAGCTGGCCTTGGACGGGACGGGCGTGGCCACCCAGCCCTTGCTGTCGTCGTCGAGTTCGGCGAACTTCTCGTTGCCGCCGCTGCAGCTCTTCAGCCCCTTGGGGCCTTCGACGCTCTGCGGCTCGTACTTGATGTCGCCGCAGGCCACGGTCCCGGCCGCGCACTGGGCCTGGCGGCTCGGCGGGGTGGAGACGTAACCGTGCGCGCTCGCCTCGCCCGCCGGGAGGCTGAGCGCGAGCAGGGGGGCTATCCCGGCGCCGATGACGACGGACAGCTTGCGCTTCATGTTCATGCCAACTCCTTCCCGACAAGGATCCACCGGACGGGAAACCTTGCCGTGGATGGGGATGTGTGGGGGGAGTGTGGGGGGTGGCCATGACGGAACGCGCCGAGGGCGCGCGGACGGACGCGGAATCCGCGCCGCCGCTAGGTCTAGACCATACCGTCTGTCCGTTCACGGTCAAGGGAACGGACGGATGTGGTCTGGTCCACTGGTACTCTCCCTGCCACCCACGGCCACGTTCCGGACGATCACCGAACACTTCGAACAAGCCGTTCCTCCTCAGCGGCACCCGCCCGTTTCCGGGCCGCGACACCACGCGGACCGGGCGCGCCGCCCGGCACCTCGCCGACGGCCGCGGCGATCTCATGCCCGGCGATGGCCGCCTCGCACGGCCACCGCCGCCACTAGGACGCCCAATGAGGCCCAAATGACGCCGTATGACACCGTCGCCGGAGCGCACGGCCCCTCTTCGCGGGCCCAACTCCCGCGCCCCCGCGCGAGTAACGACCGCACTCGGGCGCCTGCCCGATGGCCGGAAGCACACCCCTTGGAACGATCAACGAGCACACTGGCCTGACCGTCGGCACCACCGGACCGGCACGGTGTCCTGAATACCGCCGTCCGCCAGATGATCCACCTCGCCGGCGAAGAAGCCCCCCACGCTTGACGCAACTCCCCGCCCCACCACCGACCATCCCCGTCACGGAAGAAGCGCCCATGACCTCCACCACATCCGCCCGCACCACCGCCGATATCGCCCGCCTCGTCATACCCGCGGCCCTCGCCGCGGCGGTCGCCGTCCTCGTGGCCTATCTGATCTTCGACGCCGCCGGAGCCGACTTCGAGGTGACCATGTCCGGCGACGAGAGCACCGTGACCGCGGTCCAGGCCGGCCTCGCGGCCTTCCTGGTGAGCTTAGTCGGCAGCACCGTGGTGCTGCTCATCGCGCAGCGCACCGCCCGGCCGGCGCGCACCTTCGCCACCATCGTGGTCGTCGCCGTGGTCGTGCTGCTCGTCGGGCCGCTGGTGGGCGCCGACCAGGCCCTGACCGTCGTGGCCCTCGAAGTGCTGCACTTGGTCGCGGCGGCAGCCGTGCTGCTCGTCGTCCTGCCGCGACTCGGCGCCACCGCGGAACCGGTCGCGTAACCGCGGCAGGAGGGCCCCCGGAGCAGGACGGCGCCGCGCGAGGCCACCGGCGATCCCACCGGCCGCGGGCTGATCGCGTCCCGGGGCGGAAGCGGTCCGCGGATCACGGCTGTCGCGCCTGGGCGCGCACACGAGGCGCCCCTTTGCGGCGTCGTCAGCGGGCCGTGTTCGGCCCGCTGACGACGCCCACGACAGGGCACGCCCTCCCTCACCGCGGAGATCAGTCGGACCGGAGGGGCATTCGTCGGGTCAAGGAAGCGCGACGGCCCCCACCGAAACGGGGCCCGTTCAGCCGTACCTGCGGAGCCGACCGCGGGTACCGTTCTGAGCGATGAGGGTCAGAACGGAGTTGGCATGCCAAATCCAGGAAGCGAGCACACTGGCGCTCGCATCAAACGCGCCAGGCTCAACGCTGGGTACACGCAGCGCGAGTTGGCCGAACACACATACCTCTCCCTCGGAACCATCCGCAAGGTGGAGCAAGGCGAGCGGCTGCCGACGGTCGGCACGCTGACCGCCGTCGCCCGGGTCCTTCATGTGACGGTCGAGGACCTGACAGGCCAGCCATACCGCCATCGGCCGCAGGACGAGCAGGTGCACGCCCCCATAGCGGGCATCCGTGCCGCGCTGCGGCACTGGGACCTGCCCCCAGACTGGTTCGACCGCCCTCGCCCCCTGCACGAAGTACGCACGGATGTCACCACGGCACTGGAATACCGGTCCGCGGGACGTCTCTCCCGCCTCGGCCAGTTGCTCTCGGGCCTGATTGAAGAGCTGACCGCCTCGGTCCACCAGCACGAGGGGCGGGACCGGAGACAGGCGGCGCGTCTGTTGTCGTTCACCTACGACATGGCCCACACCCTCACCTACCGCTTGGGGTACCCCGACCTCCGGGGCCAGGTCGAGGATCGGCTGCGATGGTCTGCCGGATTGGCCGACGACCCTCTCCTTGTGGCCCTGGCCGAGTACGACCGCGTGCAGACCTTCAAGAGCGCACACGAATACGACGCGGGCCTACGGATCATGGAGATGGCACGCCGGCGACTGGTCGAGGAGGCCACCACGCGCGGTCCGGAGTACATCACCGTGCTCGGAGGAATGCGGCTCCGGGATGTGACCCTGGCGTCCCGCCTAGGCGACCCCGCGGCGACCAAATACCACGTCGCGGAGGCCCGTGCGCTGTTGGAGCAATTACCCCATCAGGATGACCGCAGGCACTACCGGCTGATCTTTGGACGGGGCAACCTGGCCATCCACGAGGTCCAGGCCAGCGTGGAACTGGCGCAGCTGGAGGACGCGGAGAAGACGATTCGATCCACCGTCCTGCCGGCGTCGGTCACGCCAACTCGACGGAGCGCCTGGCACGTGCACGCAGCCAGGGCGTACGTGGCTGCGGGGCGTCCGAAAAAGGCGTTGGAAGAGCTGAAGGAGGCGCGGGCGACTGCGCCACAGATCACGAAGTACAGGCCGATGGCCCGAGATGCGGCGACCCTCTTGAATTTACAGTTCCGGCATGTCCCAGAGGACTTGCGGGCGCTCAATAGCTGGTTCGGCATCAATTTGTCAAGCTGACGAGCGTGCGGAGGTACCCCGGCTTGGGGTACCTCCGCCTATCGCGGATCGGCACGATGTGACGGTCAGTAAACAGACCGTTGCACGGAGCCGACCATGACCACCCATAACCTGCCCTGGAATCCGCCACCCGCCGTGGACGTCGAGGCGTTACCGGTCGGTAAGTGGTGGGACGCCGTGCGGGCAGCGTCCATCGTGGGGGAACGTGCCCTGAAGACGCTCGGCGATGAGACCGGTGCCGTGATCCAGGACAAGTACGGCACCCTGTACTGGCTCGTCGCCGTGGGGTCCGCGACGAGCTGGCACCTGCGGCAGGTCCGCGTCCTGGCAGAACTCGCCGACGAGCGGACCTACCTCGGCGTACCGCCCGTCTCCTGGACGACGGGCCCCGGTTCCCACTGGCGCGTGCCGCTGGGGCCCGGCCGCTACCTGACCGACGCCTGGAGGCTGCGGGAAGCCCTGGCCGAGGCCGACCGCGCCGAGTACGGGC
>NZ_BBOX01000253.1 GCF_001553455.1 Streptomyces hygroscopicus subsp. hygroscopicus
ACACCGCGCGACCTCACCGCCGCCTTCCGCACAAAGCGGGGCCACCCCTGATGGCCGACACCCACCACATCCCCCAAACCCCGGCCGGAATCGACCCGGCCGCCCTCACCCACGAACAACTCCACGGCTGGCGCTGCGCCCTGTGCGGCACACTGCTCACCGGCGACCGCCCCCTCGGCACCGTCACCCTCAGCCAGGGCCCCACTCTCACCACCTACCCCCTGTGGGCCTGCGACCCCAACTGCACCACGGAGAACGCATGGCGCGCCGCCCTCACCCACGCCGCAGGCTGCGAAGCATGCAGAACGGGCGAGTGCGAGACCGGCCAGCGCCTCCTGGACGCCTACGCCACGGCCCTCCGGCAGGAACACGCGGAGGACGCCGGAAGAGGCACCGCCGACAACCCCCACTGAGCGAGCGGCGCTCCCGGCGTATCCGAGGTGCTGGGAACACGCCGGGAACGCCCACCAGGCAACCAGGCCCTCTCGTCCATGACCGTGCCGGTGCGTGCCCGGCGGCGTCCGGTCAGTCGGCGGCCAGCCGGGTCCGCCAGCTCGGCGTCGCGGGCTTCCAGTTGAGCGCCTGCCGTACCCGGTCGTTGGCGGCGCCGCGCATGGCGGTCAGCTGGTAGCCGGTGAGCCAGCCCAGCATGCGCTCGGCCAGTTGTGCCGGCACCGTGCGGGGCGGTGGTGCTCCGAGCAGGCGGGCGTACTCGGGCAGCCAGACCGCGGCCTCGGCCGGGTCGTCGTCCACCACGTTGAACAC
>NZ_BBOX01000254.1 GCF_001553455.1 Streptomyces hygroscopicus subsp. hygroscopicus
GGCGTACTCGGGCAGCCAGACCGCGGCCTCGGCCGGGTCGTCGTCCACCACGTTGAACACCCCGCCGGTGTCCGCCTCCACGGCGGACACCGCGGCCCGGGCGGCGTCCTCGACGTGGAGGAACGAGGTGACCCCGGCCGCGGGCTCCGGCAACGGCAGCCTCCCCCGCGCCACGGCGGCGCCGATCGCGCCGTCACGGTGTTGACTTGCTCCTCGGGCTGAAACCCGAGGATTCTGGCCTTCTCGATCGTTGCCGTGCCGCTACGCGGCACGGGGTTCGGTCGGGAATCCGTGGCTTCCTGTTTCCTCGCGCTGTGCCGGGATTGCTCCTGGTCTTACCGGCGCTCCGCAGGCCGATACCGCCAGTCCGGCGGCCGTCTTCACATTGATCGCGGCGTTGTGGTCCCGGTCGTGGACGGTGCCGCAGGCGCCACAGGTCCATTCCCGGACGTTCAGGGGTTTGGGGCCGTCCTTGACGCCACAGGTGGAGCAGGTCTGGGTGGTCGGTTCGAACCGGCCGATCTTGACCAGGGTGCGGCCGTACCGTTCCGCTTTGTACGCCAGCATGCCGATGAACGAGGACCATCCGGCGTCGTGCACGGACTTGGCCAGCCTGGTACGCGCGAGTCCCGCAACCGTCAGGTCCTCCACGGCGATCCCTTGGTTCTCGGAGATCAGCTTCGTGGAGAGCTGGTGGTGGAACTCGCGGCGTGCGTCGGCAACCCTGGCGTGGGCGCGGGCGACCTTCAGGCGGGCCTTGGCCCGGTTCTTCGATCCCTTCTGCTTGCGGGACAGCTCCTTGTGGGCCTTCTTCAGTTTCTTCTCCGCGCGCCGCAGGAACCGCGGGGAGTCGATCTTCGTGCCGTCGGACAGGACCGCGAAGTGGGTGAGGCCGAGGTCGATGCCGATGGTGCGGTCGCTTTCGGGCATCCGTGTCGCGTCGGCGGCCGGGTCGGTGTCGATGACGAAGGAGGCGAAGAACCTGCCGGCCGCGTCCTTGATGACGGTGACGGATGTAGGGGTGGCGGGCAGCGTGCGGGACCACTTCACTTTCACCGCGCCGATCTTCGGCAGGTTCAAGCGGCCGCTTCCGGTAATGCTCCAGCGGGCGTTGGCGGTGAAGCGGACCGACTGCCGGGCGTCCTTGCGGGACTTGAACCGGGGCGCACCCATCTTCGCGCCCCTGCGCTCGCCCTTGAGGGAGGTGAAGAAGTTCTTGTAGGCGGATTCCGCGTCGCGCAGGGACTGCTGGAGGACGACCGAGGAGACCTCCGCCAGCCAGGACCGCTCGGGTGTCCGCTTCGCCTCGGTGATCAGCTTCCGGGACAGTTGACCGGCCGTCGGGAACGGCTGCCCGGCCCGGCGGGCGTCCTCGCGGGCACGGACCGCGTCGTTGAACACGACGCGGGAGCACCCGAACGCCTTCGCCAACGCTTTCTGCTGGTAGGCGTCCGGGCGCAGGCGGAAGCTGTACCTGAGCTGCATGACCGTCACCCTACATACCTGGGTTATGGGTGAGACGCAGAAGATCAGAACTGGCCGCCACGGTGCTTTCGTGATGCATGTGCACGTGGTCTTCGTGACCAAGTTCCCGCACAAGGTGTTCACCGATGCCCATGTGAGACGGATGGAGGAGATCATGCGTTCGGTGTGTACGGACTTCGAGTGCGACCTGGTGGAGTTCAACGGCGAGGACAACCACGTCCACCTACTGGTGAACTTCCCGCCCAAGGTCGCCGTGACCAAACTGGTCAACTCCCTCAAGGGTGTCTCCTCCCGCCGCCTGCGCCAGGAGTTCCCCGACCTGGTGCGCCACTACTGGCGGGCCAACAAGCTCTGGTCCGGCTCGTACTTCGCCGGAACCGTCGGCGGCGCCCCGCTCTCCATGATCAGGCAGTACATCGAACAGCAGAACCGGCCGGTGTGAGCATCACCCGGCTCCGCCGGGAGAAGCCCTCCCGACGCTCCGTGCCACACGCGACCACGTTCTCCGGCTCGCCCGCACCGCCCCGGCGTCCAGCGCGTCGGCCACCACGATGTCGTCCAGCTCCACACCGGCCGCCCTGGACGGCTCCCGGACCAGCGCGGTCACCTGGTGGCCACGGGCACGCAGCAGCGGGACCAGAGCGCGGCCGATCACCCCGGTGGCTCCGGCGAGCAGCACCCGCGCCGTCATGCCGGGTCCCCGATCCGCATGAGCAACCGGCAGGCGGGGTCGCCGTCGCGCAGACAGGCGGTCGCGCAGTTGCGGGTCAGCTCCACCCCGAGCCCCTCCGACCAGCCGGCGTGGATGTCGGTGCACGGGCAGGCGTAGCCGTCGAGGGAACCGGCCATCCGGACCATGGCCACGGCGAAGTTCTGCCGCATGGTCAGCTCGATCTCCCCGTCCGGCAGCACCGCGGTTCCGCCGTCGCGCAGTTCGCCGGGGAACATCCACTCGGCGCAGGCGTCGTACCGGCAGCGGAGTTCCTCGAGGTCGGCGGCGGGCCTTCCGCCGTACTGGCGGGCGATCCGCTTGCCCACCTGGACGGCCACGTACCGCAGCGCCTCGGCGTTGATCTCGTTGGCCACCGCGTGCCCGAACCTCTTCGCCACCCCCTGGTACCAGCGCGCGTCGTGCAGCCACCACTGCCGGTACACGTCCATGGTCCTCGGGCGGGGGCCCGTCCGGTCGGCCGTGGTCATCGCGCCTTCCCGGTCAGCTCGCCGTCCGCCACCCGGGCCCGGAAGCGTTCGCGCATCTCCCGCTTGAGCACCTTGCCGGTGGCCCCCTTCACCACATCGCCCGCGTCCATCCGGAGCGCCCCGGTGAGCGGCGGGAAGCCCGCGGCGGACAGCACCTGACCGACCCTGGCGCTCCAGTGGGCGTCGTCGGCCGCCGCGGCGCCCGCGCGCACCTGCAGCAGGACGTAGGCGTCGGCCGTGCCGTCACCGTCCCAGTCCGCGCGCACGCCCTCGGGCGCGACCGCCACCACCGTGCAGTCCTCGAGCTCGGGCAGCTCGCGTAGCAGCACCTCCTCGGTGCGGGTGGAGAAGACGATGCCCTCGCGGGTGCGGATCGCGTCCGGCGCCCGGTCCAGGTGGTAGAAGTTGCCTTCCTCGTCCCGGTAGGACAGGTCGCCGGTGAGCCAGTAGCCGCCGAGCCGCAGCCGGTGGAAGGTCAGCGAGTCGTTCCAGTAGCCGGGGGTGAGCGTGGGCGAGCGCACGCCGAGGCGGCCCACTTCGCCGGGCGGCAGCGGGGTGCCGTCCTCGGAGAGGACCGCGGCCTCGGCGAAGCTCATCGGTTTGCCGACGCAGCGGGAGAACGAGGACCGGCCGGGCCTGTGCCCGTTGTGGAAGAGCGAGTAGCCGGTCTCGGAGGAGCCGAGCCCGTCGGTGAAGACCGATCCGGGGACCCGGCACCGCTTCAGGTCCCGGCCGACCGTCTCATGGCTGCCCAGGGCGATCAGCGCCCTGATATGCGACTCGTGGGCCGCGTCCCCGGTGTTGTACCAGGCTTCCACGCTGGACAGGTCGCGGGCGGCGAGGTCCTGCGCCGCCATCTCCCCGTAGGTTCCGGCGAACGCGAACACCGTGGTCGGACGGAAGGACTCCATGGCGTCCAGCACGTCGTCACCGCGCTGGCTGGACAGCATCAGAACCGGCGAGCGCAGCAGGAAGCCGAATATCATGACCGAGACGGCGGCGTTGTGCGAGCCGGGCAGCGCGACCAGCAGCCTGCCCATCGCGGAGCCGACCGACAGCTTCAGCCGGTGCAACTGCGCGTACAGCAGGGTCTCGTGGGTGTGCGGCACGGCCTTGGGCATTCCGGTGGTGCCCGAGGAGTGCGAGATGATGACCGGATCGGTGGCGTGGTGGGCGTACGGATAGCCGGCCGGGAGGGGCCCGCGGCTCGCCGCCGTGATGTCGGCCGCCGTGGCGCAGAAGCCGAGGTCCAGTTCGGCCCGGTCGGGGGCGAGGACCGAGTGGTGGGCCTGGTCGGTGAGGGCGCCCACCGCTCCCTGGCGGCGCACGTACGCGCGGGCGGTCTCCGGGCGGAGGTTGCCGTTGACGAAGGAGGGGATCGCGCCCAGCGAGGTCAGCGCGAGGTAGTTGATGGCGAACTCGGTGCTGGAGTAGGTCTGGATGGCCACCGGGTCGCGGGGCCGGACGCCCCGCGCGTGGTACCAGCTCGCGTAGGTCTCGACGGTCTCGTGCAGTTCGCCCAGGGTCAGCATCTCGGGGTGGCTGCCGTCCGGGGCCCGCCAGGTGGCGTCGGTCCACAGCACCTGCTCGTCGAGCGGTCTGCCGTACGCCTTCAGCCGGTGGATCACATTCCCGGCGCCCAGGGCGGCGTCCTTGCTGATCTGCGCGCGTTCCCGCTTGGTGATCATGGTTGTGTCCTTTGGATTCGGGCGGCCAGCTCGACCAGGCCGCGAAGGGTGCCGTATGGGGCTGAGGGGGCGGACGGGACGTCGTGCCGGAGGTGACCGAGCGGATCGTCCCGGTCGACCACGATCGCCACGGCCAGGTCCGCGGCGGGCGGGCCGGTGCGCAGTGCGCGGTGGGCCGCGGCGGTGCGCTCGGTGCCGGTCAGCTCGACCCCGATGAGCACCACGCGGTCCAGTTCCTCGTCCTCCAGCAGCAGTTCCGCGGTGGCCAGCAGCTCGGCGGCCGGATCGGCGAGGGTGGACAGGCTGAGCAGCGGTCCGGTGACGGCGAACTCGCGGCTGAGCCGGCCGAGGACCGCGTTCGCGGTGCTCTGCATGAACAGCAGCGGATTGTGCGGCTGCCCGCCGGCCAGCAGCCGGCTGCCGAGGTCGAGGGTGGTGGCGTCCCCCATGGTGCTGGCCAGGACCATCGCGGTCCTGGAACCGTCGCCCGGCCGGGCGGTCAGACAGCGCTGGACGGCCTGGTGGACCAGCGGGCTGAAGGCGGACTCCACGAACCCGGCGACCGGCGGCGCGGACGCGTCGGCCATCGCGGCGATCACGCGCGCTCCAGGATCAGCGCGGTGTTGGCGCCGCCGAACGCCGCGTTGACGGTGAGCGCCCGCCGGAGGTCCGCCTTGTGCGGCCGGTTCGGCACGTAGTCGAGGTCGCACACCGGATCCGGTGCGGTGAATCCGGCGGTGGGCGGCAGGACGCCGTCCCTCAGCGCGAGCAGGGTGATCACGAGCTCCACCACTCCGGACGCCTCCAGCAGATGTCCCGTCGTGCTCTTGGTCGAACTCACCGGCACCCGGTCCGCGTCCGCGCCGAAGAGCGTGCGCAGCCCCCGGGTCTCGGCGGGGTCGTTGTACGTGGTCGCGGTGCCGTGCGCGTTCACGTAGTCGATCCGCGGGCCGCCCGCCCGCCGCAGCGCCCGCCGCGCGGCGGCGACCAGCCCGGCGCCCTCCGGATGCGGCCGCGCGATGTGGTGGGCGTCGGAGGCGGCGCCCCAGCCGGTGAGCGCGCCGAGCGCACGCGCTCCTCTGCGCCGGGCGCCCTCGGCCGATTCGAGGACGACGGCGGCGGCTCCGTCGCCGAGCAGCAGCCCGCCGCGGTCGGCGCAGAACGGCCGCATCATCCCGTCGCCGGACAAGGCGAACCCCGAGCCGAACTTGGCCAGGTTCTCCTCCTCGACCAGGTACGCCCCGGCGCAGACCGCGACGTCGGCCCGGCCGGAGGCGATGAGCGCACAGGCGTGCGCGACCGCGGTGGCCGAGGCCACGCACGCGTTGGTGAACGCCAGCCGGGGGCCGCGTAGGCCGAGCGCGTCCGCGAGGGCCTCGGCCTGCCACGCGGGCACGGTCTCCACGGGCGCGGCCCCCGCCGACACGGCCCCAGGCC
>NZ_BBOX01000255.1 GCF_001553455.1 Streptomyces hygroscopicus subsp. hygroscopicus
CCGCCGACACGGCCCCAGGCCCCACCGACGCGGCCCCAGGGGACACCGGCCCCACCGACGCGGCCTCCTCGGGCACGGACCGCGCGGACGCGGCCCCCGCGGCACCGACGGAGGGGCCGGGGCCGGGGCCGGCGGAGCCAGGCGCGTCCGGGCCGCGCCAGAAGCGGGTCAGGCCGGTGAAGTCACCCGCGGTGCCCACCAGGACGGCGGCCTCCGCGCCCGTCCGCAGCCCGGCCATGCCGGCCGCCGCCCCGGCGACTTCCGCCAGCACCTCCCGCAGCGGGGCGGCCCCGCCGCCGGTGGCGGCCACGCCGGTCCGGTACGGGCCGGTGTCGAAGCGGGTGATCGGCGCGAACGCGGGCCGCCCGTCGAACACGCCCTCCCGCAGCGGGTCCGCCCCGCTGCCGAAGGCCGTCCGCACCCCGAATCCGGTGAGCAGCACCTCACGGCTCATGGACGTCCGCCAGGTACTCGGTGATCCGGCGTATCGAGGTGAATTCGGCGAGGAACGCCTCGCTCGGCTCGACCTCCAGGCCGTAGCGCAGCTCCAGCTGGTGCAGGAACCACACCAGCCCGAGCGAGTCCAGCGCGAGGTCCGCGTCGTCGTCCAGGCCGGCCGGCAGTTCGGAGAAGATCTTGGGGTCGGACAGCAGCTCGCGCACCGCGCCGGCGGTGATCCGCGGCCGGGCCCCGGATTCCGCGGTCATACCGTGCCGCCGCGCTCGACGACCTCGTTCACCAGCTCGCCGAGGTTCATCGCACCGGCCTGTTCGATATCGCTGTCCGGGAACTTCACGTGGAACCGGCGCTCCAGCCGCAGGACCAGCTCGATCAGGCCCAGCGAATCGATGTCGATGCCGCCGGTGCCCATGGGGCTGTCATCGGTGATCTCGTCCGTGTCGAGCGGATGGTTCATGTCCTCGCTGATCGTGCTGAGCACGAATTGGCGGATCTCCTTCTGCAAGGCCGTCTGCATGGGGGCAACCTTTCTCTGACAAAGGTTTTGAGGTGGTCGACAGATGCGAGGTCGAAAGGAGAAAAAGGGGGGCCGTCAGCCTCGGGCGGAGCGGGCGAGCAGCGCCTCCCGGTGCCTGACGAGCTTGCCGTTGGAGGTGCGGGGCAGGTCCGGGAGGACGTGGACGACGCGCGGCACCTTGTAGTCGGCCAGCCGCTCCCGGCACCAGCGCAGCAGTTCCCCGGCCGCGGGGCCGTCCGGTCCGGTGGCCACATAGGCTTCGGTGACACCGGCGTGCACCACCACGGCCCCGCTGACCCGGGGGTGCTCCCGCAGCACGGTCTCCACCTCGGTCAGATCGACCTTGAGGCCGCCGATGACCACGAGGGAGTCGCCGCGGCCCAGCAGCCGCACGGCGCCGGAGGCGTCCAACTCGGCCCGGTCCCGGGTGCGCAGCCAGCCGTCGGCGTACCGGTCGCCGCCGGAGCCGTGCAGATACGGTGAGCCGTCCGGCAGCCACACCTCCAGCTCGCCCTCGTGGACGCGGAGCCGCACACCGGGCGCCGCCGGGCCGACGGCGGGCCGTGCGGCGCCGCTCACCTCCATCGCGATCACACCCGTCTCGGTGGTCCCGTACGATTCGCCGACCCCGATGCCGAACCGGCCGGCGAACCGCGCGGCGGTCTCGGGCGGCATGATCTCCCCACCGGAGACTGCCGCGCGCAGGGCGGGCAGCGCGGGCAGCTCCCGGGCGGTGCCCAGCAGTTCGTAGTGGAACGGCGTGCCGAAGATCAGGTGGACGTCGTGGCGCCCGGCGGCGACGAGGATGTCCCTGGCGGACACCCGCCGGGCGAACACCGCGGACACGCCCACCGCGAGCGCGTGCAGCACCCCGGCGATCAGGCCGAAACTGTGCGCGGTGGAGCTGAGCAGCAGCACCCGTTCGCCCGGGGCGGGCATCCCCTCGATCCGGGTGAACCGGTCGATCTCGGCCGCCAGGGAGTCCGCGGTCCGTCCGATCACCTTGGGCAGCCCGGTCGAGCCCGAGCTGAACTGCACCAGCCGGTGCGCGGTCGCCGCGGCGCGTCCGCCCGGACAGCGCGAGGTGACCACCTCGTAACGGGGTTCGAACCTGAGCGGCGAGCGGCCCGCCGTACCGGCGCTGACCATGAACTGCGGGTGGCACACCGAGCGCAGGGCGTCCACTTCGGACGGTTTGAGCCGGTGGTCGACCAGCATCACCTGGGCGCCCAGCCGCCACAGCGCGAACAGCACCTCGATCTGGGTGAAGCTGGGCGGTATCCGGAGCATCACCGTACGCCCCTCGCCGACGCCGTGCCCGGCGAAGACGTCCGCCTCCCTGGCCACGGCGTCCCGGACCTCGGCACGGCTCACCGGATGCTCGCCGTGGACCAGATAGGGCAGCTCGCCGGGGTGGGCGTCGAACAGCGCCTCGAGGAGCTCCCGCATTCCGGCGGTCATCAGTTTTCCCTGCAGAACTCGCCGATGGGGAAGCCCACATGGCGCTGGTCGGTGGCCAGGTAGCCGAGCAGTTCGTCACCGGGCCGCAGTTCGGTGACGTTGTGGACCTTCGCACCGGGCCCGAGCACCCGCACATGCCAGTCGTCCTGGACGGTCAGGCTCACCACGACGCCCTCGGCCGACCGCGCGGTGATGGTCAGCAGCGGCCGGGACTCCAGCTTGGCCCGGCCGACCGTGACCGGCCGGGTCCTGCCCTCGGCGTTGACGGCGAGCGTGGTGCTGCCCGAGCGCAGCTCGCTCAGGTAGTTGGTGCGGTTCTCCGGGCCGAGCACATAGGAGTGCAGGGCACCGGCGTTGACCCGGAACGGCCGGGTCGGCATGTACGGCAGCGGATGGGTCTCGCTGCAGCACAGGATGAAGCCGGTCGAGTACGAGCCGACCAGGATGCCCTCGTCCTCGGCGAAATGCGTGCAGGTGTCCACGCACACCCGGTCGCCGAGCCCGTGGTGCTCGATGCCGTCGACGGTCAGCGTGGTCAGTGGCAGGGGTTCGGAACCGGCCTCCAGCAGCCGGGCCAGCGCGAACACCTCGGCCGCGTCGGAGGGCGCCAGCAGGACCCCGTCCGAGCCGCGTTCCAGCACGTCCAGTACGGTGGCGGCCTCTTCCAGGTCCGCGCAGACGGTGACCAGTTCGCCCGCCGCGCGGTCCGCGGCGGCGAGCACGATCTCCAGGGGGATCTTGGTCGGGTCGGCGAAGCGGACCACGGTGCAGGGCAAGGTGACCGCGGCGGCGCACGCCAGCCGCAGCGAGGGCTCGTCGTGGACGTCGACCCAGCCGGCGGTGTCGGCGCCGAGGTCGCGCAGCTGCCGCTCCTCGGTCACCGTCGCGGTGGTGACGGCGGTGACGGTCGGGGGGAGCGATGTGAGGACGGCTTCGTCATCGCAGAGCACGCCCCGCATCCGGGTGTGGATGGCGGCGTCCACGACGGACTCCAGCCGCGCGTGCGGAACGGTTCGGAGGTCGATCCAGGCGAACTTCATACGGCACCTGTCGCAATCGTCGGGGGGTGGGGGGCCGTTCCGGTCTCGACCGCGTGGACCACGGCGGCGAGCCGCGCCACCAGGGAGCCGGGCGAGGGTGAGGAGAAGATCCGGCGGCCGACCGCGAGGCCCCGGCAGCCGGCGAGCATCAGCGAGGTTCCATGACCGATCAGGTCCGAGCCGTCGGGCGGGCCGCCGGCGGCGAGGACCGGCAGCGGGCTGCTGTCCACCACCTCGGCCATCCGGTCCAGCGGCAGCGCGACCGAGGTCTTCACCAGGTCGGCGCCGAGGTCCGCGGCGATGTTGACCGCGTGGGCGAGCAGCGCCGGGTCGTGCGGGTCGGCGATCCGCGGCCCCCTCGGATAGATCATCGCGAGCAGCGGCATGTTCCAGACGTCGCAGGAGGCCGCGACGGTCCCGAGGTCGGCGAGTTGCCGGTGTTCGGTGTCCGAGCCGAGGTTCACATGCACGCTCACCGCGTCCGCGCCCAGCCGCACCGCCTCTTCGACCTCGCCGACGAGCACCTTGGCGTCGGCGTCGGCGGCGTGCGCGGTACCGGCGCTCAGGTGCACCACCAGGGCGCAGTGGCGCAGGACGGCCGGTGCGATGGTGCGGGCCCGGCCCTTGTGGACGACGACCGCGTCCGCGCCCCCGTCCACCACCGCCCTCAGCAGCCCGTTCCAGCGGGCCTGGGGCACCACCGGTCCGTCGGACACACTGTGGTCGAGCGGGACGAAAAGATATCTTCCGTCCCCCACGGCCGAGAGTCTCCGCATCCGGAAGGATTTACCAGTATCGGTCATGTTCCAGGCACACCTCTCCCAACGGGCGGACGGTGCTTCGGGATTGCCGGGCCAGAATGGCACGCCGCCGCGAAAACGAGTGGATATGGAATCTCCATAACTTCGCGGTTATGCGGCTCTGAGAAACCTCTGAGATTTCTCTGACAGGCTGTCCGGCGGCTATTCCGCACGAACCGGAACCGCTTTTCCGAGGAGGCTGGTATGTCCGCCTTGACCGACCCGGTACGCGTCGCGATCGCCTGTCACGGCGGACGGGGTCACACCGCCAGGCTCGGAGAGGCGGTACGCGCCGGAGCGAGCCGGGTGCCGCACACCGAGGTCACCACCGTCCTCGTCGACCGGATCACCGACGAGGACTGGCTCCGGCTCGACGACGCCCACGCGATCGTCTTCGGCGCGCCCACCTACATGGGCACGGCCTCGGCGGCCTTCCATGCCTTCGCCGAGGCCAGCGCCAGGCGCTGGCTCACCCGCCGCTGGCAGGACAAGCTGGCGGCGGGCTTCACCAACTCCGGCTCCATGGCGGGAGACAAGGCCGGCACCCTGGGCCATTTCGCCACGCTCGCCGCCCAGCACGGCATGCTCTGGGTCAGCCTCGGCCTGGCGCCCGGCTGGAACTCCTCCTCCGGCAGCGAGTTCGACCCGAACCGGCTCGGCTTCTACCAGGGCGCCGCGGCACAGTCCCCGGTGGACGACAGGTCGGGCACGGTGCACAAGTCCGACCTCGCCACCGCGGAACACCTCGGGCAGCGGGTCGCGGAGCTCACCCGGACCGTCGTCGCGGGCCGGCGAGCGCTGGCCCGGTGAGCCACCGGCCCACGGCGCCGGCCGCCCCCGCCGGGGGAGGGCAGGACGACGGCGCGGCCGTCCCGGCCCGGCAGTGGTGGGCCGTGGCGGTGGCGGTTCTGGCGCAGACGCTGGTCCTGCTGGACAACACGGTCCTCAACGTGGCGATGGAAACCCTCGCCGACCCGGTCCGCGGGCTCGGGGCGAGCTCCGCGGACCTGGCGTGGGCCAACGCCTCGTACTCACTGGTCTTCGCCGCGGGCAGCTTCACCGGAGGCGCCCTGGCCGACCGCTACGGGCCGCGCCGGATCCTGGTCGCCGGGCTGGTGCTGCTGGCCGCCACCTCCGTGCTGGCCGCGTTCTCGCCCGGGGCCACGGAGCTGATCGTCACCCGTGGCCTTATGGGCGCGGGCGGGGCGCTGATCACTCCGGCCACGCTGGCGATCGTCACCCGCGGTACCGCACCGGCCCGGCGCACCCGGGCGATCGCGGTCTGGGCCTCCGCGGGCGGCGCGGCCGTCGCGCTCGGACCGGTGGTGGGCGGGGCGCTGCTGACCCGGTTCTGGTGGGGCTCGGTGTTCCTCGTCAACCTTCCGGTGGCGGCGGTGTGCCTGGCCGGCGCGGGTCTGCTGGTGCCCGAACTGCTCTACGCCGAGCGCAGGGTGCTCGACGCCTCGGCCCTGGCGCTCTCCGTGCTGGGGCTGGGGCTTGTGGTGTACGGCGTCATCCGGGGCGGCCGCCCGGCCGGCTGGACGAGCCCGGCCGCGCTGCTGCCGATCGCCGCCGGGCTCGCCCTGCTGGCGGTGCTGGTGATGACACAGCGCCGCCGGGAGACGCCGGGATTCGATGTGCGCCTGTTCACCGAGGCGCGCTTCGCGGGCGGCAGTGTGACCCTGCTGCTGCTCTTCTGCGGGCTGGCGGGACAGCTTTTCACCTGCGCCTTCTACCTCCAGGGGGTGCACGGGCTGTCGGCCCTGGCCGCCGGGGGCGTGATGGCGGCCGCCGCGGGCGGCATCGTCCTGGGCAACCAGGTCTCCCCCGCACTCTCCCGGCTGCTGACCGTCCGCTGGTGCGCGGTCGCCGGGATCCTCCTCGCCGGTGGGACCTTCGGCGGCTTCGTGTTCTTCACCGCGGACACCCCGGTGGCCTGGATCGCCGGGGACCTGTTCGCGCAGGGCGCCGGCATCGGGCTGGTGGTCGCGCCGATGACGGCGGAGATGATGGCCGCCCTGCCCCAGCGGTACACCGGCGCCGGCGCGGCCGTCGCCGCCGCCACCCGGCCGGTGGGCAGCACGCTCGGGGTGGCGGTGCTCGGCTCCGTGCTCGCCACCGCCTACCGCGGAACCATCCGGCCCGCGCTCGACGGCCTGGCCCCGGGGCCGCGGGAGCGCGCTCTGGACTCCGCGGAGGCCACCCGGGCGGTGGCCAGGTCGCTGGACCGGCCCGATCTCCTCGCCGCCGCGGACCGGGCCTATCTGCACGCCATGTACGTCACCGCCGCGTGGACGGCGCTGCTGTCCCTGGCCGGTGCCCTGCTCGTCATCGGATATTTCCGGCCGCGACCATCGAAGACGGAGGCAGGAAGTGGATATGGATCTGCGCCACCTGCGGATCGTGCTCACCGTGGCTGAGTCGGGCAGCATCAGCCACGCGGCCGCCCGGCTCCAGATCGCGCAATCCGGCCTGTCCACCCAGCTCAGACGCATCGAGCAGGAATTCGGCGGCCCGCTGTTCCAACGCCGCCCGCAGGGCGTGGTGCCGACCGAACTCGGCGTCCATGTGCTGGGGAGGGCCGAGAAGTTGCTCGACGAGTTCGGCGATCTGCTCGCCACCGCCAGGACGCTGGCCCGGCCGGCCGAACCGCCGCAGGCCGTCGCGCTGGGCGGAGTGGACAACCCCTGGGTGCCCCGGATCGCCGCGCTCATCCGGGAGCGGCTGCCGCACCACGAACAGCTCACCTATCTGGAGCCCTCCTCGCAGGCCGTGCTGGATCTGCTGCGCACCGAGAAGATCGCGCTCGCGGTCGTCAGCGAGTTCCCGGACGTCGTGCCGCCCCAGGTCCGCGACTTCACCGTGCACGATCTGGACACCGAACCGGCGCTGATCGGGCTGGCCCCCGGCCACCGGCTGGCCCACCGGCCGCTGCTCGCCCTCGAGGAGCTGGCCGAGGACGTCTGGATCGCGCAGGGTGACCGCTCGGACGGCCTCGGCCTGAGCCTGCGGATCGCCTGCGAACGAGCCGGGTTCACCCCCCGGTTCCGGTACTTCGGCGCCGACCAGGCCACCGCGGCGGCCATCGTGAGCGCCGGGA
Source organism: Streptomyces hygroscopicus subsp. hygroscopicus (assembly GCF_001553455.1). Lineage (GTDB taxonomy): Bacteria > Actinomycetota > Actinomycetes > Streptomycetales > Streptomycetaceae > Streptomyces > Streptomyces hygroscopicus. The sequence continues at coordinate 7,378 of NZ_BBOX01000255.1, forward strand.
ACGCGGTCGGTGTCTTCCTCTCACCGGGTGACCACTGCCAGGGGATCGTGTGGAAACGACTGGCGAACGGCCGGTTGTGGCGCCGGACGCGGCTGGTGTGGGACGCCGGGTCGCCACTGGCCGGGCTCGCCGAGGACATCGACCGCGGCGCGCTCGACCGATGCGGACGGCTCGCCTCGTGAGCCCGACCGTGAACCTGCCCGTTGCCCCGGCCGTTACCCCGGCCACCCGCCCGGCCGTTGCCCCGGCCACCGGCCCGGCTATTGGCCCAGCCGTTGCCCCGACCACCGCATCGGCTGCTGACCCGGCCACCGCACCGGCCGTTGGCCCGGCCACCGGACCAGCCGCTGACCCAGCCACCCGCCCGGCCGTTAGCTCGGCTGTTGCCCCGGCCGCTGCCCCAGCCACCGCATCGGCTACTGACCCGGCCACCGCATCGGCTGCTGACCCGGCCACCGGCCTGGCCGCTGGCCCGGCTGCTGACCCGGCCCACGCCCCGGCCGCTGACCCAGCCGTTGCCCCGACCACCGCACCGGCTGCTGACCCGGCCACCGCACCGCCCGCTGACCCGGCCACCGGCCGGCCGTTGCCCCGACCACCGCACCAGCCACCCGCCCGGCCGTTGCCCCGGCCCACGCCCCGGCCGGGAAGCTGGCCGACGCGTCGGCCGCGTACCCGGACACCCGCCGGGGGCGGGGCCCCGGAACACCACGGCCGAAGCGTGCACCCAGCGCCCGGCCACCGGCCCGGACGGCGGCCCCGGCACCCCGTACCCGGGCGTGGCCGGTGTCCCGGCCCCGGCCCCGGCCCGGCCCGGACCCGGCCCGGAGACAGCCCGGAGACAGCCCGGACCCGGCCCGGAGACGCCCCGGACCTGGCCCGGAGACGGGCCCGGTCATGAGCCCGGACGCGTCAGTGCCCCGGACCATCCGGCGCCCGGGCTCCCGTGGAGAGGCATTCCGGGCTCTTCCGCTGCCGCTGCCGCTCTCGCTCACGCTGCCGCGGGATCATCTCCCCCGCCCGCCCCGTGGGCAGTTCCACGGTGAACAGCGCACCGTGTCCCGGCCGCCCGACGGCGGAGATGCGCCCCCGATGGCTTTCGACCACCTCACGGGCCAGCGCCAGGCCGAGCCCGAACCGTCTGCCCCGGCCGGCGGTCCCCCTGGCGAACCGTTCGAAGATGCGCTCGGCCTCCTCCGGTGCGAACCCCACGCCGGTGTCGCGTACGGACAGCGACACGATGCCGGGCAGCGGGGCCTCCACGGACACCACGACCTCGCCGCCGGGCGGGGTGTGCCCCATCGCGTTGTCGACCAGCGCGGCGATCACCCGGCGCAACGCCGGCGCGGTGCCCATCACCACATGCCGCCCCGGCGCGCGCCGCAGCCGCACGGTCAGCCCCATCGCCTGGGCCCGGACGTCCTCGGCGGCCACCGCGTCTTCGGCGAGCGCGGCGAGGTCGACCGGCTCGCGGGACGCCGGCGAGCGGGAGAGCCGCGCGGACAGCAGCAGGTCGTCGATGATGTCACCGAGCTGCCGGGTCCCGGTCACCAGGCGCTGGAGGTCGGTGGCCAGCTGCTGGGGGCTCGCCGAGCCGGAGCGACGGGCCAGAAGCTGCGCGCGGGTGTGCAACTGGGTCAGCGGGGTGCGCAGTTCGTGGCTGGCGTCGGCGACAAACCGCCGCTGCCGGTCCAGGGCCTCGGACAGCGGCGTCATCGCCCGCCGGGCGAGCAGGCCGCTGGCGATCGCGACGAGCGCCAGGCCGACCGCCTCCGCCGCCGCGAAGGCCAGCAGCAGATGGTTCCGGTCGGCCCGCTGGAAACGTTCCCCGTACGCCGCCTGCACGACCTCCGAACCGCGCCGGGCGGTGCGCACCGTGTACTGCTCGCCGCCTCTCACCACCCGTTCCAGCACCGCAGGTCCGCCCTTGCGGACCGCGTCCAGGCTGGTCCGCACGGGCAGCCCGGCGGGGATGCCGGGGGTGCTGCTGATCGCTCCGTCCCGCTCCACGGTCATCCACACACAGACCGGCGGGCTGTCGACGGTGTTGTGGTCGATGCCCCACTGGGTCTCGCGCTCGGCGTCCGCGCGCTGGGCGAACAGCACGACGCCATAGACGATGGCCCCGACCAGCAGCATGATCACCGACATCACCAGGGAGATGCGCCAGGTGATCGTCCACTGGGCGGCGGAGAGCCTTCGCCGTTCCGGGCTCGGCGCCGTACGACGTGGTGAACGGGTCGGAAGCGTCTTCACAGCGTTCCCATCCGGTAGCCGCTGCCGCGCACGGTGCGGACGACCTCGCGGCCCAGTTTCCGCCGCAGGTAGTAGACGTAGGTGTCGACGATGGAATCCGCCGAGGTGTCCGGAAACACCCGCTCGCGGAGGTGCGAGCGGCCGTGCACCGTCCTGGGGCCGTCCGCCAGGGCGTGCAGCAACGCGCATTCCCGCAGGGACAGTTCGACGCACCGGCCGTCGGCGAAGCGGACCTCGCGGCGCTGGAGGTCGAGCTGTCCCTCGCCGAGCGGCAGCACTTCGGCGCCGGAGAGGTCGCGCCGGTGCAGCGCCCGCACCCTGGCCAGCAGCTCGTCCACCTCGAACGGTTTGACCAGGTAGTCGTCGGCGCCGCTGTCGAGTCCGCTGACCCGGTCGCCCAGTTCCCCCAGGGCGGTGAGCATCAGGACCCGGGTGGTGACCCCGACCCGCCGTAATCGTTTCACCAGGTCCAGGCCGTCGATGCCCGGAAGCATCCGGTCGACGACCAGCACCTGATGTCCTCGGCCGAGAGCCAGGTGAAGCCCCCGATGGCCGTCGAAGGCCACATCGACCCGGTACCCCTCGGAACTGAACAGTTCTGCCAGCATGTCTGCGGTTTCCCGGTCGTCCTCGACCAGTAACAGCCGTGTCTGATCCGCAGTCGACTGGTCTGTATCGGCTGGATAGATCATTCGCTCATCTTGACAGTCCGGGCGCGCGGGCGGCGCGTCGTGTCCCGGCCGCGTGACGCCCCCTGCGCGGCGGCGCCCGGCGGGCCCTCGCGGGACGGATTCCCGCGCCAGGAGGAGCCTAGACGGCGGGGGCCACCGGCGACAGGCGGGCGTCGCGCCGTACCAGCGCGGCATAGCGCCCGTCCCGCGCCAGCAGCTCCTCGTGGGTGCCGCGCTCGGCGATCCGGCCGCCGTCGAGCACGACGATCTGGTCCGCGTCGCGCACGGTGGAGAGCCGGTGGGCGATGGTGATCGTGGTGCGGCCGGCCGAGAGGGCGTCGATGGCCTGCTGGACGGCCTGCTCGGTGCGGGTGTCCAGGGCGCTGGTGGCCTCGTCGAGGATGAGGACAGGCGGATCGCGCAGAATCGTGCGGGCTATGGCCAGGCGCTGCTTCTCCCCGCCGGAGAAGCGGTAGCCGCGCTCCCCCACCAGGGTGTCGTAGCCGTCCGGGAGGGAGGCGATGTGGTCGTGGATCTGGGCCGCCCCGGCCGCCGCCACGATCTCCTCGTCGGTCGCGTCGGGCTTGGCGAAGCGCAGGTTCTCGGCGACCGAGGCGTGGAAGAGGCAGGTCTCCTGGGACACGACGCCGACGGCTCGGGAGAGGGTGTCGAAGTCCAGGTCGCGGACGTCCACCCCGTCGATCAGCACCCGGCCGCCGGTCACGTCGTACAGCCGTGGCACCAGATAGCTCAGGGTCGTCTTGCCGGACCCGGTCGATCCGACGACCGCCAGGCTGCCGCCCGCGGGAACGGTCAGGTCGATGCCGCGCAGGGTGCCCTTGGAGGTGTCCTTCACCGGGTCCTTCGGTGTGCCGGGGTCCTTGCCGTCGTAGTCGAAGTCGACGCCGTCGAAGCGGACTTCGCCGCGCACCTTCTCCAGCCGCACCGGTTCGGCGGGCTCGGCGATGTCGATCGGCAGGTCGAGGTATTCGAAGATGCGGGCGAAGAGCGCGAGGGAGGTCTGCACCTGCACACCGGTGGACAGCAGGCTCACCGTGGGCCGCAGCAGCCCCTGCTGGAGCGTGACGAAGGCGACGAGCGTGCCGATGGAGACGGCCGGGCCGCCGGCCTGGAGTGCGATTCCCGCGGCCCAGTAGATCAGCGCGGGCATCGCCGCCATGACGACGCCGATCGTGGACATCCGCCAGCGGCCGGCCATGTTGGACCGCACTTCCAGGTCCACCAGGCGCTCGGACTCCTGGGCGAACCGCTGGGTGAGGGACGCGGACCGGCCCATGGTGCGACCGAGCAGGATGCCGCTCACCGACAGGGACTCGGTGACCATCGCGGACATGGCCGCCATCTGCTTCTGGCGCTGTGAGGTGATCTTCTTGCGCTCGGCGCCGACGCGGCGGCTGATCCAGACGAACAGCGGCAGCAGGAGCAGCGAGACGACGGTCAGCCGCCAGTCGAGCGCGAGCATCGCGACGACGGTGGCGACCACGCTGGTGAGGTTGGAGACCAGCGAGGTCGCGGTGGAGGTGACGGTGGCCTGCATACCGCCGATGTCATTGGCGATCCGGGACTGCACCTCGCCGGTGCGGGTGCGGGTGAAGAAGGCGAGCGGCATGCGCTGCAGCCGGTCGTAGACGGCGGTGCGCAGATCGTGCATGACCCGCTGGCCGACGGTGGTGGAGATCAGGGTCTGCAGTACGCCGAAGACGCTGTTGACGAGGGCTGCGGCGATCATGCCGAGGGCGAGCAGGCTGAGCAGTCCGGTGTGGCCGTCGGGGATCGCGGTGTCGAGGATCTCCCGGAGCAGGAACGGCGAGGCGACCGAGACCAGTGCGGAGGCGCCGACCAGCAGGCCGACCAGGGCGAGGCGGCCGCGGTAGGGGCGGAAGAGCGGGAGGATGCGCCGCACCTGGGCGGGCTGCTCGGGCTCCTGGGTGGACGGGGTCCACGAGGGGATGTCGGGGTGCATGGGCTCCTTCTGGAAGCGGGGAGGCCGCCGCGGATGACGGCAGGGTGACGCCGTGGCCGCGCCGGCGCGGACTCCGGGAGCATAGCTCATTGTTACCTATGTTCACAATGAACAATGTCCTGATAGGCTGCGATCATGCCCACGTCCGAGACATCCGGCCTCCTCGCGGAGCGGCTGCTGCACCTGACCCGCAGACTGCACCGCGCCCAGAAGCGCCATTTGGAGCCGCTGGGCATCACGCCCGCCCAGTCCCGCCTGCTGCGCATCCTCGCCCACGGCGACCAGCCGCCACGGATGGCGGATCTGGCCCAGCGCCTGGAGGTGGTCCCGCGCGCCGTGACGACGCTGGTGGACGCCCTGGAGGCGCACGGCTCGGTGCGCCGCGTCCCGGATCCGTCCAACCGCCGGGTGGTGCGCGTCGAGCTGACCGACACCGGGCGGTCGACGCTGCGCGCGCTGCGCGAGGCGCGGCGCGCCGCCGCGGAGGACATCCTGGCACCGCTCAGCGATCAGCAGCGCGAAGTGCTGGAGGAGCTGCTGGACACCCTGTCCGGGACCCCGGACCACCGCTGCTGAGGCCGGCCGCGCCCGCGCCGCGCTCAGGCGGCCAGATGCGCCTTGTCCCCCATGACCACCACCGGGTGCAGCTTGGGGTCGAGGTTCTTCAGCAGATACTCCATACCGGACTTGGACAGGCTGACACAGGCCGAGGTGCCGCTGCCGTGATCCCTGTGCAGCCAGATGCTGCCGCCCTTGCTCTGGCCTTCGGGCCGGGTCGGGTCGAGCGGTGAGGTGCCCTTGACGCGGTTGTAGTCGATGGCGATGACGTAGTCGAAGTCGGTCCAGTGCGACTTGGGCCAGTAGTGGGGGGCCGCGAAGGAGCCCGAGGAGGTGTACGGCAGCCGGGCGCCGGGGTCGGGCAGCACACCGCCCGCGTCGCTGAGCGTGTAGACGCCGACCGGGCTGCGCTTGTCGCCCTCGTGATGGCTCGTCGTCCAGCCGCGCTTGCCGTTGTGCGCCGCCCAACTGCGGGTGCGCTCCCATTCCTTGCCCCGCTTGGTGTAGAGGACCACGGTCGCGTCCGCCGAGTTCACCCCCTTGCCGTAGACCGCCACCACCTGACGGGACTGGTCCGGGATCCGGGACTGGAGCCGGTCCCCCACGTCCGGGATGCGCGTGGGATCCGGCGCGGGTGCCCCGCTGCGCAGCGCTTGCCGGCCGTGGTCTCCGCCCTTGGCGCCGCCGTCGTCCCCGCCGCCGCCGTCGCCGCAGGCCGTGAGGAGGAAGAGGGCAGCGGCGGCCGCGGTCGCCGCACGCATGGACATCGTGCCGGAAATTCGCATGTCCCCCATGGTCCCACCCTCCTACGACAGCGCCGCACGCGGGATTGGCGTGTTCCGGCCGCTCCCGGAAAAACCAGTTGAATTCCGCGACGGGGAACGTCAACCTGTCACGTCTCCTGTCATCCCTCCGCCGCCCGCCCGACCTTGGGACGTCATGCACATTCGCGATCTTCCGTATCCCGATCCCGGCCGACCCGACGTGCGGTCAGGTCCGCGGTTCCTCCTCTGGCTGGGCCGGAATCAGTTGGGCGGGCAGGTCAAGGCGGCCCTGTGGGGCCTGGTGCACATGGCGGCGCTGGTGTCCTTCCCCCTCGCCATCGGCTTCGGTGTGCAGGCGGTCGTGGACCGCTCCGGCGCGCGGCTGGCGACGGCCGGAGCGCTGATGGCGGGGCTCACCGTGCTCACCGCGCTGGGCGATGTCATGCTGCACCGCGCGGCGGTCACCAACTGGATCACGGCGGCGGCCCGGGTGCAGCAACTGCTGGCCCGCAAGGCGGTGGAGCTGGGGTCCACCCTCACCCGGAAGGTGGCGGCGGGCGAGGTCGTCGCCGTCTCCACGGGCGATGTCGAGAAGATCGGCTGGTTCGTGGAGGCGCTGTCCCGCTTCACGGCGGCCGCGATCACCAGTGTCGCGGTCTGCGTGGCCCTGGTCCTCTACCAGCCGGCGCTGGGAGTGGTGGTGGCGGTCGGTGTGCCCGCGCTGGCGCTGACCGTACTGCCGCTGCTGCCGCGTGCCACGCGCCGGGCCGATGAGCAGCGGGAGAAGGCGGGCCGGGCGACCGAACTGGCCTCGGACACCGTGGCCGGGCTGCGGGTACTGCGGGGCATCGGCGGCGAGGAGCTGTTCCTCCGCCGCTACCGGCGTGCCTCGCAGGAGGTGCGGATCGCGGCGGTGCGCAGCGCGCGGATGTGGGCGCTGATCGCTGCGGTGCAGGTCGCGCTGCCGGGGCTGCTGCTGATCGGTGTCGTCTGGTACGGGGCGGCGCTGGCCCGCGACGGGCGGATCGAGGTGGGCGAGCTGGTCACCGTCTACAGCGCGGTCACCTTTCTGCTCTTCCCGCTGCGGCACGTCGAGGAGATCGCCATGGCGTACTCCTTCTCCCGGCCCTCCGCGCGGCGCGCGGCCCGGGTTCTGGCGCTGCGGCGCTCCTCCCCGCCCCCGCGCGTGGCCGCCGCGCACCGGGACGGACGGCCGGCGGACTCGCGGGACGCCACGCCGCTCGGCGGGGACCTTTACGACCCGGCGAGCAGGCTGCTGGCGCCCAGCGGGCTGCTGACCGCGGTGGTGTGCGGCGACCCGGACGCGGCGGGGCGGCTGGCGGACCGGCTCGGAGGGCACCCCGTGGCGGACGGCCCGGACGAGGGGGAGCGCGCCGGGGCGCCCTCGGCGCTGCTGGGCGGGGTCGCCCTGGACGAGGTGGTGCTTCCCGCGGCGCGCGCCGCGGTGCTGGTGCAGGACAAGGACCCGGTGCTGTTGTCGGGCACGCTCGCCGAGCTCCTGGACGTGCCGAGGTCCGGCGAGGTCTCGGCGGAGCAGGCGCTGGAGGCGGCCCAGTGCGGCGATGTGCTGGACGCGCTGGCCCAGGCGTCGGCGGCGGACACCGGGGACGCCGACCCCATGGGCGCCCGGATCACCGAGCGCGGCCGCTCGCTGTCGGGTGGCCAGCGGCAGCGGCTGGCGCTGGCCCGCTCACTGGTGACCGACCCGGAGGTGCTGGTGCTCGACGAGCCGACCTCCGCGGTGGACTCGCACACCGAGGCGCGGATCGCCGAGGGGGTGCGGCGGCTGCGGGCGGGCCGGACGACCGTCGTCATGACCTCCAGCCCGCTGCTGCTGGACCGGGCCGACCGGGTGGTGTTCGTGCACAAGGGCGAGGCGGCGGGGACGGGCACCCATCGCGAGCTGCTGAGCACCGATCCCGCGTACCGCACGGTCGTCACCCGCGAACCGGACGGCGAGGCCGCCGCCCGCGGGGCCGGAGGGGGCACCGGGCCGGACGGCCACGGACTCCAGGGCACCGGGCGGACCGAGGAACAGATCGAGGAGTCGGCATGATCGGCGTGGCACCGCCCGCCTATGACCCGGCCGCACCGGAGTCGGCGACGACGCTGCCGGTCGGCACCCCCACCACCGTGCGGGCCTATGTGCGGGAGCTGCTGCGGCGGCACCGGGGCGCGTTCACCGTGCTGATGGTCGTGAACGCGATCGCCGTGATCGCCTCCATGGTCGGCCCGCAACTGCTGGGCGGCCTGGTCGAGGCCCTCTCCACGGGCGCGGAGGACCTCCATATCGGGCGCACCGTGGCGCTGTTCGCGGTGGCACTGGTGGTACAGACCGCGTTCGTCCGGATGGTGCGGCTGCGCGGGGCGGTGCTGGGCGAGCGGATGCTGGCGGATCTGCGGGAGGACTTCCTCGTACGGTCGGTGGGGCTGCCTCCGGGGGTGCTGGAGCGGGCCGGGACCGGGGATCTGCTGTCCCGGATCACCACCGACATCGACCGGCTGGCGAACGCGATGCGCGAGGCCGTGCCGCAGCTCGCCATCGGCGTGGTGTGGGCGGCGCTGCTGCTCGGCGCGCTGATCCTGACCGCTCCGCCGCTGGGTCTCGCGGTGCTGGTGGCGCTTCCGCTCCTCGTGATCGGCTGCCGGTGGTACTTCCGCCGCGCGCCGAGCGCCTACCGCTCGGAGGCGGCCGGCTACGCGGCGGTGGCCGCGTCCCTCACCGAGAGCGTGGACGCCGGGCGGACCATCGAGGCCCACCGGCTGGGCGACCGGCGGGTCGCCCAGTCCGAGCTGCGCATCCGGCAGTGGACGGCATGGGAGCGCTATACGCTCTGGCTGCGCTCGGTGCTCTTCCCGGTGATCAATGTCAGCTACACCCTGATCACCGGCTCGGTGCTGATGATCGGCGGCGTGTGTGTGATGCGGGGCTGGATGTCGATCGGTGAGCTGACCACCGGGGCGCTGCTGGCGCAGATGCTGGTCGAACCGATCGGGCTCATCCTGCGCTGGTACGACGAGCTGCAGGTCGCGCAGGTGTCGCTGGCCCGGCTGGTGGGGGTGCGGGAGATCGAGGAGGACCGCGCCGACGAGGGGGTGGTCCCCGGCGGCCGTGAGGTGCGGGCGGACGAGGTGCGGTTCGGCTACCGCGAGGGCAGCGACGTGCTGCACGAGGTGTCCATGAAGGTGCCCCCGGGGACGCGGCTGGCGCTGGTGGGCCCGTCCGGGGCGGGCAAGTCCACCCTGGGGCGGCTGCTGGCCGGGATCTACTCCCCGCGCACCGGCAGGGTGACGCTGGGCGGGGCGGAGCTGGCCCGGATGCCGGCCGAGCGGGTCCGTGAGCACGTGGCCCTGGTCAACCAGGAGCACCATGTCTTCGTGGGCTCGCTGCGTGACAATCTGCTGCTGGCCCGCTCCTTCGCCGAGGACGCCGAGCTGTGGGCGGCGCTGGGCGCGGTGGACGCCGACGGCTGGGCCCGCGCGCTGGACGAGGGCCTGGACACCGAGGTCGGGTCCGGCGGTCTCGCGCTCACCCCCGCACAGGCGCAGCAGATCGCGCTGGCCCGGCTGGTGCTCGCCGATCCCCATACGCTGGTGCTGGACGAGGCCACCTCGCTGCTGGACCCGCGGGCGGCGCGCCATCTGGAGCGGTCGCTGGGCCGGGTGCTGGAGGGCCGCACCGTGGTGGCGATCGCCCACCGGCTGCACACCGCGCATGACGCGGATGTGATCGCCGTGGTGGAGAGCGGGCGGATCACCGAGCTGGGCAGCCATGAGGAACTCCTGGCCGCGGACGGGGCCTATGCCGCGCTGTGGCGCTCCTGGCACCAGTGAGGGGAGCCGGGCCCCGGCACGGGCGGCCCGGCCCCCTCCGGGAGTCAGATGACGCCGAGGGCGGCCAGCCCGCCCATCCCGCCGAGCAGCATGAAGACGGGCATCAGCACCTTCAGCTCGACCCAGCTGCCGGCCCGGAAACGCATCGCCTTCGGCGGGCCGACCGGGTACCAGCGCTTGCGGCCGATCGGGATGGGCCACAGGATCGGGCAGCCGGAGACGGTGAGCGCGTCCCCGATGTCGTGGACCAGGGCGCCGAGGATGATCGGCAGCCCGAGCCAGAGGTACTCCTGGCCCGGTGCGCCGAACAGCCAGTCCGAACCGTTGCCCGGCTTGTGCAGCACATCGGCGAGGATCCAGGCGCTGGCCGCCCCGAGCAGCCACACCAGGACGTCGCTGGAGACCCGCGCCGCGCGCCACAGCAGCCCCTCGACGGCCAGCACCATATGGACGAAGAGGATGCCGAGCACCGCCCAGCGGCCGCCGACCATGGCGAGCGCCGAGGCTCCGGCGCCGATCAGCACCGCCCATACCCAGGTGTGGGTGAGGGTGCGGTGACCGCCCGAGCGGCGCGGGTCGCCCGCCTTCCTGGTCGCCTGGTACACCGAGTGCGAGATTTTGTCGATCACCTCGCACAGTCCCCGTGAGATGGGCCCGAAGGCGCGCGATATGGTCGCCGCCTTGTGGTCGAGGTCGGGGGCGAGCGCCGCTCCCGCGCAGATCAGCGCGCCGGCGACCAGCACCGGCCAGGGCATCGCGTGGTCGGCCGCCGCGGCCGCCGCCCCCACCCCCAGCCAGGCCGCCGCCCCGGACAGCGAATGCGCCGGTCCCATCATGGTCGTACCCCGCCCCTGTTCTTCCCCGCTCGCATGCGGGAGTTGACTGCTTCGGCGCGGCACAGCCTAGCCGCGGACGATCTTCGTCCGCACGGCCGGTTCCCGTCCCGGCGGGGAAACCAGGCAGTATAGGTGCGTGACTCTTATCGATCAGCTGCCGAGCGACGCCGACCCCGACGCACTTTTCGAGGCGTTCTCCACCTGGGTCGAGGAGCGGGGCATCTCGCTGTACCCCGCCCAGGAGGAAGCGCTGATCGAGGTGGTGTCCGGGGCGAATGTGATCCTGTCCACCCCCACCGGCTCGGGCAAGAGCCTGGTCGCGGCGGGTGCCCACTTCGCCGCGCTCGCCCGCGACGAGGTCACCTTCTACACCGCGCCGATCAAGGCCCTGGTATCGGAGAAGTTCTTCGAGCTGTGCAAGCTCTTCGGCACCGAGAACGTCGGGATGCTGACCGGGGACGCGTCGGTGAACGCGGACGCGCCGGTCATCTGCTGTACGGCCGAGGTGCTGGCGTCCATCGCCCTGCGGGACGGCAAGGACGCGGATATCGGTCAGGTGGTGATGGACGAGTTCCACTTCTATGCGGAGCCGGACCGGGGCTGGGCGTGGCAGATCCCGCTGCTGGAGCTGGAGCAGGCGCAGTTCATCCTGATGTCGGCGACGCTGGGGGATGTGAGCCGGTTCGAGGAGGACCTGACCCGGCGCACCGGGCGGCCCACCGCGGTCGTACGGTCCGCGACCCGGCCGGTACCGCTGAGCTACGAGTACCGGACGACACCGCTGACCGAGACGCTGACCGAGCTGCTGGAGACCCAGCAGGCGCCCGTCTACATCGTGCACTTCACCCAGGCGGCGGCGGTCGAGCGGGCCCAGGCGCTGATGAGCATCAACATGTGCTCGCGCGCCGAGAAGGACGAGATCGCCTCGCTGATCGGCAATTTCCGGTTCACCACCAAGTTCGGCCGGAACCTGTCCCGTTACGTCCGGCACGGGATCGGCGTGCACCATGCGGGCATGCTGCCCAAGTACCGGCGGCTGGTGGAGAAACTGGCGCAGGCCGGGCTGCTCAAGGTCATCTGCGGTACGGACACCCTGGGGGTGGGCGTCAATGTGCCCATCCGCACGGTGCTGTTCACCGCGCTGACCAAGTACGACGGCCAGCGGGTGCGGACACTGCGGGCCCGGGAGTTCCACCAGATCGCGGGCCGGGCCGGGCGGGCCGGCTTCGACACCGCGGGCTTTGTGGTGGCCCAGGCGCCCGAGCACGTCATCGAGAACGAGAAGGCACTCGCGAAGGCCGGGGACGATCCCAAGAAGCGGCGCAAGGTGGTCCGCAAGAAGGCGCCGGAGGGCTTCGTCAACTGGGGCCAGAACACCTTCGAAAAGCTCATCGCCTCCGAACCCGAGCCGCTCACCTCCCGGTTCCGGGTCACCCACGCCATGCTGCTGTCGGTCATCGCGCGTCCCGGCGACTCCTTCGAGGGGATGCGCCGCCTGCTGGAGGACAACCACGAGCCGCGCAAGAACCAGCTGCGGCACATCCGCCGGGCGATCGCGATCTACCGCTCGCTGCTGGACGGCGGGGTGGTCGAGCGGGTCGAGCCACAGGGCGCCGACGGTGAGCACGGGGCCGGCCCGGTCATCCGGCTGACGGTGGACCTGCAGCAGGACTTCGCGCTCAACCAGCCGCTGTCCACCTTCGCGCTGGCCGCCTTCGAGCTGCTGGACCCCGAATCGCCCTCCTACGCCCTGGACATGGTCTCGGTCGTCGAGTCGACGCTGGACGACCCCCGGCAGATCCTGGCGGCGCAGCAGAACAAGGCGCGCGGTGAGGCCGTCGCCGCGATGAAGGCGGACGGCGTCGAGTACGAGGAGCGCATGGAGCGGCTCCAGGACATCTCCTACCCCAAGCCGCTGGAGGAGCTGCTTTCCCACGCCTACGGGCTCTACCGCAAGAGCCACCCGTGGGTCGGCGATCATCCGCTGTCGCCCAAGTCGGTGATCCGCGACATGTACGAGCGGGCGATGACCTTCACCGAGTTCGTCTCGTTCTACGATCTGGCGCGCACCGAGGGCATCGTGCTGCGCTACCTGGCCAGCGCCTACAAGGCCCTGGACCACACCGTGCCGGACGATCTGAAGTCCGATGACTTCCAGGACATCGTCGCCTGGCTCGGGGAGATGGTGCGGCAGGTCGACTCCAGCCTGCTCGACGAGTGGGAGCAGCTGGCCAACCCGGAGGAGGAGTCGGCGGAGGAGGCGCAGGAGCGCGCCGACCAGGTCAGGCCGGTCACCGCGAACGCCCGCGCCTTCCGCGTGCTGGTGCGCAACGCGATGTTCCGCCGGGTGGAGCTGGCCGCGCTGGACAGGGTCGCCGAACTCGGGGAGCTGGACGCCGACTCCGGCTGGGACGAGGACGCCTGGGCCGAGGCGATGGACGGGTACTGGGAGGAGTACGAGGAACTCGGGACCGGACCGCAGGCCCGCGGGCCGAAGCTGCTGCGGATCGAGGAGGACGCCGAGCACGGTCTGTGGCGGGTGCGGCAGACCTTCGACGACCCGAGCGGCGACCACGACTGGGGCATCTCGGCCGAGGTCGATCTCGCCGCCTCCGACGAGGAGGGCCGGGCGGTGGTCCGGGTCACCGACGTGGGCCAGTTGTAGCCTCCTGGAGGCGGTCCACGCCGGGGACCGGCCCGGCCCCCTCAGTGAAGGAGCACCACCGATGACCAATCCCGCCGAGCGCCTGGTCGACCTGCTCGATCTGGAACGCATCGAGCTGGACATCTTCCGCGGCCGCAGCCCCGACGAGTCGCTGCAGCGGGTGTTCGGCGGGCAGGTGGCGGGCCAGGCGCTGGTGGCCGCCGGGCGGACCACCGACGGGCACCGCCCGGTGCACTCCCTGCACGCGTACTTCCTGCGGCCGGGGCGGCCGGGTGTGCCCATCGTGTACCAGGTGGAGCGGGTCCGGGACGGGCGCTCCTTCACCACCCGCCGGGTCGTCGCCATCCAGCAGGGTCGCACGATCTTCAATCTGACGGCCTCCTTTCATTCCGCTGAGCCGGGTATCGAGCAGCAGCTGCCGATGCCCGAGGTGCCCGGGCCGGAAGGTCTGCCGAGCCTCGCCGACGAGGTCCGCTCCCATCTGGGCACGCTCCCCGAGGCGTTCGCCCGCATGGAGCGCCGGCAGCCCTTCGACATCCGCTATGTGGAGCGGCTGCGCTGGACGGACGAGGAGCTCCAGGGCGCGGAGCCGCGCAGCGCCGTCTGGATGCGCGCGGTGGGGCCGCTCGGGGACGACCCGCTGGTGCACACCTGTGCGCTCACCTACGCGAGCGACATGATGCTGCTGGACGCGGTGCGGGTGCCGGTCGAGCCGCTGTGGGGCCCTCGGGGCTTCGACATGGCCTCGCTCGACCACGCCATGTGGTTCCACCGGCCGTTCCGCACCGATGAGTGGTTCCTCTACGAACAGGAGTCGCCCGTGGCCACGGGCGGCCGGGGGCTGGCGCGCGGCCGGATCTACGACCGTGCGGGCCGGCTCCTGGTGTCGGTGGTGCAGGAGGGGCTATTCCGCCCGCTGCGGCCCGCCGAAGGGGCCGCGGACGGCGGCTGAGCACCACGGGGCCGCGTCGTGATGCATTCCCCCGCCGAAACGAGTCATCGCCCATGGAATCGCCTATCGCGCGTCGGGTCACTCACCGGCCGCCGGGTCACTCATAGCCTGCCGGTCAGCTTCTGCCACAGGCTCCGCGGGCGGCCCGGGGCCCGGGTGCGGTCATCCCGCGGTCGCGCCGCCTCGGCGGCCGGGCGCGGCGCGGGCCGGGCCCGGCGGGCGTCTTCCAGGGCGGAGGCAAGGGCGGCCCGATAGCGCCGGATCTCCCGTGGATCGTCGGCCGTGACCACCGCGTCGATGACGTCCCGGACGGCTCCGGCCTCCGGGCGCGTCCGGACCAGCGCGGGGCGCAGCGCCCGCAGATGGGCCCGCTCGTAACGATCGGACACGGAGGAGGCCAGTTCCACGGAGCCCAGCACCGAGGCCAGGACCGCGGCCCGCTCCCAGGGATCCTCGGTCCGGGCGAGGAGCTGGCCGACCCTGCGGCTGCGCCACTTCGCGGCCCGCCAGTCCTCCCCGGCGGCCAGCGCGGCGCTCAGCCCCGGCGGGGTACGGCCGCTGAGCAACTCGGGCTGCCGGGCGGCGAACTCGGTCAGCTCCGAGGCCGGATAGAGCCATACGACGGCCCGATAGCGGTTGACGTAGAACCGGACCGGGGCGAAGAAACCCCCGCGTGCGAGACGGGTGAGGCGGCCCTGGCTGATGCCGAGCAGCTCCGCTCCCTCCGCCGTGCCGACCACGCGCAGGCGGGCGATGAGCGCCTCCGGGAAGCCCTCGTCGGCGGTCACCCGCCTCAGCTCCTCGTGCGCCACCCGCCGTCCCAGGCCGGTGGTGACGGTCCGCACCTCTCCCAGCTGCACGGCCAGCTCGAACTCGCGCGGCTTGAGCCCCAGCGCCCTCGCCGCCGCGCCGAACGCGACACTGCCCTCCGGGCCGCCCGCCCCCGCCGACCCGCCGCCCGGCCCGCTCCCCCGACCCGGCACACTCGCCCGACCCGGACCGCTCGCCCGCCCCGGCACGCTCGACTCTCCGAGCTCCACCGGGCTCCAGGGCTCCTGGCTCTCCAGCAGCTCCTGACCCATGCGCACTGCCATGACGACGTCCTCCCCCGCACTGCCTCAATCACTGACAGTGACGACGATAGCCGCGAAGCACGACGGTGCGTCAGCCCTGTGGATAACTCCCGCGCGGGGGGATCAGCTGGGTGCGCGACACCTCCCGCGCGGCATCAGCCGGGTGCGCCGCTCTCCTGCCTGGCCTCGACTCCCAGATGCTCCCCCACCCGGTTGACCAGCAGCGTCATCTCGTAGGCGACCTGCCCCACATCGGCGTCCGGACCGGTGAGCACGCACAGGCAGCTACCGTCCCCCGCCGCCATGACGAAGAGGACGCCCTCGTCGAACTCGACCATCGTCTGCCGCACCCGGCCCGTCCGGAAGTGGAGCCCGGACCCCTTGGCGAGGCTGTGCAGGCCGGAGGCCACCGCGGCCAGGTGCTCGGCGTCCTGGCGCACCAGAGTGGAGCTCGCCCCCGTCACCAGCCCGTCGTTGGAGAGCACCAGCGCGTGCCGTATCTCCGCGATCCGCTCGGTCAGGTCGTCCAGTAACCAGTCGAGCCCCTTGCTCCCTGCCATTTCCGACTCCTCCCCGATTCCCCGTCAGCTGCGTGACAGCCTTTCTCACTGCCGCCGTCCGGGCAACCCGCCCCGCCCGCCATCCCTCGGTTGTGCGCTGATTGACGCAGGATGGGGACATGGCACAGAACATGACCAAGGATCAGTGGCAGAAGTTCCTGCTGGAGGGCACCCGCACCGCGAAGCTGTCGACCGTGCGGGCCGACGGGAGCCCGCATCTGGCCCCCGTGTGGTTCCTGCTCGACGGTGACGACTTCGTCTTCAACACAGGTCAGGACACGGTCAAGGGCCGCAACCTGACCCGGGACGGCCGGGTCGCCATCTGCGTGGACGACGACCGGCCGCCGTTCGCCTTCGTCACCCTGCGGGGGCACGCCGAACTCATCGACGACCTGGAGCAGGTCCGCCACTGGGCCACCCGGATCGCCGCCCGTTACATGGGCGAGGACCGGGCCGAGGAGTACG
The DNA here is from genome assembly GCF_001553455.1 of Streptomyces hygroscopicus subsp. hygroscopicus. Lineage (GTDB taxonomy): Bacteria > Actinomycetota > Actinomycetes > Streptomycetales > Streptomycetaceae > Streptomyces > Streptomyces hygroscopicus. Next base: position 24,017 of record NZ_BBOX01000255.1, read on the forward strand.
GCGCCCGCAACGGCGTGCCGGGGGAACTGCTGGTCAGGGTCCGTATCGACAAGGTGCTCGCGTTCTCCGGCATCGCCGACTAGCGAGATTCGACCGAAATCCATCCCTTCATGACGCACCCCGCCCATCCGACGTTTACGGGCGCAAGAGGATCTTTATCGCACCGTCCTCCTTGTGCTGGAACATCTCGTAGGCGCGGGGTGCCTCCTCCAGCGGCATGCGGTGGGTGGCGAACCCGTCGACGCCCAGCGGGTCCTCGTCCGTCAGCAGCGGGAGGATGTCGTCGACCCAGCGCCGCACGTTGGCCTGGCCCATCCGCAGCTGGATCTGCTTGTCGAACATGGTCATCAGCGGCAGCGGATCGGCCATGCCGCCGTACACCCCGCTGAGGGAGATCGTGCCGCCGCGCCGCACCAGCGCGATGGCCAGCCGCAGCGCCGCCAGCCGGTCGACCCCGGCCTTCTCCGTGAGCTTGGCGGCCCAGCCGCGCGGGAGGAAGCCCGTGGCCCGCTGGGCGGTCCGGCCGACCGGGCTGCCGTGGGCCTCCGTGCCCACCGCGTCGATGACCGCGTCCACTCCCCGGCCGCCGGTCGTCGAGCGGATGGCCTCGACCAGGTCTTCCTGATGGGAGAAGTCGTTGAGGTCGTGGACCTCGACACCGTCGGCACGCGCCCGGCGCAGCCGTTCGGGGACGAGGTCCACACCGATGACCCGGTCGGCCAGGCCCCGGACCCGCGCCACCCGGCAGGCCATGCTCCCGATGGGACCGAGGCCCAGGACCGCGAGCGTGCCGCCGGGCGGAACCGCCGCGTATTCGACCGCCTGCCACGCCGTGGGCAGCACGTCGGACAGATAGACCCAGCGGTCGTCCTGGACGCCTTCGGGCACCTTGATCGGGCCGTACTGGGCCTGTGGCACCCGCAGGTACTCCGCCTGGCCGCCGGCCACCGCACCGTAGAGCTTGGTGTAGCCGAACAGCTCCGCTCCCATGCCGTGCTCGATGACCTGGGTGGTCTCGCACTGCGTCGGCAGACCGGAGCGGCACATCCAGCAGTGTCCGCAGGCTATCTGGAACGGGACCACCACACGGTCGCCGGGCTTGAGGTTCGTCACCTCCGGCCCGGTCTCCTCGACGATGCCCATCGGCTCGTGGCCGAGGATGTCGCCGGGGGTCATGAAGGGCGTGAGCACCTCGTACAGATGCAGGTCGGAGCCGCACAGCCCGGTGGTAGTGATCCGGACGATCGCGTCCGTCGGCTCCTTGATGATCGGGTCCGGGACGGTCTCCACCGTCACCTCACGCCGGCCCTGCCACGTCACCGCTCGCATCGCCGTATCCCTTCGCCGTGGTCGTCGGCATCGTCTTCCGGGAGCTGTACCGGGTACCCCCGCGGATGCGGCCGAACCTCCGGCGGCGGGACCAGGGCCCGCGCCGCCCGTCCACCAGGTCCACGAGCCGGGCGGTCTGCTCGGCGACCGCCGCGGGATCGGTGCCGGCGGCGCCCAGAACGGCCAGGCACGCGCCGTCCGCCAGCGCGGCGGCGAAGAGGGTGCCCGCCGCCGTCTCGATCGCCGTCTGCCGGGGCGGGCCACCGCGCCCCCGGCGGCCCGCCCCGGCGGCGAGGATGTGGAATCCGGAGGCGACGGCGGCCAGGTGTTCGGCCTCCTGACGGGAGAGCCCGGGGGACGCGCTGACGGTCACCCCGTCGCGGGAGAGCAGCACGGCATGGCGTACGCCCTCGGTCCGGGCCACGAGATCCTCCAGGATCCGGTCGAGATCGGCCATGGAGCGTGCGGCAGTGCTGCGAGGCTTGGTCATGGGCGGTCTCCCTCAGTCGGGATGCGCTGTCGGGATGCGCCGCGCCGGGCGGCGCTCCAGGTGTCCCCTGGGCCAGGGACGCTAGACCCGGCAGGGGCGCACGGTGGGGGCGCATTACGGAACCTGTTGAAATTTGACAGAGCTAGATGCCAGCGCGATCGATCAACGTCCGAATCTTTACTCGATCCGGGCGTAGGCTGCTTGCTCATCGCATCGCTTCACCGTCGTACCCGAGGTGTCCCGAGGAGTTCCCGTGCCACATGAGTCCTCCCACGGAAACAGCGCCGCCGAAGTGAGGGACTTCTTCACCCCCCGGGCGGCCGGCTGGGACAGCCGCTTTCCGGACGACGGCCCCGCCTACGCCGCCGCCGTCGCCGATCTCGGGCTCCGCCCCGGCGACGCGGTGCTCGACGCCGGATGCGGTACCGGCCGTGCGCTGCCCGCGCTGCGCGCCGCGGTCGGCCCCGGGGGAACCGTCCTCGGAGTGGATCTCACGCCCGCCATGCTGGCCGCCGCCGTACGCGAGGGCCGGGACGGCTCCGCGGGCCTCGCCCTCGCGGACGTGGCGCGGCTGCCGCTGCGCGACGGCTGCCTCGACGCGGTGTTCGCCGCCGGGCTGATCTCCCATCTCGCCGATCCCGCGGCAGGCTTGCGGGAACTGGCCCGGGTGGTGCGCCCCGGTGGCCGGCTGGCGCTGTTCCACCCGGTGGGGCGGGCCGCTCTCGCCGCCCGCCACGGCCGCCCCCTCACCCCCGACGACCTGCGGGCCGAACCCCGGCTGCGGCCGTTGCTGGCCGGGGCCGGCTGGCGTCTGGAGTCGTACACCGACCAGGACACGCGCTTCCTGGCGCTCTCCGTCCGGGAGACCGGCGAGGCGGGGCGGGAACGGCCCGCCGGATAGGACCCGGGCGGCCCGCCGCATAGGACCCGGGCGGCCGGCCGGAAGGCTTCAGGGCCGGGCCGCGACCGCCGCCGCGAAGCCGGGGGCGTTGTCGAACATCACGTTGTGTCCCGCTCCGGGCACGGTGCGGACCGCCACTCCGGCCGCCGTCAGCTCCGTGCGGCCGGGGAGTTCCCCGCTCTGCCCGCCGACCAGATACGTACGGGGGATGTCCAGGCCGAGGAGCATCTCGCGCATGGTCGGCCGGGTGCCGCGCACCAGCGCGCACGCGCTGCGGTGCAGGGCGGTCGGGTCGGTGAGCCGCATCGTCGCCCGCCACACCGGCCCGACCCGCTCCAAGGTCTCCTCGAAGCCGCCGCCGCGCACGAAAGCGTCCTCCGGGTACGCGGCGATCATGCTGCTGCCCGCCGTCAGCGGCGGCCGCGGATCGAGGTTGGCCTCGGTGAGCACCAGACGCGACACCAGCTCCGGGCGGCGCACCGCCAGCACGATGGCGACCGATCCGCCCATGCTGTGTCCGACGACCTCGGCGCCCCGCACCCCGGCCGCGTCGAGGGCGCAGGCCAGCGCGTCGGCGTGGTCCTCCAGCGTGTAGCCGAAATCGGCGGGGCGGTCGCTGATCCCGTGGCCGGGCAGGTCCACGAAGAGCGACCGCCGGCCGGCGAGGGCCGGGACGGCGGCGACATGGGCGTGGTAGACGGCCGATGCCGCACCGAGCCCGTGGAGGTACACGCGCGCCGCGCCGCCGTCCCCGTCCCCCGCCGTACCGGTCCATCCGATGTGGCACCCCTCGGGGCCGAATGGCGCGTGCCGCATGGCCTTCCTCCCGTCTCACCGTCCGTGTCGGACGTCCGAACAATACATCGGCTACGATGTATCGCGCCTGCGAGGTACAGCGGTCATGCGGCACAATGCGGTCATGCTCGAACTCGCCATCCTGGGCTTCCTCCATGACGCCCCGCTGCACGGTTATGAGTTGCGCAAGCGCATCGCCGCGCTGACCGGACATGTGAAACCCGTGGCCGAGAGCACCCTCTACCCGGCGATCAAACGGCTGGAGAAGGCCGGGCTGCTGGCCCGCCGGACCCGGCCGGGGGTGGGGGCCGCGCCCCGGCACGTCCTCACGCTGACCGCCGAGGGACGCGCGGAGCTGCGCCGCCGCCTCGCACAACCGGCGGACATCGACATCACCGACGAGAACCGCTGGTTCACCGTGCTGGCGTTCCTGCGGCACCTGGACGACCCGTCCGCGCAGGCGGAGGTGCTGGAGCGCCGGATGGCCTTTCTGCGGCAGCCGTCCAGCTTCTTCTACGAGGGCGACCGCCCGCTGCGCGCCGAGGAGGTGGAGGACCCCTTCCGGCGTGGCATCCTCACCATCGCCCGGGCCACCAGCCAGGCCGAACTCTCCTGGCTGCGGCGCACGCTGCACACGCTCCGGGCGGCGGCCGACGACTGAGGGCCGGCCGCGGCCGGATGTCTCGACTCCACGGCTACCGGATGGTTAGGGTGCGCCGACGACGGATCGGCCCCGGGGATCCGCGAGCTCAGGAGGAGGCTGCCGTGCCCGCCAGGGACGAGTCAGGCGACGAGGCGCTGTATGTGCTGACCGCGGTGCTGCTGACACCCGCTCAATTCCCGAGCGTGCTCGGCGACGACTACCCCGAAGCCTGTGCCGCGCTCGGGCTGGAGCCGTACCGGAACGGCTACGGACTGGTGCTGGGACAGGACGGCGGCGGCGCCCGCTGGACGGTGGTCACCGACGATGTGTCGCTCGTGGCCTGCGCCATCGCGACCTGGGACTGCGGGATGGAGTACGCCCTGGCCATCGACGACCGGACGGTGGTCGCCTCCCTCCCCGGCTGGCCGCTGGCGGTGGCAGTGGCCGCCCCGGGCATACCGGCGCCCCACGACCCCGCTCCCGACCCCGGGCTGGGGGACGCATCACGCGCGCCACTGGCGCCGCCGGACGCCGAACGGTGGGGCCCGGCGCAGCGGCGGCTCGGCGCCGATGAGATCGCGCTCCAGTGGGCGGTCTGGCGCGAGCAGGTGGACAGCGACGTGACATTTGTGTCGCCCGGCGAGAAGCCCCACGGGGGCGTGCGGCGGGTGCTCGAAGAGGCGCGCGGCTATCTGGAATCGCCCCCGCCGCCGGGCCGGATCCGCTCGGCGTTCGCCTCCGGCGACGCGCGGACGCTCCGCGCCGACGGACCGGGCTGGAGCCTGGTGGCGCGCACCGATGACATCGCGTTCGTGCTGCTGGACGACGCGCCGGGCGAGGTGCTGCCGGTGGGCCGCGGCCCCGAACTGCCGGGGCTGCTGACAGCCCTGGACGAACTGGCCGTACGCCCGCTCTGAGCCCGAGCCCGGCCCCGGGCCGGTGAAGACGCCGAGCGCGGGACCCGCCGCCCGCGGGGCACCCCGCTCCACCCCGTGCGATCACCTCGCTCCGCCCGGTCCGGGGTACCCGCTCCCGGACCCGGCGGGTACGGCAACCGGCGGATACGACGCCCGGCGGGCACGGCAACCGGCAGGCACGGCGTCTCCCAGCCGGCCGGGCCCGCGCGGGGCCATGGGCGGTCCGCGATCGGTGCTGCGCGGTCACTCCCGGGTCCGCGCCGCCCATGGCCCCGAGCCCGGCCGGCCGTCTTCCGCGGCCGCGCTTCGCGGCCCTGCCCCGGCCACCCGGCTGCTTCAGCGGCCCAGCTGCTTCCGGGAGACCCTGCGCAGCCTGCGGCGCTGAGAGGGGTCCAGCAGCAGATACGCCACCGCCGGCACGCCCACGATCACCAGCACCGCCGCCCAGAAGGGCAGCACCCACAACAGGGCCACACCCACCACCACACCACCGGCGGCGACCTTCGCGCGTGTGGACATCTCGCCCGCCTCCTTCGCGGCCCATAGCCGCACTCACTCACACAACGGACACCGGCGGCCCCCGGTTCCTCCTCACGCGATCGTCCTGTACCCTCGGGCGGCCCCGGCTCCACTAGTCAAATTTGAGGAATGCTCAGCGCTGTGACCCCACCCTCCGCGGCGACCCCCTCCGAGGTCGCCGAGCTCTGCCGCTGCACCGCGGTCTTCCTTCCCGGCGATCCGGCCCGCACCGGCCGGGTCGCCTTCTGGCGGCCGGACGGCACGCCCCCTCCCGGCCCCGTCACCGGCTCCGCCGAGGAGCTGACGGTCGTCGTGCCGGTGGACGACCCCGATGCCTCCCCCACCGGCTCCGCGGGCCCCGCCGTCCGCCCACGCACGGTACGGGCGCTCGTGCTGCCCCTGGGCGAGGCGCTGCCGGTGCTCACCCGGGCGCGGGCGCGGGCCGCGCAGGCCGGGCCCGGACAGTGCGACCCCGCCACCGCCTTCTGGGGCGCCGCCGCCGTACTCGCCCTCCAACTCGCGGCCCGCGGACGGCTGCTGCCCGGACTCACCGCCACCGACCACGACGCCTGGCGCGTCGGCCCGCTCACCCCAGGCGATCTGACGCGGGTGCGTGAGCTGGCCGCCGCCATGCCGCCCACCGCGCACGCCACGCCGCTGCCCGCCTCCGACCCGGTGCTGCTGCCCGAGCCCGAACGGCTCGTACGCGCGTTCCTC
>NZ_BBOX01000256.1 GCF_001553455.1 Streptomyces hygroscopicus subsp. hygroscopicus
CCTCGAGGCGCGCCGCGGACTGCTGGCCCGGGGCAGCTGGCCGGGGGTGGTGGTCTCCTCGGCCGTGGTGCTGGCCGGGCATCTGACGACGTTCGTCCTGGCCGCGCGGGCGGCGGGGTCAGACGCTCCGCTGACCGAGCTGGTGCCCCTGCTGGTGCTCGCCCTGATCGCCATGGCGCTGCCGCTGAACGTGGGCGGCTGGGGCCCCCGGGAGGGCGTCACCGCCTGGGCCTTCGGCGCCGCGGGCCTGGGCGCGGGCCAGGGGCTGACCGTCTCCGTGGTCTACGGCGTGCTCACCTTCGCCGCCGGCCTCCCCGGTGCCGCGGTGCTGGCCGTCCAGTGGGGTGCGCGGGCGCGGCGTCGACAGGTCGAGTTCGAAGAGGGTGTCCTCGCCGAGGGCGGAGCGGCGGACGGGCGGGCGGAGCGCGTCCCGCATGACCGGCGTGCCCTCGAAGCGCAGTCCGGGGACGCCGTCGCCGAGCAGGACCGGGGCCACGGTGACGTAGAGCCGGTGCAGCGCGCCCGCGTGCAGGAAGCGCGAGACGGTGACACCGCCGCCCTCGACGAGTATCCGGCCCAGCCCGCGCCGGGCGAGGGTCCGCACCAGGCGGCGGGGGGCGAAGGCGTCCGGGTCCGCGAGCGTCAGCATCTCCACCCCGTGCGGTGGCGCCGGGCGGCGCTCGCCGGTGGCGCCCACCACCCACAGGGTGGGGGCTGAGCCATCGGTGAAGACCCGTCGGTCCGGCGGCACCCGTCCGTGCGGATCGAGGACGACCCGCACGGGGTGGGGGCCCGCGCAGGCGCGGACGGTCAGCTGGGGGTCGTCCGCGACGGCGGTGCCGGCCCCGACGACCACCGCGTCGGCCAGGGCGCGCAGCCGGTGCAGGTGGCGGCGGTCCTCCTCGCCGGTGACGTAGTCGGCGTCGCCGGTGCGGGTGGCGATGAAACCGTCCAGGCTCTGGCCGAGCTGGGCGATGGTCAGCCGGGGACCGGCCAGGCACAGCGGGAGGTAGCGGTCGGCCAGGAGCCGGGCCTCCGGCGAGGCGGGCTCGCTCCACCGCCACCGGCCGTCCGGGCCCCGGACCAGACCGGCGGCCCCGGCGCCGGCCTCGGTCCGGACCGGTCGCAGCCGCTCCCACGCCGCTTCCGTCTCCAGGAGGGTCATGACGCCTCCTCGCCGGTGCCGACGAGGGCAAGATACTCGGCGAAGGAATCGACGAGCCCGGCCAGGAGTTCCTTTCCCTTATCCGCGGACGCCCGGGACGGCCGCCCGATGACACCGGACTCCGTATAGGCGGACATACCGAGGGTGAGCAAGTGTTTCCGCTCGTCGGATATCCAGTCGGAGGTTTCATGACCGGGCCGGACGAGTTCTGGGTGGGTATGCAGGAGGATGGATGTCTCGAGTTCACCGGCATGCATATCGCTGTGCGCCGGAGTGCGCACTCCGGCGCGCTTGCGCGCGCTGTCCCAGTCCGCCGGTCCCGGGAACAGCGCCATACCGAAGTCACCGCCGGCCGATTCCTGGACGAGGTTCCGCAGTACGTAATTCCCGCCGTGTCCGTTCACCAGGACCAGACCGCGCGTGCCCGCGCGCCGGAGCGAGTCCGCGATGTCGCGGACCACGGCGTAGAGGGTGGCCGCGGAAAGGGACACCGTCCCCGGCCAGGCCGCGTGCTCATGGGAGCAGGAGATGGTCACCGGGGGCAGGCTCAGCACCGGGTGGGCGGCCGCGAGTTCGGCGGCGATGGCGCAGGCGACGACCGTGTCGGTCACCAGCGGGAGAAATGCGCCGTGTTGTTCGAAACTGCCGACGGGAAGGACGGCGACCTTCGCGCCTTCGGCCCGTACGTCTTCCGTCGTCTGCACCGGCAGCACCCCGCCGGCCTGGTGTCGCGTTCTGGAACCGCTCATATCTCGTGGACCTTTCCCGGGTCGGCCCGACAGCGTTTTGCTGCGGCTTTCGCATTTTCCCGCACCAGGGCCGGGGTTTTCCAGATAGGCTGCCGCACATGACAGAAAGTGATGGCGTGTTCGATGTCGGCACCCACCCTTCCGGTGTCGAACGAGTGGTGAATGTCCGGCTGTCCACGAAACATGGCGACTTTCTCGCGATCGGCTATCGGGACCTCGATCGCGGCGATGAACAAATAGCGCTGGTACACGGCGATGTCCGCGGCCGGGAGGCGCTTGTCCGCCTGCATTCGGAGTGCCTCACCGGAGACGCGTTCGGCTCCCGTCACTGCGAGTGCGGCGAGCAGCTCTCGGCGGCGCTGAAGGCGATCGCGGCGGAAGGCCGGGGCGTTCTGGTCTATCTGAGGGGCCATGAGGGACGCGGGATCGGACTGCTCGCCAAGCTGGAGGCGATGAAGCTCCAGTCCGAGGGGCTGGACACCGTCGAGGCCAACCTCGCCCTCGGCCTGCCGGCGGACGCCCGGGACTACAAGGTGGCGGCGGATGTGCTGCACGACCTCCAGGTGCGCTCGGTGCGGCTGCTGTCCAACAACCCCCGGAAGCGGGAGGCGCTGCTGCGGCACGGGGTCGAGGTCAGCGAGCAGGTGCCGCTGCTGATGCCCCCGCACCAGGAGAACCTCCCCTACCTGCTCACCAAGCGGGACCGCATGGACCACTACCTGCCGCATCTGGATGCCGTGGTCCAGCGCACCTGAACGGAGACCGCCCGCCGGGGCCCCGGCCACCGGCACCGGCCGGGCGCGTGCCCGCTTGCGCCACCGTCCGCCACACGGAGTGCGCCGGACGGGCGATCAGCGCACATATGTCCGAGAATGGGGGTGCCCCGTGACGTTCCGACGGACGACGATCAAGGGTAGGGATCATGGACCTGGAGATCGAGCTCCGGGTGGACGGGACCGAGCACCGCCTCACCGTCGACACCCGTACCACGCTGCTGGACGCCCTGCGCGAACAGCTGGGGAACACCAGCCCCAAGAAGGGCTGTGACCACGGGCAGTGCGGCGCCTGCACCCTGCTGCTCGACGGCCGCCGGATCCTCGGCTGTCTCGCCCTGGCCGTCGCCCACCAGGGCGCGGACATCGTCACCGCGGCGGGGCTCACCGACGGTGAACTCCACCCGCTCCAGCGGTCGTTCATCGCCCACGACGCCTTCCAGTGCGGCTACTGCACCCCCGGCCAGATCGTCTCGGCGGCCGGGATGCTGCGGGAGGCCGGGGAGGGCTGGCCGAGCGCCGTGAGCAAGGACCCGAACGCCACCGAGGTGGTGCTCGACGACGAGGAGATCGCCGAGCGGATGAGCGGCAACCTGTGCCGCTGTGCCGCGTACGCCAACATCGTCCCGGCGATCGCGGAGGTGGCGCACCGATGAGGCCCTTTCGCTACGAGCGCGCCGACGAGGTGCCGGCGGCCGTCGCCACCCTGGTCCGGGAGCCCGGGGCGGCCTATCTGGCCGGGGGCACCAACCTGGTCGATCTGATGCGGCTGGAGGTGGCCACCCCGGAGGTGCTGATCGACGTCCGGCGGCTCACCTCCGACCGGATCGAGGAGCTGCCCGACGGGGGGCTGCGCATCGGCGCGGCGGTGACGGGCAGCGATCTGGCCGCCGATCCGCGGGTGCGGCGGCGCTATCCGGTGCTCTCCCAGGCGCTGCTCTCGGGCGCCTCGGGCCAGCTGCGCAATCTGGCCACCACCGGCGGAAACCTGTTGCAGCGCACCCGCTGCCCGTACTTCCAGGACGTCACCACCCCGTGCAACAAACGCACACCGGGCGCGGGCTGTTCGGCGCTGGAGGGCTACCAGCGCGACATGGCGGTCCTGGGCGCCTCCCCCACCTGTGTCGCCACCCACCCCTCCGACATGGCCGTCGCCCTGGCCGCGCTGGGCGCGGTGGTGACGGTGGCCGGGCCGGACGGCGGGCGGCGGATCGCGCTGACCGGGCTGCACCGGCTGCCGGACCACACCCCCGAGCGCGACACCGTGCTGGAGCGCGGTGAGCTGATCACCGGTGTGGAGCTGCCGCCCCCGCACTCCGCCGCCCGCTCGCGCTACCGCAAGGTGCGCGACCGCGCCTCGTACGCCTTCGCGCTGGTCTCGGTCGCCGCCGTGCTGGAGGTCCTCGACGGGGCGGTACGGGACGCGCGCATCGCGCTGGGCGGAGTGGCGCACAAGCCCTGGCGGGCCACCACGGCCGAGACGGTGCTGCGCGGCGCGCCCGCCACCCGGGCGAGCTTCGTGGACGCGGCGGAGGCCGAGCTGTCCGAGGCGCGGCCGCTGCCGGGCAACGCCTTCAAAGTGCCGCTCGCCCGCAACACGATCGTCAGCACCCTGCTGGAGCTGCTGGAGGAGGCGCGATGAGCGACGTCACGGCCCGCCCCCGCGCCATCGGCATCCCGATGGACCGGGTCGACGGCGTGCAGAAGGTCACCGGCACCGCCACCTACGCCTATGAATGGCCCCTCGACCAGCCGGTCTACCTGTATCCGCTGCAGTCCACGATCGCCACCGGGCGCGTCACCGCGGTGGACAGCGCGCTCGCGGAGGCGGAACCCGGGGTGCTGGCCGTGCTCAGCCACCTCAACGCGCCCACGCTGACCCGGCCCGACGATCCGGAACTCGCCGTCCTGCAGTCCGACGAGGTCGCCTGGCGCGGCCAGTTCATCGGCGCGGTGGTCGCCGAGAGCCTGGAGACCGCGCGCCGCGCGGCGGGGCTGGTCCGCGTCGGCTACCAGAGCCGCCCCCACGACGTGGTGCTGCGCGCCGACCGGGAGGACCTCTACACCCCCGCGCACACCGCCGCGTTCGGCACCGGCGGCGGAGAGCTGCAGGACGGCTCGCCCGCCGACAGTGTGCTGGGGGACGCGCAGACGGCGCTGGCGGCGGCGCCGGTCATGGTGGACGCCACCTACTCCACGCCGATGTACCACAACAATCCGATGGAGCCGCACACCGCCGTCGTCACCTGGCGGGACGGTGAGCTGATCGTGCGCTGCTCCACCCAGGGCGTCTCCTTCAGCCAGGCCCTGATCTCCGGGGTGCTGGGCCTGGAGCCGGGGCGGGTGCGGGTGATCTCGCCGCATGTCGGGGGCGCGTTCGGCTCCAAGGTCTACCCCCACTCGTACGCCGTGCTCGCCGCCATGGCCGCCCGGATCGTACGCCGGCCGGTCAAGTTCACCCTCACCCGGCAGCAGATGTTCGCCCTGGTCGGCTACCGCCCCGCGTCGATCCAGCGGATCCAGCTGGGCGCCGACCGGACCGGCACGCTGATCGCGATCGCCCATGATGTGATCGAGCAGACCGCCAGGGCCAAGGGGTACGCGGAGCAGGTGGCCGTCTGCTCCCGGATGATGTACGCGGCGCCGCACCGGCGCACCACCCACCGGCTGGCCCCGCTGGACGTCCCGGTGCCGACGATCATGCGGGCGCCCGGTGAGGCGCAGGGGATGTACGCGCTGGAGTCGGCCGTCGACGAGATGGCGATCGCCTGCGGTCTCGACCCGGTGGAGTTCCGGATCCGCAACGAGCCGGAGGTGCACCCGGAGTCCGGGCTGCCGTTCTCCAGCCGCCATCTGGCGGACTGTCTGCGCGAGGGCGCCCGCCGGGCCGGGTGGGGACGGCGGGACCCGGCCCCCCGGGCGCGGCGCGAGGGGCGCTGGCTGGTGGGCACCGGCGTGGCCGCCTCGACGTATCCCTCCCCCCGCTTCCCGGGGAACGCGGCCACCGTCCGGATGGGCCCGGACGGCCACTGCACGGTGCGGATCGCCGCGGCCGACCTGGGCACCGGCACCTGGACGGCACTCACCCAGATCGCCGCGGACGCGCTGGGCGTCACGGTCGGGCAGGTGGAGATGCGGATCGGGGACACCGCGCTGCCGGCCGCGTCGGTCGCCGGGTTCTCCGCCGGCATCAACAGCTGGGGCACCGCGATCTGGGAGGCGGCGGACCGGCTGCGGGCCCGGCTGCGCACCGAGCACGGCGGTATCGCGCCGCCGGGCGGTCTGGAGGCCACCGCGGAGCTGCCCGGCGGCCATCCGGAGGCCGAACGCTGGGCGATGCACAGCTTCGGCGCCCAGTTCGCCGAGGTACGGGTGGACGAGGACACCGGTGAGGTGCGGGTGGCGCGGCTGCTGGGGATGTTCGACGTGGGCCGGGTGATCAACCCCAAGACGGCCCGGTCCCAGCTGATCGGCGGGATGATCCAGGGGATGTCGATGGCGCTGTACGAACACAGCGTGCTCGACCCGCGGTTCGGCCATGTGGTCAACCACGACCTCGCGCAGTACCACATCGCCTGCCACGCCGACGTCCAC
>NZ_BBOX01000257.1 GCF_001553455.1 Streptomyces hygroscopicus subsp. hygroscopicus
AGCTGCCGTGAGCCGTGTCTCCGGCCCGGCCAGCGGTCCTGGTGACCGGGCGCCGCGGGGAAACACCGGGGCCGTCGGGCGGAGCGTGGTGGAGCAGCCGCGGCGGCGCGGGCCGCCCGCGCCTGCCGTGCGGGCCACTGACCCGGCCCCGTGCGGACAGCCGACCCGGCGGCCGGGGGCCGGGGGCCGGGGCCGGTGCTGGCCGCGACGGCGAACGGCGCCCTCGTCCGGGGACCCGGGAGCGCGGTACGAAGGCGGCACGGCGGCCGGGACCGGCTCTGGCTCAGCCCGCGGGTGCCCCGCGGCGGGGCATGTGACGGCCCGCCGGCGGCACCCGCAGGCAGCCGTCGGGGCCGCAGGTGGCGGTGCGGTCGTAGAGGTCCATCAGACGGCGGGCGGCGCGGGCGATGTCGTAGCGGTCGACGGCGTCCGGGACCGGAAAGCGCGGAGGGCCCGCGGCGGACTGCTGGCGCAGGGCGTCGGCGAGCGCGGCCGGGCCGGGGGCGATGCGGCGGGCGCCGGGAGCGGCGCCGGCGGGGAGTTCGTCCAGGGCGGGGCAGACGGTGTGCAGCACCGGCAGCCCGGCCGCGAGCGCCTCCAGCGCGGCGAGGCCGAACGCCTCCTCTTCGGACGGTGAGACCAGCACGTCCATGGCGGCCAGCAGGCCGGGCAGCCCCGCGGGCCGGTCGTCGGCCGGGGCCACCGCGCCGTCGCGCTCCCCCAGCAGCCGGACCCGGTCGGCCACGCCGAGCCGGGCGGCCAGATCCTCCAGCGCGGGGCGCTCGGGGCCCTCACCGACCAGCAGCAGCCGGGCGTCCGGCACCCCGGCGACGGCCCGCACCGCCGTGTCGAACCGCTTGTCCGCCACCAGCCGGCCGACCCCGCCGACCACGAAGGCCCGGTCGGGGATGCCGAGCCGGGCGCGGGCGGCCGCGCGGGCGGCCGGCTCGAAGTGGAAGTGGCGGGCGTCGATCCCGTTCGGCACCAGGTGGATCCGGGGGTTGGGCACCCCGAGCTCGCGCAGCCGGTCGGCGACGGCGGCGGACACGGCGACGGTCGCCGAGCCCAGCCGTTCGGCGGCGAGGTAGCGGGTGCGGAGGGCGGCCGTGAGCGGGCGGCCGTCGATCCGCCGTTCGCCCAGGCTGTGTTCGGTGGCGATCACCGCCCGCACCCCCGCCAGCCGGGCGGCGATCCGGCCGAGCACACAGGCCCGGTAGAGATGGGTGTGCACCAGGTCGTAGCCTTCGGACCGGATGATCCGCACCAGCCTGGGCACCGTGGTGAGCTGCCGCCGGCGCCCGTCGCCCACGGGCAGGTGGGTGACGGGGATGCCGTCCGCGCGGATGCCGTGCGTGGTGGCGCCGGGCCCCGAGAGGGCGATGACGTCACAGCGCACCGGCATATGGCGCAGCAGCAGCCTCAGTTGCTGTTCGGCTCCCCCGGCCCCGAGGCGGGAGATGATGTGCAGGACTCTCATCGGGCGACTGCGCCCCATCCGCCGTATTCCGATTGGCTTCGATCCGTTCGGACTCTGCCAGACGGCGGGATGTAAATCACGTAAGACGCGCGCCGCTGGGCCGTCGGAGTGGACATCTTACGGACCGTCAACAGGGCACGCCGAATTTCTGACGTGCGCGGTCATCCCCCGTGGGATTGTTACCTTCTCATCTCGCGCGATGACCTGATGAATATGGTCCGTATGGGTCATCGCGACGCGAGATTCGGTTCCAGCCAGACCCGCGGGAGTGCCCAGATGTCTGCACCGACCCCCGTCAGAGATTCCCCCCGGAAATCCGCCGCACGCACCGTGTCCACCGGGCCGCCGCCCGCGCGCACGGCGTCGGATTCCGGCGTACCGCACCACCGCCGCGCCCCGGTGTACGAGTACAAGCGGTACAGCGAACTGGCGGGCCCGTTGACGGAAGCGCCCGCGGACCGCGCCACGGACCGCCCTGCGGACCGCGCCTACCGGGTGCGTTACCGGAGTCTGCTGGCACAGGAGCCGCACCGGTTCCGGGCCGCGCTGCTGCTGTGCGCGGCGCCGGTGTGCTCGGCGCTGCTGCTGCTGTGGCTGCTGCGGCCGGACCACTGGGTGACGCGCGACTACGCGCCGGCGTGGCAGACCGCGGCGGATGTCGCGATGCTGGTCTCGATCGGGCTGATCGAGGGTTTCCGCCTGTTCACGGTCGTCTCCAACGCCCATGCCACCCTGATGGCGCGCGACCCGGTGCCGGTGGTGCCCGAGCCGGGGACCCGGGTGGCGTTCCTGACCAGTTTCGTGCCCGGCAAGGAGCCGATCGCGATGGTCCGGGCCACGCTGGAGGGGGCGGTGCGGCTCCGGCACACCGGGCCGCTGGACGTCTGGCTGCTCGACGAGGGGGATGACGACGAGGTCAAGGCGCTGTGCGCGCGGCTGGGCGTACGGCACTTCTCCCGCAAGGGCATCGAGAAGTGGAATCAGCCCAAGGGCGCCTTCCGGGCGAAGACCAAACACGGTAATTACAACGCCTGGCTGGACGCCCACGGTGACGCTTACGAATTCATGGCGTGTGTGGACACCGACCATGTGCCGTTGCCCAACTTCCTGGAGCGCATGCTGGGCTACTTCCGGGACCCGGATATCGCCTTCGTCGTCGGTCCGCAGGTCTACGGGAATTACGACTCCCCGGTCACCAAGGCCGCCGAAAGCCAGCAGTTCCTTTTCCACGCCCTGATCCAGCGGGCCGGGAACGCCTATGGCGGCGCGATGTTCGTGGGCACCAACAATGCCGTGCGGATCGCCGCGCTGCGCTCGATCGGCGGGCTGTACGACTCGATCACCGAGGACATGGCCACCGGTTTCGAGCTGCACCGCCGCCGCAACCCCGCGACCGGGAAGAAGTGGCGCTCGGTCTACACCCCCGACGTGCTGGCGGTCGGCGAGGGACCGAGCACCTGGACGGACTTCTTCACCCAGCAGATGCGGTGGAGCCGGGGCACCTACGAGACCGTGCTCAAGCAGTACGCCAAGGGCCTGTTCACCCTGCCCCCGGGCAAACTGCTCAACTACTCGCTGATGGTCGCGTACTACCCGATGACCGCGATCAACTGGCTCCTCTCCGCGCTGTCCTGTGCGCTGTTCCTGGTGCTGGGCGCGGCCGGGGTCCACATCCCGGCCGAGATCTGGATGATGCTCTACAGCGACGCGGCGGTGCTCCAGATCGGCCTGTACGTCTGGAACCGGCGGCACAACGTCTCCCCGCACGAACCGGAGGGCTCCGGCGGCCTGGCCGGGATGCTGCTGTCGGCGCTGTCCGCGCCGATCTACGCCAAGTCGCTGTGCGACGCGGTACTGCGGCGCACCAGCCGGTTCGTGGTCACGCCCAAGGGCGACTCGTCCAGCCCCGACCGGCTCACCACGTTCCGTATCCATCTGCTGTGGGCGGGGGTGTTCGGCTGCTCCCTGATCGGCTCGTTCTTCCTGGGGCACAGTCACGCGGTGATGCGCACCTGGGCGGTGCTCGCCCTCGCCCTGTGCCTGGCCCCGGTGGTGATCTGGTCGGTGGGGCTGCTGCGCCACGGGCGGAGGCGGCCGGCACGTGGAACGGTGCCGACGGCGCGGGCGGACAGCCCGTCTCCGGCGGCCAAGGAAAAGGCCAAGGAGACGGCAAAGGAGAAGGAGAGAGAGGAGACGGAGGTGGAGCAGGAGGAGAAGGAGACGAAGGGGGCCAAGGGGGCCAAGGAAGAGGAGAAGGCCCCGGTCTGCGCGCTGTGACCGGCGGCGGGCCCCTGGTGGCGGGGCCCGGACCTAACGGGCACCACCACCGTGATGGGCACCGCCATGGTGGGCACCGCCATGATGGGCACCGCCGTGATGGGCACCGCCGTGGTGGGCGCGGCCTTGGGCGTTGCGGGCCAGATCGAGCGCGTACGCGGTCCACCAGCGGCCCGCCGGGGGGCCTCCGTTGCAGGTTCCGTCGGACTCCCCGGGCCGCTTGATCCACAAATAGGCGTCCACGAGGGGGTCCCCGGTGGCGGTGCTGGGCGGCTCCCCCAGCGCCCGTCCCGGCGGATTGCACCAGTTCTCCCCCTTCCGGATCCCGTACCGGGCGGCGCGGGCGCGCTCCAGCGGGCCGTTGCCGTTGCGGCTGGTGTCGATGACGAAATGCGCACCGCCGAGGGCGGCGGACAGCTTGTGGCCGTATGCCTTGGTGGTCCGCGTCGGCTGGAAGTTGGAGACGTTCAGCGCGAAGCCGTCCGCCCGGCGGACACCGGCCCTGCGCAGTGGGGCCACCAGCCGGCGGGCGTTGTCGATCCAGCCGGCGTGCCCCGCGTCCAGGTACACCTTGGCGCGGGGCAGGGCGCTGAGCGTGGTCACGGCCTGCCGCAGCAGCGCCAGCCGCCGGGCGCGCTGACGGCGGGGGACGCAGCCGTCGACGACCTGGGCCACCGCGTCCGGTTCCACCACCACGATCGCCTTGCGGTCACCGATTCCCTCCGCCACCTCGCGGATCCACTTCCGGTACGCCGCCGCGTTCCGCGCGCCGCCCGCCGAATAGCGCCCGCAGTCGCGGTAGGGGATGTGATAGGCGACCAGTACCGGCGTGGCGCCGGTGTGGGCGGCCGACTCCGTGACGTAACGCACCCGGTCGCGGGGCGCGGGGCCGAGCCACTCCGCGACCGGCTGGTCCGCGATCCGCCGGATCAGCGCCGCCTCGCCGTCCCTGCCCTCCCGCTGCCGCTCACTCGCCTGCCGGGCGGCGGGGCTGTCGGGGTTCACCCACAAGCCGCCGCGCTGGACCGGGGCGTGGGCCGCCGCGAGACAGCCGCTCAGCGGAAGCGTCAGTACGATGAATAGGACCATGTGCACCCATCGGGGGTGAATCGAACTTTCGGCACCTTGCTCACGCATGCGATGAATCATGGCACCGGGTGTCGTCAGTTCCGCGGACGCGGGCGCCGTGAGCGTCGTTGTCGTCGTTGTCGTTGTTGTTGTTGTTGTCGTCGGTGCTGTTGCCGTTGTCGCTGTGGCTGCCGTCGTTGTTTGTCGTGGGTGTCGTCGTTGGTGGTGCCGTCGGTGCCATGGGTGGTGTGGTTTTCCCCGCCCGTACGCCGCGGCGGATGCGCACGGGCCGCCCACGCCCGCGCGGGGTTACCCACCACCCCGGCCGCCGCCGCGCGGGCGTTACGCCACCGCCTGGGCCGCCGCGCGGCCCGCCGTGCGGCCCGAGAAGAGGCAGCCGCCCAGGAACGTGCCCTCCAGCGAGCGGTAGCCGTGCACTCCCCCGCCGCCGAAGCCCGCCGCCTCCCCGGCCGCGTAGACGCCGGGCAGCGGTTCGCCGCCCTCGGTCAGGACGCGGGAGGAGAGGTCCGTCTCGAGGCCGCCGAGCGTCTTACGGGTCAGGATGTGCAGGCGCACCGCGATCAGCGGACCCGCCTTGGGGTCCAGGATGCGGTGCGGGGCGGCGGTGCGGATCAGCCGGTCGCCCAGGTACTTGCGGGTGCCGCGCAGGGCGGTGACCTGGAGGTCCTTGGTGTAGGGGTTGGCGATCTCGCGGTCCCGGGCGACGATCTCCCGCCGCAGCCCGGCCTCGTCGATGAGCGGCTCCCCGGTCAGTTCGTTCATCCGCCGGACCAGCGCCGTCAGCGACCGCTCCACGATGAAGTCCGCGCCGTGGTCCATGAACGCCTGGACCGGGCCGGGGACACCGTCCCGCACGCGGCCGAGCACATCGCGGACGCTCTTGCCGGTGAGGTCCGGGTTCTGCTCGGAGCCGGAGAGCGCGAACTCCTTCTCGATGATCTTCCGGGTGAGCACGAACCAGGTGTGGTCATGGCCGGTCCGCATGATGTGCTCGAGCGTGCCGAGGGTGTCGAAGCCGGGGAACAGCGGCACCGGCAGCCGCCTGCCACGGGCGTCGAACCACAGTGAGGACGGGCCGGGCAGGATACGGATGCCGTGCCGGGGCCAGATGGGGTTCCAGTTCTCGATCCCCTCGGTGTAGTGCCACATCCGGTCGCGGTTGATGATCCGTCCACCGGCCGCCTCGGCGATGCCGAGCATCTTGCCGTCCACATGGGCCGGGACCCCGGAGATCATCCGCTCGGGCGGGGAGCCCAGCCGCTCGGGCCAGTTGGCGCGGACCAGGTCGTGGTTGCCGCCGATGCCTCCGGAGGTGACGATCACGGCTTGGGCGCGCAGTTCGAAGGCGCCGGTGACCTCGCGGCTGCTGGCGGTGCCGCGTTCGGCACGGCTGGGTTCCAGGATGTCGCCGGTGACGGTGTCGACCGTGCCCGCGCTGCGGGCCAGCCCCGTCACCCGGTGCCGGAAGCGCAGGTCGACCAGGCCACGGCCGGCGCCCGCCCGCACCCGCCGCTCGAAGGGGGCGACGACCCCGGGGCCGGTGCCCCAGGTGATGTGGAAGCGGGGGACGGAGTTGCCGTGCCCGGTCGCCTCGTAGCCGCCCCGCTCGGCCCAGCCGACGAGCGGGAACAGCCGCAGCCCCTGGGCGTGCAGCCAGGACCGCTTCTCGCCCGCCGCGAAGTCCACATACGCCTCGGCCCAGCGGCGCGGCCAGTGGTCCTCCTCGCGGTCGAACCCGGCCGTGCCCAGCCAGTCCTGCCAGGCGAGTTCGCGGCTGTCGCGGATGCGCAGGCGGCGCTGCTCGGGCGAGTCGACGAGGAAGAGGCCGCCGAAGGACCAGTGGGCCTGGCCGCCCAGCGACTGCTCGGGCTCCTGGTCGAGCAGGATCACCTTGCGGCCCGCGTCGGCCAGCTCGGCGGTGGCGGCGAGGCCCGCGAGCCCCGCGCCGATCACGATCACATCCGCGTCGTACGCCATGGTGTGGTGTCCCGTCCTCGTGCGCCCGCCGACGCCCGCCGCCGGTGACATGACCGCGATCCTGCCTACCGGCCAGTACGGCGTCAACCCGGGACAGGGGAGCGGTCTCCGGCCGGTGTGCCGCCCCGTCAGCTGACCGAGGATCATCCGCTCATGCCCTGCGAATCTCCGGGGAATCCCCCCGTAATGTGCCGCGCATCCCGCCCGAATGTCCCGCGCAACCACCGTGAAACCGCGGCGAATTGGGGGTGCAGAACAAAAGGTCATAATCTTTCATCGAGATTGGACACGGTTCGGGCAAGCGGGCATCATCATCGACCATGGCTGACCGCTCCGTTGAGCACTCAGGGCCGACGCCCGAGGTGGAACGCCGCGTGGTGAACCCGACGCTCGTCACACCCGGCCCGCAGCCCCTCGAAGCCGGACCGCCCGCGGACGAGGCGCCTCAGGTGCTCCGCGGTGAGGTGATCGGGGCCCGGCACGCCCGCCACCGCCCGGTGGACAACCGGCGCAAGGCGGCCGCCGGGGCGATTCTGCTGTCGGCCACCGGCGCCGCCACCGCGCTCTTCATGTTTCTGGGCAAGGACGCCCGTCAGGCGTCGGCCGCCCCCGAACCCCATACCTCCACGGCCGCCCCGGACGAGCCGGAGGACCGTGCCGTCCCGTACGCCGAGGCCGCGGTGGGTGACACCCCGCTGCGCGGCGCCCGCGCCGAGAAGCCCGAACCGCGGACGCCCGCCGCCACGCGGCCGACGGTCCAGCCCCCGGCCGCCGACTCCGCCCCGTCGGCCAAGCCCCGCACCCCGTCGTCCGGCGGAAACCGCTCCGCCTCCTCCTGGCCGGGCTGGTCGGAGCGGGGGCCGGGGCAGTACGACGACTGGCAGGACGCGGCGGAGGCGTTCGACCGCTGGGTCGAACGGCAGGCCAGGCGGCACGCCGACGACGGCGGGAACGGGGGCTACGGGGGCGGCCACCAGAACGGACCCGGCGGCGGCTACGGGGACGGATACGGGGGCGGACCCGGCGGCGGATATGGGAACGGGTACGGCGACGGGCACGGCTATGGCGGTGGCTACGGAGGCGGATACGGCGGCGGCTACCAGCGCTGACCGCGTGCGCGATCTGCTTGTATGGCGGTATGCCTGATCAGGAACCGCTTTCCGCCGACGAACTGCTGGACATCGTGGACGAGCGGGACCGCGTGGTGGGCCAGGCCCGACGCGGTGACGCCATGGCCCACCGGCTCCGGCACCGCTGCGTCTTCATCCAGGCGCGGGACGCCCAGGGACGGATCTTCGTCCACCGCCGCACCGCCGAGAAGCTGGTCTTCCCGTCGCTGTACGACATGTTCGTCGGCGGGGTCGTCGGCGCGGGCGAGAGCTACGACGAGGCGGCGCTGCGCGAGGCGGAGGAAGAGCTGGGGGTGCGGGGGCTGCCCAAGCCCGTACCGCTGTTCTCGTTCCTCTACGAGACGCCCGAGCACACCTGGTGGAGCCGGATCTACGAGGTGCGCTGTGAGCTGCCGGTCGATCCGCAGGCCGAGGAGGTCGCCTGGTACACCTTTCTCACCGACGAGGAGCTGACGCGTCGGCTGCCCGAGTGGGAGTGGGTGCCGGACGGGGCGGAGGCGTACCGACGGCTGGTGGAGTGGCGCCGTGAGAGGCTCGAAGCGTGACCGAATCCGGCCCCTCCGACCCCGTCGGCCCTTCGGGGCCTGCTGACCCTTCCGGGTCTCCCGGCCCGTCCGGGTCTCCCGGGCCTCCCGGCCCTTCCGGGTCTCCCGGCTCTTCCGGGTCTGCCAGCCCGTCCGGGTCTCCCGGCCCTTCGGGGCCTGCCAGTGCGTCCGGCCCTTCGGAATCCGCCCGGACCGCCGAGCCGCGTGGCGGTCTCGCCTCCGCCATCGCGGATGTGCGGCTGTGGTTCGCGCCCGAGCGGCTGCGGGAGGAGGGCCACACCCCCGACTACCGCTTCTCGCTCGCCAACGAGCGGACCTTCCTGGCGTGGTTGCGCACCGCGATGGCGCTGGTGGGCGGCGGGTTCGCGGTCGACCAGTTCCTCCCGGAGACGAGTCGGGCGCTGCGGCTCGGACTGGCGCTCATGCTGCTGGCCGGCGGTGCGCTCTGCGCGCTGCGGGCCATCAGCCACTGGGTGCGCTGTGAGCGGGCCATGCGGCGCGGCGAGGACCTGCCGGTGTCCCGCTTCCCGGTGGTGCTGGGGCTCGCGGTCGGGGTGGTCGCGCTGCTGATGGTGGTCGTGGCCGCCTTCGGGTGGGGTGGGTGAGCCGGGAGGTGTGAGGTGATGGCGGAGGGGAAGAGGACGGACGGAACGCGAACGCCGGACCGGAGCCGGAGCCGGAACCAGGAACAGGGCCGGAACCGGAACCGCGATCCGGGGCTCCAGCCGGAGCGAACGCGGCTGGCCTGGCGGCGTACGACGCTGGCGTGCGCGGTGGCCGCCTCGCTCGCGGGGCGGCAGACCCTGCACAACGGTATCGACCCGGTCGCGCTCGTGGTGCTGGCCCTGGTCGTGCCGACCTGGCTCGCCTTCCTGGCGCTGGCCCACCGCCGCATCCGGGCCATGAACGTGCCACGGCCGCCCGTCCTGTCCCCGCGGGCGGCCGTGGCCGCGGTCGCCTGCACGCTCGCCCTGGCGCTGCTGGGGGCGGCCATGCTGCGATAAGGCCCTCCCGCCGCTTCGCCCACGCGCCCCTCACCGCCGCCACCCCATCGCCCCCGCACCCCGCACCCCTCACCGTCACCCCATCGCCCACGCGCCCCTTGCCGCCACCCCGCTGCCCCCGCCCCGGTTCGTCGGCCCCGTGGGCGTGGGGCGACCGGCCGGGGCCGGGGCCGGGTGCGGACGGGGGCGCCTGCGGCGGCCCCCTCCGCCCCTGGGCCGGGGGCCGACAGACCAGGCCCAGGAAGGGCGGGCAGGCCAAGGCCGACAGACCAGGCCGGGGGCGGGCGGCAGCAGCGCGGCACCGGCATGCGCGGGGCAGCCGAGGGTCGGTGCCACCGGGCCCCGCCGACGGGCTCGCCCGGACCGCTCAGGCCACCGTGATGGCGATCTTCCCCCGGGCGTGGCCCGCCATGCTGAGCCGCTGTGCGTCAGCGGTCTTCTGGAGGGGGAAGACCTCGGCGACCTCGATGCCGAGGGCGCCGCGCTCGGCGAGGTCGGTGAGGTCCTGGAGGTCGTCGGGGTCGGGGCGGACGAAGACGTAGCGGCCGCCGAGACCGAGGACGGCGTGGTCGGCGACGGAGGCCAGGCGGCCACCGGGGGCGAGCAGTGCGGAGGAGGCCGTGAGCGCGTCGCCGCCGATCAGGTCGAGGACGGCGTCCACCCCGTGCGGGGCGAGGGCGCGGACCCGGTCGGCGAGCCCCTCCCCGTACGTGGTCGGCTCGGCGCCGAGCGCGCGCAGATACTCGTGGTTGCGCTCGCTCGCGGTGCCGATCACGCGGGCCCCCATGTGCCGGGCCAGCTGGACCGCCATCGAGCCGACCCCGCCCGCCGCCGCGTGGACCAGGACGGTGTCGCCCTCGGTGACCTTCAGCGCCCGGCTCAGTGACTGGTAGGCCGTCAGGCCCGCCAGGGGGATGCCCGCGGCCTGCTCGAAGGAGAGGTTCCGCGGTTTGCGGGCGAGGGTGCGGATGGGCGCGGCCACGTACTCGGCGCAGGTGCCCCTGGAGAGGAAGTCCTCCCGTACGTACCCGATCACCTCGTCACCGGGCCGGAACTCCGTCACCGCCGGACCGGGCCGCTCCACGACCCCGGAGACGTCCCAGCCGGGGACGACCGGGAAGACCGCGTCCAGGACCGGTTCGAGGTACCCGGCCTGCGCCTTCCAGTCGACGGGGTTCACGGCGGCGGCCTTGACCCTGATCAGGACGGCGTCGGGGCCGACCTTGGGCTCCGGCCGCTCTCCGTACTCCAGGACCTCGGGACCGCCGTAGCGGCGGTAGCTGATGGCCTTCATGGCGGCGCTCCTCGCGGTTCCTTCGCTCGTGACCTGCCGAGCCCGTTTCCTTCCCTACGCCCCCTAACGCCCTCTAACGCCCCCTCCGACGTACTGCGACGACTACGACGGCCCCCACGGCTGCGACGGCCCCTACGCCTACGACGCTCCTGCTCCCCCGGCGCCACCGCAAATCCGTACCGCCCCGGCCCCAGTGCTCCAGCGCCACCGCCGCCCAGCGGTACCCGGCCCAGGTCGCGGACCAGGGGCCGTACCGTCTCCGGGGCCGCCTCGTCGTCCCCGGACAGCGGGACCGCCGACGGCCCACCGGCGAAGACCGGCCGGGTCGGGCCGGGCCGGACCGGAGAGCCACTGGACTACATACCGACTGGTCGGCATCATGAGGCGGGACGGTCCGCCCGTCCCCTGTCGCATACCGAGGAAGAGGGTCGATGAACGCAGGCAATCCCCCAGGGCTCGACCTCGAGCGGCTCCGCGCCCATCTCGACCGCGAACGCGCGGGGCTGGTGCGCGGGCCGCTGAGCGCCGAGCTGATCGAAGGCGGCCGTTCGAATCTCACCTACACGGTCACCGACGGCACGTCCCGCTGGGTGGTCCGCCGTCCGCCGCTGGGCCATGTGCTCGCCACCGCCCATGACATGGCGCGGGAGCACCGGGTGATCAGCGCACTGCACCCGACGGCCGTGCCCGTGCCCGAACCGGTGCTGCTGTGCGAGGACGAAACCGTCATCGGAGCGCCCTTCTACGTCATGGAGTTCGTCGAGGGCACCCCGTACCGCAGCGCCGAGCAGCTCGCCGGTATCGGCCCGGAGCGCACCCGCGAGATCATCCTCTCCCTCGTCGACACGCTCGTGACGCTGCACTCCGTCGAGCCGGCGGAGGTCGGGCTCGGCGACTTCGGTCGTCCGGAGGGGTTCCTGGAGCGGCAGTTGCGCCGCTGGGGCAAGCAGCTGGAGGCTTCGCGCAGCCGTGAGCTGCCGGGGATCGACGAGCTGCACACCCGGCTCGCCAAGACGCTGCCGACCTCCCCGGCGCCCACGGTGGTGCACGGCGACTACCGTCTCGACAACGTGCTGGTGAACGCCGACGACCGGATCACGGCGATCCTCGACTGGGAGATGTCCACACTCGGTGATCCGCTGACCGACCTCGGACTGATCGTGATGTACAGCGGTCATCCACAGCTTGCCGACGCCCCCATCTCGTCCACCCAGGGCGCCCCCGGCCACCCCACCACGGACGAGCTGATCCAGCGCTACGCCGAGGGTTCGGGGCGCGATGTCGGCACCGTCTCGTGGTACACCGCCTTCGCCTATTTCAAGCTCGCGGTCATCCTCGAAGGCATCCACTACCGCTTCACCCTCGGCCGGACCGTCGGCGCGGGCTTCGACCGCATCGGCGACATCGTCCCCGCTTTCATCGACAGCGGCCTCACCACCCTCCAGGAGAGCTGATCCCGTCATGGACTTCGCATTCGACGCCCGGACCGAAGAACTCCGCGCCAAGCTGCTCGCCTTCATGGACGAGCACGTCCATCCGGCGGAGGCGGTCGTGGAGGAGCAGCGCGCCCGGCTGGACTCCCCGTGGCTCACCCCGCCGATCGTCGAGGAACTCAAGGCCGAGGCCCGCCGCCAGGGGCTGTGGAACCTCTTCCTGCCCGACGCCGAGTACGGCGCGGGGCTGACCAATCTGCAGTACGCCCCGCTCGCGGAGATCACCGGCCACAGCCCCCAGCTGGCCCCCACGGCGCTGAACTGCGCCGCGCCGGACACCGGCAACATGGAGGTGCTCGCCCAGTTCGGCGACGAGCGGCAGCGCAAGCAGTGGCTGGAGCCGCTGCTCGCGGGGGAGATCCGGTCGGCCTTCGCGATGACCGAGCCGGAGGTCGCCTCGTCCGACGCGACCAACATCGAGACCCGGATCGAGCGCGACGGCGACGACTACGTCATCACCGGGCGCAAGTGGTACATCTCCGGGGCGATGAACCCCGACTGCAAGATCTTCATCGTGATGGGCAAGACCGACCCGGAGGGCGCCGATGTGCGCCGTCAGCAGTCGATGGTGCTGGTGCCGCGCGACACCCCGGGGGTCGAGGTGCGGCGGGCGATGCGGGTGTACGGCTACGAGGACCACTACCACGGCGGCCACGCCGAGGTGGTCTTCGACCGGGCGCGGGTGCCGGTGGGCAATCTCATCGGCGAGGAGGGCAGCGGTTTCGCCATCGCCCAGGCCCGCCTCGGCCCCGGCCGGATCCACCACTGCATGCGGTTGATCGGCATGGCCGAGCGCGGTATCGAGCTGATGTGCCGACGGGCCGTGGACCGTACCGCCTTCGGCAAGGCGCTCGCCCAGCAGGGCCAGGTGCACGAGTGGATCGCGGACGCGCGGGTGGCGGTCGAGCAGCTGCGGCTGCTGGTGCTGAAGACGGCCTGGCTGATGGACACGGTGGGCAACCGCGAGGCGCACACCGAGATCCAGGCGATCAAGATCGCGACACCGCGCACGGTGGTGGAGATCCTGGACCGGGCGGTGCAGCTGCACGGCGCGGGCGGAGTCAGCCAGGACTTCCCGCTGGCCGAGCTGTGGGCGGCGGCCCGCACCCTGCGGCTCGCGGACGGCCCGGACGAGGTGCACCAGCGCTCGCTGGCCCGCCGGGAGTTGAAGCGCTACCGGTGACCGGCCGACGGCCGGGACGGGGTGGGGCGC
>NZ_BBOX01000258.1 GCF_001553455.1 Streptomyces hygroscopicus subsp. hygroscopicus
GCCCCACCCCGTCCCGGCCCACCTCAGCCCGCGGCCGCCCCCGCCTCGCCCCACCGCGCGGCCCGCTCAGGGCCGTAGCGCGCGCAGCAGCAGGTCGGCCAGGTGGTCGGCGACCTCCTGGGGGCCCAGTGGTCCGCCGGGCCGGTACCAGGTGCCCAGGTGGTGGACCGAGCCGAAGTGGTAGTCCACCACCAGGTCGGCCGGGGTCCGGGAGCTGAACACCCCGGTCCGCTGGCCCTCCTCGATCAGCGCGCGGAACCGCTCGTGGTAGCGGCGGCGCTCGGCGCGCACCTGCTTGTGCTTCTCCGGGCTGAGCTGGTGCATGGAGCGGAAGAAGATGGTGGCGTCGTCGAGGTTCTCGATGGTGGTGACCACCACGTCGGCCGCCGCGTCGCGCAGCCGCCGCTCCACCGGGGCATCCGCGTCGGCGAAGGCGTCCAGACGCTCCTGCTGGAGCCGGAGCACCCGGCCGTAGATCTCGTGGAGCAGATCGTCCTTGGAGCCGAAGTAGTGGTAGAGCGCGCCCTTGGTGACACCCGCCGCCTCGACGATCTCCTGTACGGACGTCCGGTCGTAGCCGCGCTCCGCGAAGAGGCGGGTGGCAGCGGCCAGCAGCCGCTGTGGTACCGGCTGTCCGTCGCCGACCGTCGCTCTGGCCATCGTCGCCACCCGTTCTCTTCCTCTTCTCTCTCTTATCCTCGCAGCTCCCGCCGGAGGATCTTGCCACTGGCCGTCTTCGGCAACTCGGGCAGGATCTCCACCTCGCGCGGGTATTTGTACGCGGCCAGCCGCTCCGCACAGTACGCGGACAGCTCATCCGGTGTGGCCCCGGCCCCGGACCGGAGGCTCACGTACGCCTTGACCGTCTCGCCGCGGTACGCGTGGGGTTTGCCGACGACGGCCGCCTCCCGCACGGCGGGGTGAGTGTAGAGCACATCCTCGACCTCGCGCGGCCACACCTTGAAGCCCGACGCGTTGATCATGTCCTTCTTGCGGTCGACCACGTACAGCCAGCCGCCCTCGTCCATGAAACCGATGTCGCCGGTGCGGAGTTCCCCGTCGGGGAGGGTGGCCTCGGTCGCTTCCGGGCGCCGCCAGTAGCCGGGCACCACCATCGGGCCGCGGACGGCGATCTCGCCCTGCTCGCCGAACGGCACGTCCTCCCCCGCCTCGTCCACGATGCGCACGACCACATCGGCCGAGGGGACACCGACGGCGAGGGTGCCGGAGACCGGGTCGACGGGGGCCCGGACCCCGGGCGGGACGCTGGCGCAGGGCGCGGTGCACTCGGTGAGTCCGTAGCCATTGTGCAGATAGGGGCCGAGGGTGGTCTGGAACCGCTCGACCAGCGCGGGCGGCAGCGGGGCGCCGCCGGAGGAGATGATCCGGAACGACGAGAAGTGGTCGCGGGTGGCCTGCGGATGGGCCATCAGCGCCATGAAGGCGGTGGACGGGCCCACGGTGTAGGCGGGGCGGTGCTCGGCGAAGGCGTCGAGGACGACCCCGGTCTCGAAGCGGTAGGCCAGCGCGAGGGTGCCCGCCCCGGCCAGGCACGCGCACAGCTGGCAGACCATGCCGGTGATGTGGAACAGCGGAGCCAGCGCGAAGAGCGTCGAACCGGCGGGCAGCTCGTGGAGGAGATGCTGCCGGTCGGCGTTGTAGGAGATGTTGCCGTGGGTGTTGATGGCCCCCTTGGGGGTGCCGCTGGTCCCGGAGGTGTAGCTGATCAGCGCGATGTCATCGGTGCCGGGTGGCGGGACGGACGGCGGGCGGGCGCCGGCCCGCGCGGCGTCGAGGAGGTCCTCGGTGTCCTCGGGGACGGGGATGGGCTCATCGCGCAGCACCCGTTCGTCGTCGCGGGTCTGCAGGTCGCGGGCGTCGGCGGTGAGGGCGATGCGCACCGGGGACGCGGCGGCCGTCCCCCGGACGTAGTCCTCCCAGGCGTGGCGGGAGCAGACCAGGGCACTCACCTCGGCGTCACCGAGGATGTGCCCGAGCTCCGCGCCCTTGTACATGGGGTTGACCGGGACGACCGTACCGCCCGCCTTCCACGCCCCCAGCAGCGCGAGCACGAAGTGCGGGGTGTTCTGGAGCATGATCGCGAGCCGGTCGCCGGGCCGGAAGCCGCGCTCGGCGAGATGGCCGGCTATGCCGTCGGACAGCTCGTCCACCTCCCGGTAGGTCAGCCGTCCGTCGAAGTAGGCGAGCGCCGGATGGCCGGGGGAGGTGCGCACGGCGTCCCGGAACGCATGCAGCGGGCTCGGCCGCGGGGTGATCGTCCGGCGCTGCGCCTCGGTCAACTGGGCGAGCCATGGCTGGTCCTGGTACGTGGTCATGGGTGCGGCCCTGTCTGGGTGGGGGTGGGGGTGGGGATGGTGGGCGCAGGTTCGCGGACGCCGGGGTACGGAGCACCGGCGTCCGCGGCCGGGGACCGTTCGCTCTCGCGTCAGGCCCCCTCGAGCGCCTCGAGCTTGCGCTGCAGCTTGTTGATGCCGCCCAGCCAGCGGTCGGTGTCACCGGCGCGGGCCGCGTAGTGCCTGGCCACCTCGGGGTGCGGGAGGATAAGGAAGCGCTCCTCGGCGATGCCCGCCAGGACGGCGTCGGCGACTTGCTCCGGCTCGATCGCGGTGGGCGCCAGCACCAGCTCCCCGGCGGTGCCGGTGCCGGTCAGCATGTCGGTGCGCACCCCCTGCGGGCAGACGGCGTGGACGCCGATGCCGCGGTGGCGGTAGGTGGCCGAGAGCCATTCGGCGAAGGCGAGCGCGGCGTGTTTGGAGACGCTGTACGGCGCCGAGCCGACCATGGTGAGCAGTCCGGCGGCGGAGACGGTGGCGACGAAGCGGCCGCTGCCGCGCTCGAGCCACTCGGGCAGCAGCTCGCGGGCGGCCCGCACATGGGCCATCACATTGACGTCCCAGGACTGCTGCCACAGCTCCTCGTCGGCCTCGGGGCCGCCGCCGTGGCCCACGCCCGCGTTGGCGCAGAAGATGTCGATGGTGCCGCCGAGCGCCGCGCGGGCCGCGGGCACCACCACGGAGGCGTCCCCGGGGACGGCGGCCCCGCCGATCTCCTCGGCGATGGCCGCGGCCTTGGCGGCGTCGAGGTCGTTGACCACGACCCGGGCGCCCTCGGCGGTGAAGCGCCGGGCGAGAGCGGCGCCTATGCCGCCGCCCGCCCCGGTGACCACAACACGCGCCCCGCGCAGGGTATCCACGATCGCAACGCTCCTCGGATCGGCTCGGATCGGCTTCCGACGCAGCAGACTAACCAGTCGGTATGTGTCAGCGGAAGAGGCCCGGCGGCCGGCCGGCGGGTGACCGGCCGGGCCGCTCCGTGCGCATGACACCGCGCCGGAGGGCGTTTCTCCCCGGCGAGCGCGTCCCACCGCGCGCCGAGCGGATGACCGGCGCCCCGCGCGGCCCGCTCCCCGGCCACTGCGTACACCCCGACCAGCACCTCCGGCTCCGGTCCTGCAGGCCGTACGGCACGGTGTCGGTCTCGGCCGCGGTGATCAGTTCCGGGTAAGTCGAGCGGCTGGCCGATGATCCGACGGCGACCGTACGCGTGTCGTATGGCCAGCGGTCAGGGCGGTTGGGACCATGCACGCACAACGGACCAGGCAAGGGGGAACAGCGATGACGGGGATGAGCGTACGGCCGTACTGGGAGCTGAGATTCGACGCCGACGGGGACGTTGACACCCGGCAGCGGGACCGGCTGCTGGAACAGACCGCACAGCGGGAACTCACCGACCTGGTGGTGTTCTCCCACAGTTGGCACAACACCCGGGCCATGGCCACCCGGCTCCACGACCGCTTCTTCGCACCCTTCCCGGAACTGCTCGGCGAGGCGGGCCCGGCGAGGCTCGGCTATGTGGGGGTGGTGTGGCCGTCGATGCGGTTCGCCGACGAATCGCTCGCGGGCTTCCCCCGGGAACCGGCGCCCGGTGCGCGCCCGGGCCTCGACGCGGAGACCCGGGCGGCGCTCGAGGCGGTCTTTCCCGGGCGGCGGCAGATCGTGGCACGCCTGGCCGAGCTGCTGGACGAGCGGTCCGAACGGCTCGCAGCGCTGGACGAGTTCGGGGTGCTGGTGCGCGGGCTGGTGGGGGTGCGCGGGGAGCCCGGCCCCCCGGCGGACCCCTCGGCCCCGGAAGAGGACGGCGTACCGGCGATGTTCGGGGAGGACGTGGCGGAGGTCTGTGAGCGGTTCGCCGCCGCGCTCGCCGAGGCGCGCGACAAGACCGACGCCGAGGACCACGCCTTGCCCTTACCCGACGGCGGGCTCGACGGGTCCGGCGCACTCGACGGACTCGACGGGCTCGACGGGTCCGGCAGGCTCCACGGGTCCGACAGGCTCCACGGGCTCTGGGACGGGGCGCACGAACTGCTCCGCCAGAGCACGTACTACGTGCTGAAGCGGCGGGCCGGCACGGTCGGGCGCGAGGGTCTCGGCCCGGTGCTCGGCGCCCTCACGGCCCTCCGGTCCGCCCCGCGGCTGCATCTGATCGGCCACAGCTCCGGCGCCCGGCTGGTGTCGTACGCGCTGACCGGGCTGCCGGAGCGGGCCTCGGTGGCGTCGCTGACCCTGCTCCAGGGGGCGTTCTCGCACGACGCCTTCGCCGAGACGCCGCCGCACGCCAGCGGCCGTCCCGGTGCGCTGCGCGCCGCCGCGCACCGGGTCGGCGGGCCCGTGGTGGCCTGCCATTCGCGCCATGACACCGGACTGGGCCTGCTGTACCCGGTGGCGTCGCGGATGTCCGGGGACGACGCCTCCGCGCTGCCGGGCGACACCCGCTGGGGGGCGATCGGGTACGACGGCGTGCGGGGGGTGGACGGCTCCCGGCGGCTGGACCTGGCCGAGGCGCTGGACGGGCCGTTCCCGGCCGAGGGCTGGGTGAGCGTCGATGTCTCGGAGGTGGTACGGCACGGTGTGCCGCCGGTCGGCGCGCACAGCGACATCTGCCATGCGGAGCTGGCCCGGCTGGTGCTGCGCGCGGCCCGGATCGGGAGCGGACCCTAGTGGCCGTGACCAGCACTTTCGCCCCCGAGGGCGGCGACCCGTCGCGTTGGCCCGGGGTGGTGGCCCACTGCGGTGCGGCGGCCCGGGCCGTCGATTTCGCCTTCCTCACCCGCTCCACCGCCACCAGCGACACAACAGGCCCCAGGGCCCGCGCGATACGGCACCGCGGCGAGGTGCCGTGCCGGGCGCCGGGAGCGGGACGCCCCCTGTGACGACGGGCCCCAGGCCCGGGGCGGGGCCCCGCCGGATGCGGGACCCCGCCCCGGTCGCCTCAGCGATGCGCCGGGAACTCCACGACCTGCTGGAAGGTGGGCCGGTTCTGCCAGCTGATCTTGTTGTGGGTCAGTCCGCCGACCGGCCGCTGGACGATGGCGTCGGCGCACCACTGGTCGCCCGCGGAGCAGTTGTCGTCACCGGGGTAGACCTGGCCGGCGGATTTCCCGACGGCCGTCTTCAGGCTGGTCAGCAGGGCGTCACGGCAGGCGTTCAGGTCCCCGCCGCCGCAGTAGGGCCGGGCCAGCGGACCCTTCACGTCCTCGCCGAGGACCGTGCGCAGGTCCTTGTCGACATAGGACCACCAGCCGTACTGGAAAGAGGACCCGGCGTGCGAGCCGGTGGGGCCGTGTCCGGCCGAGGGCGCCTCGTCGACCGTCAGATTGGCGCGCAGGGCGTCGTACAGGCCATCGCCCAGTCCCGGTCTGAACTCGGCCTCGACCAGCAGCGGCCACCAGGCGTCCATGATCCGCACCGCGTCGGCGTGCCCGTAGGTGTGCGAGCCGGGGCTGGTCTCGCGGCGCTGTGAGCCCGCCGACTCCCAGGAGTCCAGCCGCTGCACCGCACCGGCCAGGTCGGGGTCGTCGATGGGGCTCGAGCGCAGCACCTTCAGCAGTTCGGGCAGCACGTCCTCACCGCGCAGATCGGTGACGGCGGCCTCGGCCATGGCCCGGGTGAGCGCGGAGCGGGTGACACCGCCCTTGCGGACCAGGGCGCGCACCCGGTCGTCGAGCAGGTTGCCGCGGTGCACCGAGCCGTTGCCGAAGCCGGCCGCGCCGTAGTCCTTGGCCAGCTTGTTGTTCCAGCTGATGTAGTAGTCCTGGTCGATGGAGTGCGGGTGCTCGGCGGGCGGGGTGGCGGCGGCGGTGTTGTCCGTGGGGTCGAAGTCCCGCCACTCGTACCCGGCCTCGGCCCTGACCGGCAGCGAGGGATCGACGTGCGCGGCGCGCACCGGGTTGAGCCCGCTGTTGTAGTAGCCGGTCTGCCGGGAGTCGGCGTAGAACCAGTTGAAGGTGTAGTTGATGTTCTGGGCCGCGCGCTGGAAGGACGCGGCGTCGGTGACGTAGCCGGGGTCGTTGAGCATCTGGAAGCCGATGATGGAGTCGGCCTCGTGGCGGTAGGTGGAGCGCAGCACGGTGTAGGCCACCGGCTCGCCGCCGACGGTCGCGCGGTGGGTCACCAGCCCGTACGCGGTGCGGTAGACCTGCATCCGGTACGAGCCGGCGGCGGTGGAGTCGGCGAGCGTGGGCTTCCAGGCGTTGCGCCGCTCCAGCTTCTCCATCGGCAGGCAGGCGCCGTGGTAGCGGTAGTACGTGGAGTCCTTGGACGGCGCGGAGCCGTCCGGGGAGCACAGCTGGACCGCGTAGGTGTCGGTGATGTCCTGGGCCGAGGTGGTGGCGCTCCAGGCGTAGTCCTGGCCACGGCCGAGCTGGACGTACATCCCCACGCCCGCGAAGGAGGCGCCGCGGGCGCTGATCCCCGGGCCCTGGAGTTCCTGGAGCATCAGCAGCTGCGGGGCGAAGTAGCCGGTCTGCGGGCCGAAGACGGCCACCGGATGGCCGCTCGCGGTGTACTTGCCGGAGACGACGAGCGCGTTGGACATGCCCTTCTTCCGGCTGAACAGGTCGCGGGGCAGCACCCCGTCGTCGTAGATGCCGCGCAGCCGCTCGAGCGACTTCGGGGCCCCCACCTCGGTGCGGGCCGTGGTGGCGGCGCCGCCCTCGCGGTCGTGGACGAGCTGTTCGGGGGTGACCGAACCGGCGTCGGGCAGGGCGACGCCCCGGGGCGAGGCGGGCCGGCCCGCGTACGGGAAGCTGCCGTCGCGCACGGTCAGCGCCGCCTCCGGGTCGTTGCGCTCCCGGAAGGACTCCCACACCTCGGTGCCCTCGGCGAGGCCGTACTTCTGCTGGGCGGCCAGCAGCGAGAGCGCGCCCTCCACCTCGCCGCCCCCGCCGTTGCCGAAGAGGGCGCCGACCACGGAGGCGAGGGCGATCAGGTCGGTGAGCCGGAACGGCTGGATCTCGCCGGCGTTGGTGATCGCGTCGATATGGCCGGTGAGCACGTACTCACCGGGGAAGTACCGGCCGTCCTTCGCCTTCTTGGCGTAGGCGTTGATGCCGTCGACGTACGCCTGGGCGTCGGCCAGCGCCTGGCGGCCGCGCTCTCCGCCGTGGCCGAGGATGTAGTCGATCTGCGCCTGGTAGTCGGCCTCGGTGTACGGCGCCTGGCGGAAGAAGTCCTGTTCCAGGCCCTGGTTGGCGGGGGCGCCGCCGGCGAAGGAGGTCAGTTCGCCGCGCCCCACGTGGCGGAAGAGGTCCATCAGCCACAGCCGGTCCTGGGCGGCGGCGTATCCGGCGCCGAACTCGGTGCCCTCGCGGGTGGTGCCCTGGATGTGCGGGACACCGG
Source organism: Streptomyces hygroscopicus subsp. hygroscopicus (assembly GCF_001553455.1). GTDB lineage: Bacteria > Actinomycetota > Actinomycetes > Streptomycetales > Streptomycetaceae > Streptomyces > Streptomyces hygroscopicus. Next base: position 7,698 of record NZ_BBOX01000258.1, read on the forward strand.
TCTTCTTGTCGCGGGTGATCGTGACGTCGTCGCGCGGTCTGGTCACGGAGGCGACCTGGTCGGCGGGGACCCCGAAGGAGGAGTCGTTGAAGAAGCCGGCCAGCTTGTCGTCGGTGAGGGTGGGGTAACCGCCGGCCAGGTCGGCGTACGGGCCGAGCTGGTCGGTGCTGTGCGCGGGGTGGGTGCCCAGCACCCGGTTGGCGAGGATGTCGGCGAGGGTGGCGTTGCCGGTCGCGCCCGGCGGGAGGATGTCGGAGCACTGGCCGCGGCAGTAGTCGGTACCGGCCGCCGCGGCGGGTTCCGCGCGGGCCTGCTGCGGCACCGGGGCCGCGAGGGCGACCCCGAGGCCGAGCGCGGCGGCCGCGGCGAGCACGGTACTGGTGAGCTTGCGGGTTCTGGTGGGCCTGGGGGTTCGTCGTCGCATGTCCGCTCCTCCCGGTTGCCGTCGGACGGAGGTTACCGGCGGTATGAGCGGGCCGGAAGATGAGCGGACGTCAACTTCACCGCTCCGGAAGCCGGGTGAGGACTGCCGGAGAAGATCCGGGGAATTCGATGGATCCGGATCGCGCTGCGTTACGTCCATTCGACAACGAGTCGGGTCCGCACTCGCGGAGGTGGTTAGAAGTGGCCGGTTTCAGAGCACTCGCACGTGAAGTTCGCAATCCACGCAGACACATCACCGCCCGGCGCACATCGCTGCGCAAATGCCTGGAGCGGTTCGCGCCGTACGGGCACCGGGCGACCTGGCACCATCTGTGCACCCGTTCCGGGATCGCCCCGGAGGACCGTAGGCCGGACCCCCTGCGCCTGCTCACGGCTCTGGAGGAGCTCGAGGAGGCCCGCACGCTGTGGCTCGCGTACGAGGCGGACTTCGCCGCCCGGCGCAGGCAGGAGAAACTCCTCGGCATCCGCCAGCCGAGCGCCGTCGACGACTGGCATCTGCGCACCTGGGGCGGATGCGACATCATCCCCTGCGAAAACCCCCAGACCCATCCCGACGGCCGCCTCGCGGACGTGCTGCGACGGCTGATCGTGGCCATGGAGGCGGGTCCGGGGTCGGCCTGCCCGGTCTGCGCCCGGCAGGACCTGATCTGGCGCGAGGACCTGGACCGCTATCCGTCGGCCGGGCCGGTCTGCGGGGACTGCGGCATCGTGGTGCCGCTGCCGCTGCTGACCACCGAGGCCCTTTCGGCGGCCCGGCGCGCGGTCCGGGAGAGCCGGTACGCCACCGTATGACACCCGGCCCCGTCCGGCCGGGAGAGCGCTCGCCGGAGTCCCGCACCGGGCGGCCGGCGAGCGCGCCGACCTCCCCTGACGACCGCGTCGGCGCGGGCCGCGTTGACAGGGCGCGGGGCGGCCGAGCATGCTGAGCAGTCGCTTAGTGAATGGTTGCCCGGGAGGTACGCATGGCAGAGCCCAGGATCTTCACCTCACCCGATGAGCTGCTCATGGCGGTCGACGAGGAACTCGGCCCCAGCGACTGGCTGGAGATCGACCAGAAGCGTGTCGATCTGTTCGCCGACGCCACCGGCGACCACCAGTGGATCCACGTGGACGCGGAGAAGGCGGCCGCCGGCCCGTTCGGCACCACGATCGCGCACGGCTATCTGACGCTGTCCCTGCTGCCGTCGTTCACCCCGCAACTGCTGCGGGTCGAGAACGTGCGGATGGGCATCAACTACGGCGTGAACAAGGTCCGTTTCCCCTCCCCCGTCCCGGTCGGCTCCCGGCTGCGCGCCACGGGCCGGATCATGGAGGTCACCGAGGTCAAGGACGGCGTGCAGATGACGCTGGCGGTGACCGTGGAGCGGGAGGGCGGCGACAAGCCGGCGTGCGTGGCGGAGTCCGTCGTCCGCTTCTACGGCTGACGGCCACTTCTACGGCTGACGGCTACTTCTACGGCTGACGGCCGCGGCGGGCAGGGGCCGCGAGGCCGAGAGCCGCGACGAACGATGGCCGCGGCGAGCAGGCGCCGCGACGCCGATGGCCACCGCCGTCCACGGCTGACGGCCGCGCGGCCGTCAGCCGCCGCCTTCTCCCTCTGGCGGCTCCGTCACCCCCGGCCGCCGCCGCTCCCGGTGGCCGTCACCCCTGGCGGCCACCTGGCCGCCGTCACCCCCGGCCGCCGGAGCCGCCCACCATGCGCAGCACCAGCCCCGCGTAGAGGTCGCCGACCTCGTCGGGGGTGCTGCGCCCGCGGGCGTTGAACCAGCGCGCGACGTCGATGCACAGGGACAGCACGGCGACCGTGGTGCCGCGGACGTCCGGGACGTCGAAGTCGCCCGCCGCCACCCCGTCCTCGATGATCGAGCGCACCGCCCCGTCCGTGGCCTTGCGGACGGCGATGACCTCGGCGTGGTGCTCCTCGGCGAGCGCGCCGAGCTCGTACTGCACCACCCGCGCGGTCATATGGTGTTCGGCGTGCCAGCGGACGAAGGAGCGGACGGCGTCGGCGAGCCGCTCGGCGGGGGCGCCGCCGCTGTCCCGCGCCCGCTCCAGGATCTCCAGGGCCCGCTCATGGCCGACCTTGCTGATCTGGTAGAGCAGCTCTTCCTTGGTCTTGTAGTGGATGTAGAGGGCGGCCGGACTCATTCCGGCGCGGCTCGCGATGTCCCGGGTGGTGGTGGCGTGGTAACCACGCTCGGCGAAAGCGTGCACGGCGGCGTTCACCAGCCGCCGTGCGGCGTCGGGCGTGATGTCGCCCCAGGGCTCGGCCTTGCCCCCGGTGTTCTTCGGCTCCGCGTCCATGGCGGACACCCTACATGGACGGTGAGCAAGCGCTTAGCGCCGAGGCCGGGCCGGAAGCGGCGCGGCAAGCGGTTCAGAAGGCCGGGACCCCGGTGAGGCCCGCGGACCATCCCCGTCCGGGCCAGGCGCGTCCGCTCGCCGACCACCAGGAGCGGGTGGACGAGGGCGCCGTCGAGACGGGACTGCGGGCGCTGGTGGCCGGACTGGCCCTGTGGTACCCGGAAAACTCCAGGTGAGGGCGGGGGTTCGGGGCTAGGATCGCCCCATGCGCAGGCTGGTGCAGGTCAACTACCGCAAGTACGACGGCTCTTTGCACTGGAACCTGCGCATGCGCAGGCTGGGCGAGGACGAACACGGGGTGTGGCTCGGCCTTCCGGCCGACTCCGTCATGCGCAAGGGGCACGGCCCCGACGTCAGGCTCGACGTCGCCCATGTGCTCCTCTTCCCGCGGGCGGCGTGGTGGACCGCGGTCTTCAACGCCGCGCCCCGGGAGACCGAGATCTACTGCGACATCACCACACCGCTACAGTGGGTCTCCCCGGACGAGGTCACGATGGTCGACCTGGACCTCGACGTCATCCGCAAGCGGACGGACGGCACGACCCTGATGATCGACCAGGACGAGTTCGCCGAGCACCAGGTGCGGTACGGATACCCGGCGGAGGTCGTCGCGGAGGCCGAGGCGTCGGGGCGGTGGCTGCTGGAGGCGGTGGGAAGCGGCGCCGAACCGTTCGGCACGGCGCACGCGTCCTGGCTGGCCATGGTGTCCCAGGACGGCGCGGGGCCGGACGCCGGTTAGCACCCGGCGGACGCCCCGGGCGCCGGGGCGCGGACCGGCCGTCACACGACGAACACCGGCGGGCGGCCGGGTCACGCGGGGCCGCTCCGGTCGGCCTTCGTCCCGTCGGCCCCCGTCCTGTCGACCGTCGTTTCGTCGGGCCCCGTCGCCTCGGTTTCCGTTCCGCCGGTCCCCGTCCCTCCGGCCACCGCCCCGCCTTCCCCCGTCCCACCGGCCACCGCCCCGCCTCCCCTCGTCGTCCCGCCCGTCCTCGAGGCCGGGACGTCGGCCGCCGTCGTGGGCCGCCCGCGTCCCTCCGGCGGGCCCTGTGGGAGGCGTCGCCTGACGGGTCGTACGGCTATCGCCGCCGACACCAGGAGCAGCCCGCCCAGCATGACGAAGGGGGCGGCCGTGCCCGCGAGCCCCGCGAGCACACCGGCGGACGCGGGCGCCGCGACCTGGCCGAGGCGGTTGCCGGTCAGCCGCAGCGCGAGGGCCGTGCTGCGCGCCCCCTCCGGAGCGGCCTGGACGACGGTCGTCATCGACAGCGGCTGTCCGACGCCGAGGCAGAAGCCGAGCCCGGCCAGCAGGACCCCGAGCACCCAGGCGGGCACCGGCAGGGCGATGCCCGCGCACAGCAGCGCGGAGCCCAGACAGCTGACGGCCATCAGGACGGTGCGGCCCATCAGCCGGATCATCGGGGTGATGGCGAGCCGGCAGGCCACGGTGGCGGCGGCGCGCAGGCTGAGCAGCACCCCGACGACCGTGGGCGAGATACCGCGCTGTTCGCCGACGACCGGCAGATAGGCGGTGAGGATGTCGGTGGCGGAGAGCACGGCGAGGCTGATGACCATGCCGGCGGCGACGCCGCGGGTGGTCAGGATGGACCGTACGGAGACCTTCCGGGTGGCGGCCTTGGCGGCGGGCGCGGCCGCCGCCCCGGACGGGCGGCGCTCGATACGCCACAGCGAGGTGACGGAGAAGGCCGCGAGGGCGGCGGCGACGAACAGCGCGGCGGCGCTGGTGCGCCCCATCGCGCCGTCCTGTTCGGAGACCACCAGACCGGCCGCGATGGGCCCGATGAGCTGGCCGAGCGAGGCGCCGATGGTGAAGTGGCCGAAGTTGCGGTCCTGTTCGTCCGGGGCGCTCTGGCGGGCCACGATGGACTGGGCGCCGATGACGAACGACAGGTGACCGAGGCCCATGACCCCGCTCCACGCGGCCATCGCGGGCAGTGATCCGGCCGTGCCGCTGAACACGCAGCCGGTGGCGATGAGCGCGACGCCGACGGGCAGCAGCGGGGCGCACCGCCCGTGGTCGGTGCGCCGCCCCAGCGGTACGGCGGCGAACAGCGGCAGCAGGGCGTAGACACCGGCGATGACACCGACCGCGCGGGCGTCGGCGCCGAGTGCCAGCGCCCGGTAGGAGACGGCGGGCCGGGCCATGCTGACCGCCCCCTGGGTGAACGAGAAGGCGATGACCAGGCGCAGCAGCCAGCCCCTACCGGGCTTCGGACTCTCCATGGCTCAGATGATGCCGAAGGCGAGGGCCGCGGCGAGCACCACCAGTGAGGTGAGCGCCGCCCATTTCACGGTGAACCGGGTGTGGTCGCCGAATTCCACCTTCGCCATGCCGACCAGGACGTAGACGGCGGGGACCAGCGGGCTCGACATGTGCAGGGCCTGCCCGGCGATCGAGGCGCGGGCGATCTCCACCGCGGAGACCCCGTGCGCCGCCCCCGCCTCGGCGAGGATCGGCACGATGCCGAAGTAGAAGCCGTCGTTGGACATGAAGTAGGTGAGCGGGAGGGAGAGCACACCGGTGACGAGGGCCATGTGCGGGCCCATGCCCTCGGGGACACCGTCGACCAGCCAGCGGGCCATGTGCTCGACCATGCCGGTGCCGGTGAGGACACCGGTGAAGACGGCGGCGGCGAAGACCATTCCGGAGACGTTGACGACGTTCTCGGCGTGTGCGGCGATCCGGGCCTTCTGGTCCGGCATGTGCGGGAAGTTGACGGTGAGCGCGATGGCGGCGGCGAGCAGGAAGAGGACCGGGATGGGCAGGGTCTCCATGATCATCAAGGTCAGGAGGGCGACGGTCAGGGCCGCGTTGAACCAGTAGAGCTTGGGGCGCAGGGTGGCGCGGTGCGGGTCCAGGCCCTTGAACTCGTCGTCGTCGGAGAGGCCCGGGGCGTCCGGGGCGCCCGCCGCCGGGCCGCCGGCGGCGGACTCCGCGCCGGTAACGGAGCCCGCGCCGCCACCGGTCCGCCCGGCCTTGGTGCTCTTGGTGGCCTTGCCGCCCTTGGTGACCTTGGTGCCCTTGCCGCCGGTGCCCGCGCCGACCAGCACCTGCTCGGGGTCGCCCGCGGTGACGTCGTCCAGCGTCAGCACGCCCAGCCGCTTGCGTTCCCGCAGCCCCAGGCCGTAGGCGAGGGCGATGACGAAGAGCAGTCCGACCGCGAGGGCCGGGATCATCGGCACGAAGATGTCGGTGGCGTCGACCTTGAGCGCGGTGGCGGCGCGGGCGGTCGGTCCGCCCCACGGCAGCGTGTTCATCACGCCGTTGGCCGTGGCCGCGACACCGGTCATCACCACCAGGCTCATCTTCAGCCGCCGGTAGAGCGGCACCATGGCGGATACGGTGATCATGAAGGTGGTGGAGCCGTCGCCGTCGAGCGAGACGATCGCCGCGAGGATCGCCGTGCCGACCACCACCCGCATCGGGTCCGCCTTGCAGAACCGCAGGATGAGCCGGACGATCGGGTCGAAGAGACCGACGTCGATCATCACCCCGAAGTAGATGATCGCGAACATCAGCATGGCGGCCGTGGGTGCGAGATCACCGACCCCGTCGAGGACGTAGTCCCCCAGGTGCGCCCCCTTCCCGACGAGTACGCAGAACAGCGCGGGGATGAGCACCAGGGCGCCCATCGGGGACATCTTCTTCATCATGATCAGGACAAGAAATGTCGCGATCATGACGAAGCCGAGGATGGTCAGCATAGTTGGCTACCTCACGTTCGCCTTTGAACTCCCCCAGCTTTTGGCGGTCGAGGTGACGTTAGGTGGGGCAACTTTGCGTTAACAAGGTCTTGACGTGTGAGCAATAAGCGCAAAACCCCAGGTCAGTGCAGTGGCGAGGGGGAGACCTGCACCGGGTGGCCATTGAGCACCGCCGTCCCCGAGAGCGGGTCCAGCCGGGAACCGTCGATGAGCTGGTTGACGTTGACCCCGGGACGCGCCCCGGCCACGGACAGCCGGACACCGGGACGGTCGTGGCCCCAGCCGTGCGGCAGGCTCACCACTCCGGTGCGTACCGCGTCCGTCACCTCGACCGGCACCTCCAGCTCCCCGCCGTCGCCCCTGACCCGCGCCAGACCGCCGTCGGCCAGGCCCAGCCGGGCGGCGTCCTCGGGGTGCACCTGGAGCGTGCAGCGGTTGCTGCCGCCCATCAGGGCCGGGACGTTGTGCATCCAGCTGTTGTTGGAACGCAGATGGCGGCGGCCGACCAGCAGCAGCCCCGAGGGCCGGTCGGCCAGCGCCCGGCGCAGCCGGTCCACATCGGCGGCCAGCGGCACCGGGCACAACTCCACCGTCCCGCTGCGGGTCTTCAGCAGCCCCGGCAGCCGGGGCCGCAGCGGGCCCAGGTCGATGCCGTGCGGATGGGCAAGCAGCTTCTCCAGGTTCAGCCCGTCGGGATCGGCGCCGAACCCGTCGCCGTACGGGCCCAGCCGCAGCATCATGTCCAGCCGGCGCTCGGGGCCGTCCACCCCGGTCAGCCGGGCGGCCAGTTCGGCGGGCTCGCGCCCGTACACCGGGGACGCCGGGTCGGCGGTCTCCTTGCCGAGGGTCCGCTCGATCGCCATCGCGTCCACCGCCGCCGGATCGGCGCCGCCGTGGCCGCTCACGCACAGCACCAGCCGGGCCAGGATGTCGCTCTCGCTCATCCGGTCCGCCTCCAACGGGATGGCGGGGCGGCTGTAGCGGACCTGGTTGCGCACCGACAGGCCGTTGAAGGCGTAGTCGAAGTGGGGGCTCCGGCTGGGCGGGGGCGGGGGCAGCACCACATGCGCGTGGCGCGAGGTCTCGTTGAGGTACGGATCGACGCTGACCATGAAGTCGAGCCCGGCCAGGGCCCGGTCGAGACGGTCGCCGTCCGGCGCGGAGAGCACCGGGTTGGCCGCGATCGCCAGCAGCGCCCGTATCCGCCCCGCACCCGGGGTCCCGATCTCCTCGGCGAGCGCGGCGACGGGCAGCTCCCCCTTGGCCTCGGGGTGCCCGCTGACCCTGCTGTGCCAGCGGCCGAGCGCGAACCCCTTGCCGGGCCGCGCCGGGCGCTCCCGCCGGCCCGTCGCCGAGAGCGGGAACATCATGCCGCCGGGCCGGTCCAGCTGTCCGGTGAGCACGTTGACCACATCGACCAGCCAGCTGGTGAGGGTGCCGAACTCGACGGTGGTGGAGCCCACCCGCCCGTACACCACGCCCCTGGGCGCGGCGGCCAGTTCCCGGGCGAGCACGCGGATCTCCTCGGCGGGCACCTCGCACGCCCCGGCCACCGTCTCCGGCGGGAAGTCCGCGGCCAGCCGCCCCACCTCCGCCACACCGCTGATGTGTGCCGCGAGCGGGCCCGGGGCCACCAGGTCCTCGGCGAACAGCACCTGCACCATGGCGAAGAGCAGCAGCGCGTCGGTGCCGGGCCGGATCGCCACATGGCGGTCGGCCATCGCGGCCGTACGGGTGCGCCGGGGGTCGACCACCACCAGCCGGCCGCCACGCCGCCGCAGCGCCCGCAGCCGCCCGGGGAAGTCGGGGGCGGTGCACAGGCTGCCGCCCGAGTCCAGCGGGTTGGCGCCGAGCATCAGCAGATGGTCCGTACGGTCCAGATCGGGCACCGGCAGCGCGCCCGCGTCGCCGTACAGCAGCCCGCTGGAGACGTGCTTGGGCATCTGGTCGAGGGTGCTGGCGGTGAAGACGTTACGGGTGCGCAGCGCGCCGAGCAGCAGCGGCGGATAGAGCCCGCCGGCCACGGTGTGCACATTGGGATTCCCGAGCACGACCCCCACCGACTGCGGTCCGTGCTCGCGCAGCAGCGGCCCCAGCCCCTCCGCCACGGCGGCGAACGCCTCGTCCCAGCCGGTTTCCTCCAGGCGCCCGGCGCGGCGCACCAGGGGGTGCCGCAGCCGGTCGGGGTCGGCGTCGAGCTGCCCGAACGCGGCGCCCTTGGGACAGATGAAGCCCCGGCTGAAGACGTCCTCGCGATCGCCGCGCGCCCCGGTCACCCTCCCCCCGTCGATCGTCAGGGTCAGCCCGCAGGTGGCCTCGCACAGCGGGCAGATGCGCAGGGCAGTGGTCATGGGTGCTCCCCTGTTCAGGGTTGGGTCGGCCGCCGGGCGCCCCGGCCTCCCCCAGCCACCGCTGGGAGGTGCCCCTGCCGGCGGTCGGCCGTGCCGGGCCCCGTGTGGCTGCGGGCCTGCGCGCGCTCCCCGTACGACAGCGGCGCGCCCCTTCGGCTCACTCGCCGGACCCGCTCACCATACCGACTGGTAGGCATGTCGGGGAGATGCCGCCGCGAACTCCCGTCCGCCCGGGGTCAGTCCAGGACCCGGGCCAGATAGGCGCGCAGCAGTTCCTTCGTCTCCGCCACGACCGCCGGATCGCCCTCGGGGTCCATCCGGAACGCCAGCCGCAGCAGCGCGTCCGCCGCCTCGACCGCGAGCAGGAAGGCCACCCGCAGCCGCTCCTCGTCCCCCTCGCCGCCCTCGCCGCCGCCCGTGGTCCCGCCGCTCCCGCCGTCCCCGTTCCCGCCGCTCCCGCCGCCCCCGGTCCTCCCGCTCCCGAGCCGGTCGGCGAGCAGCACCCGCAGCCGGTCGGCGACCAGGTGGTTGGGTTGCTCCGGCCGCCCGGTCGACGGGACCGGATGCCCGAACTCGATGAGCGCGAACCCGGGTGCCCCGCGCTTCATCGCCAGATACTCGTCGACGACGACGTCCATCGCCTCCCGCCAGCCGCCGCCCCCGTCCGGCCCGGAGTCCATGACGGCCAGCCGCCGGGTGATCCGCGTGGCGTACTCGTCCAGATTGCGGTGGGCCAGGGCCTCGGCCATCGCCCGCTTGTTGGAGAAGAAGCGGTAGACCGAGCCGATGGGGACATTGGCCCGCTCGGCGACGGCGCGGGTGCTCAGCTCTTCGTAACTCATCTCGTCGAGCAGTTCGGCACAGGCGTCGAGGATGCGGCCGAGACGCTCGGCGCTGCGACGCTGGACCGGATGGCGACGGAGGGGCGGTATGGGCACGCCACCATCCTGCCCGATCATTGACGCACCCGGGTTTCGATTCCTATCGTCTGACACAGGAATAGCAGGAATACAGCGGTGTGTGGCGGAGCGGCGGGAGCGCACGATGGGCGGCGGCACAGGGATCGAGCAGGCACGCAAGACGGCCGAAGAGCTGGTCTACGCCTCCGGATTCGGCAATGAGCACAGCAGCGAGGCCGTGCCCGGCGCACTGCCCATCGGCCGCAACTCCCCCCAGCGCGCGCCGCTGGGGCTCTACGCGGAGCAGCTGAGCGGCACCGCCTTCACCGAGCCCCGCGCCGCCAACCGGCGCTCCTGGCTGTACCGCATCCGGCCGTCCGCCGCGCATCCGCCGTTCACCCGGATCGAGAACGGCGCGCTGCGCGGCGCGCCGTTCACCGAGACCGCGCCCGACCCCAACCGGCTGCGCTGGGATCCGCTGCCGGAGCCGCCGGAGGGCACCGACTTCCTCACCGGGCTGTGGACGCTGGGCGGCAACGGCGACGCCACCCAGCGCGCCGGGATGGCCATCCACCTCTACGCCGCCAACGCGCCCATGACCGACCGGGTGTTCAGCGACGCGGACGGCGAGCTGCTGATCGTCCCCGAGCGCGGCGGGCTGCTGCTGCGCACCGAGTTCGGCGCGCTGCGCGCCGAGCCGGGACACATCGCGCTGATCCCGCGCGGGGTGCGGTTCCGGGTGGAGCCGCTCGAGCCGTCCGTGCGCGGCTATGTGTGCGAGAACTACGGCCGCCCCTTCACCCTCCCCGACCTCGGCCCGATCGGTGCCAATGGGCTGGCGAACGCACGGGACTTCCTCGCCCCGGTCGCGGCCTACGAGGACGTGGAGCGCCCGGTGCAGGTGATCAACAAGTTCTGCGGCAACCTGTGGGCCGCGACGTACGACCACTCGCCGCTGGACGTGGTCGCCTGGCACGGCAACCACCTGCCGTACGTGTACGACCTGCGCCGATTCAATGTGCTGGGCACCATCAGCTACGACCACCCCGACCCGTCCATCTTCACGGTGCTCACCTCCCCCTCCGACACCCCCGGGCTCGCGGGCGTGGACTTCGTGGTCTTCGCGCCGCGCTGGCTGGTCGGGGAGGACACCTTCCGGCCGCCGTACTTCCACCGCAATGTGATGAGCGAGTACATGGGGCTGATCGAGGGCGCGTACGACGCGAAGACCGGGGGCGCCGGGGGCTTCGTACCGGGCGGTGGCTCGCTGCACAACATGATGTCCGCGCACGGCCCCGACCACGAGACCTTTCTGCGGGCGAGCACCGCCGAGCTGGCGCCGCACAAGGTGGACGACGGGCTGGCCTTCATGTTCGAGACCCGCTGGCCGATCACCGCCACCCGGCAGGCGCTGGAGGCGGATCACCTCCAGAAGCGCTATGACGAGGTGTGGCAGGGTCTGGAGCGTCATTTCCGCCCCTGACCCGGCGCCGTCGTCGAACGCCGCCGTCGAACGCCGCGGTCGAAGCGCCGCCGTACGGCCGCCGCCGTGACCCGTGACCGGAGACCGCGTGACCACCTTCGCCCCCGACTCCCTCGCCCTCAACCGCAAGCTGCCGCTGTGGTACCAGGTCTCGCAGTCGCTGCGGGCCTCGATACTCGGCCGGGGCCCGCACGACCCGCTGCGGCTGCCGACCGAGGAGCGGCTCGCCGAGCACTACGGGGTCAGCGTGCTCACCATGCGGCAGGCGCTCAAGGAACTGGAGGCCGAAGGGCTCATCAGCCGCCACCGCCGCCGGGGCACCTTCATCGAGCCGAGCGCGCGGCGCGCCGCGCCGGTGCGGCTGCTGGGGTCGGTGGACGCGATCGTGGCCCAGCAGTCGGGCGAGCGGACGACGGTGCTGGACCACGGCCCGGCGCCGGTGCCCGCCGAGCTCGCGGAGTACTTCCCCGACCTGGACGAGGCGACCGCCTACCGCCGGCTGCGCCGGGACGGCAGCGGCGGTGAGCCCACCAACTGGGCGGAGAACCTGGTCCGCCCCGAACTGGCCGCCCGCATCGACCTCGCGGACCTCGCGCGCTGGCCGATGACGAAGGTGCTGCGGGACGTGGTGGGCGTGCGGATCAGCCGGATCACGGACACGGTGGAGGCCCGGCTGGCCGACCCCGAGACCTCCCGCCTGCTGCACGTGCCGCTGCTCAGCCCGATCCTGCACTACACCGGGGTGACCTACGACGAGAGCGGGCGCGCGGTGGACGTGGCCCGCATCCACTACCGGGGCGACCGGTTCTCGTTCTCGGTCACCCTCGAGGCCGACTGACCCTCGGCCCCGGGCACCTTGCACGCTCGGCCCCGCCACGTCGCACGCTCCGCCGCGCCGGGCCACCTCACCTCCGCCCGTCGCGCCGGGCGGTCGGCGGAACGTCGGCCAGACAGCCCACGCCGAACGGACCGCACGGCCCCCGTCCCCCCATCAGCGGCACGCATCCGACGGCGGCGGCCGGACGCGGGCGGGGCGAACGGACCACCCGTCGTGCGGGGGCGCATCGATACCATGCCGGGCGTGGGAGAACGTGAGGCGCCGCCGCTGGGGGACCTGATGCCGTGGGCCGTCCGGCCGTTGCGGCTCGGGCGGGCGTGGGTCATGGGTCCGGACGCGGCCTCGCTCAGGGCGCGCTGGGAGCGGCTGACGCGGGCCGAGGACGAGACCGGACGGGCCGCGCTGTTCCGCCCGACCCGCGCCCGTACGCTGCACAGCTCCGTTCCGCAGCTGCCCGGTCAGGCCACCTCCACCGCCAGGCTGGCGCGTGAGGACGGGCCGTGCCCCGAGCCGGTGCGGATCGCGCACGGGCCGTTCGACCAGCAGTGGCTGCTGCCGGATCACCGGCTGATCGACGCCGCCCGGCCCGAGCTGTGGCGGGTGGCCGACGACCGGCAGATCCATGTCGTCGAAGCCGCCGGGCCGGACCCGGACCCGGTGCTCAGCTTCTCGGCGCTGCTGCCGGACGGTCACTCCCCGGCGGGCCGCCCCGGCCGTATCCGTCCGCTCTACCGCCGCCCCGGCGGGCAGGAACCCAACCTCGCCCCCGGGCTGCTCGCTCACCTCTCCGCCCGGCTCGGCCGCCCGGTGACCGCCGAAGACTTCCTGGCGTGGACCGCCGCCGTGGCGCGCGGCGCCCCGTGCGCCGTACCTCTTACCGCCGACCCGGAGGTGTGGGAGCAGGGCGTGCGGCTGGGCCGCCATGCGCTGTGGCTCCATACGCGCGGGGCGCACCGTGGTGAACGCCCGCGCATGCCGGGTGGCCGGCGCCCCTACGTCCGCGCCGCGCTTCCGGCGAACGGGCTGCCGGGCTCCCTGGACTACGACCCGGACGAGGAGGCGCTGCTGCTGGACGAGGGCCGTATCTCGCCGGTGCCACGGGCCGCGTGGGAGTTCCGGGCGGGCGGGGTGCGGGTGCTGGAGACGTGGTTCGAGCGGCGCACCGCCCCGCATGAGCCGGGCACGCTGGAGGCGGTCGGCCCGGCGCGCTGGCCGTCCGCATGGACCTCGGAGCTGCTGGAGCTGATCACCGTGCTGGCGCTGCTGGCCGAGCTGCGCCCGGAGCTGCGGGCCCTCGCCGACCGGCTGGCGGACGCCGCCCTGATCGACGCGGCGGAACTGCGGGAGGTGGGGGTGCTGCCGGTGCCCCGGGCGGCGCGGCGCCCGGCCTCCGTACTGGACCATCACGAGGAGGGTCCGGAGGGGCAGTTCGCCCTCCTGTGAGCCGGTTCCGAGCGGCTCGAGACTGTTCCGAGCGGCTCTGATGACTGTTCCGAGCCGCTCTGCGACTGTTCCGAGCCGCTCTGCGTGGGGTGGGCCCGCGTGCGGAGGCGGCCGCACGGCGAAGTACGGCTTCCTCCGCACGCGGGCCCGGCCCCTCGGACTCGGCTGG